>SUWL01000037.1 GCA_015061495.1 Lentisphaerota bacterium
AATAAGGGTTCCGTCCACGTTTACGGCGGCGGCACGACCATCAATGCCACCATCACCGGCGGCACGGCAGTTGCTTATCAGAATGGCAAAATGGATAACACCACCATCCAAAGCGGCAAAGTCGTCCTCTCCGCCGGAGCGACCCACAAGGGAACATTGAGCATCTGGGGCGGAGCAAGCGTTTCTGCCAACTCCAAAGCCACGATCGACTTTACCATTTCCCGGAGAACTGCCGCCGACACTTCGTATTTTATCAACGATTTGTCGCGCATCACCGGTGCGCCGAACTACACGGTCACGGTCAGTGATTATCAGCAACTCGGCGTTTACGAACTTGCCAAAGGCGCGGCAAACTTCAACGGTTCAGTTACCATTACCAACGGTTCAAAAAACTTCGGCAAAGTGAACGTTTCCGGCAGCATGACTTACGGCGGGAAAACCTACCGTCTGCAAAAGAGCAACGGCAATCTTACGTTGGCAATCACCCAGGCGACCAATGCCGCCGCACCGTGGGATGCGGTCGCCGGAACTTCCGCTGAAATCGCTATGCCGGAAAGTGCTTCCGGATGCCTCTTTGAAGAGAGCGCTTCCGCGCCATCTCAACTGGATGATACGCTCTTTGCCAACAGCCAGACCGCCGATCTTACAATCTGGCAAACCATGCCAGAATCCTCCATCGGCGTAAGCACACTTACTGAAAGTACTCAAAACATCCACACCAAATTTGAGCTTATCGCGTGACAAAAAAGAGGGATACCGTATTTTTTCGGTATCCCTCTGCAGCGGTTGTAATTACAGCCATTCGGTCTCAAAATTAAATTGTTCGGTTTCGGCATTTTTCCAATTGGCGTTGCGCAGATCGTAAAAATCAAATACGCCTGGTATCCGGGGGATCGACATAACTTTGACTGGAAAAATTCTGGACAAACCGGTTGTTTTTTCATATCGCAATTCAAACCGGTTGTTTCTGGAATCAGAAAATTCTCCGGCAAACGGTATCTTTGCCCGGGTCGTAAGCAGAGACGGTCTGCCCAGCCGGAAACATTCGACTTCAAGAACGGATTTTTTCTGCAGATCAATGATATCCTGCCGGCTCATTTCCACATGCGCCATTATCCGGGAACAACCGGCATTTTTTAACGCTCTGACTGCCGCACTGTTACATATCGGCAACGGTGCAGAAGCCGCAATAAAGATATCCGGCATGTATTCCTGCAGTAATTCCAGACCGAAAAGCGAAGTGACCCGGAAACGTTTTATTCCGGATTTTACGGCAGCAGCAATTGCTTTTTTCAGCGCAGCAAGTTTGCTTTCCGGGCAGAATTCAGGCAGTATTGCCTCTTGAGAAAGTTTATTGAGGTCAAATATATTATCTGCCCGGATGGCACGGCGGTCTGCCGGTTCAGCCCCATTCGGTTTCATTGCGACGGTTTCCCGCAAGTATTCTTCAGTTACCTGCAATCCCTGCAGCGCAAGATAATCTGTCCGGAATCTGTCCAATGCACAAATCCGATTGTCAATAAGCTGTTCCGGGGAGATTTGACGATGAAATCCGTTCCAGAAATCCCTTCTTATCTGCTTTAATTCTGCCGCAGGGAAAAACCAATTGCCGGAAACCACGGCTGTACTGTCAGAGGACAACGCAAAATCTCTTGAATCAGATTCGGCAAATGCCGACAGGATTTTTGCAGAATCAACCGGATGCTTTTCCGCGTTTTTTAATTGCAGAGGAACGGTATACTCATCGATGAATGCATTTTTGCATTTTACACTCAAACTGCTGCCGGATACCGTGATTTCCAGATCGACTGTTTTTTTTCGCCGGGGCAGGGACTCCAGACGGCGGGTGTAATCCGGGAAACTTTCTCCGATTTTGAAAATACTGCCATTGAAAACAACCTCTTTGTCACAGCAAATAAAGGTCCGCTGTCCCGGTCTGGCGTATTTTGAATTCCGGTTATCGGCAAACATTTTGGTTACGGTCAGGGCAACACCGTCATCTCCGGATGGCGGCTGGATTCTCAAGCGGTCTCCGACGTGGACCCGTTTCTGTGCGGTAAATCCGAAACCGTTGTCTTCGATCGCTTCGACTGTCCCCACCCGCAAACCGGCTGCACCGATTGCATCGGATTTGATCAGTTCCCGGGTGGATTCGACTGTGTAAAATCCATGAGACCAGCGACGGCCGCATCCTTTGGAAAGCAAATTGCGGGCTTCGGGAAGCATCTTTTCAAAATCAGCTTCCGGACAGTCCAGCATCATCCGATATGCTGCAACGGTATTGGATACATAATCCGGCTGGCGCAAACGTCCCTCTATTTTCAGCGACTGTACACCGATGCGCCGCAGTTGCGGAATCAGATCCAGTGCAGAAAGATCTTGAGGAGAGAAGAAGAAACCATTGCCGCTTTTGGAAAAATAACGGCGGCGGCAGGGCTGTTTGCATTTGCCGCGATTACCGCTCCAGCCTCCCAGATATGAGGAGAATAAACATACGCCGGAGAGTGAGCAGCAGAGTGATCCGTGTACAAAAACTTCCAATTCCAGTTTGGTCTGTTTCCGGATGGCTGATAACTCCTCCATTGTGATCTGCCGTTCCAGGACGACCCTGGATAATCCTAATTTTTCAGCCAGAGCCAAACCGGCAGAGTTGTGGAACCCCATTTGGGTCGAGCCGTGTAAAACCAAATCAGGATAGTACTCCTTTGCCAATTGCAAAACACCCAAATCCTGAACCAATACCCCATCCGGAGCGATGTCATCAATGATATCCATTGTTTCCAGTAATTCCGGCAGTTCACACTCTTTGATCAATGTATTGAGGGTCAAGTATACTTTTTTGCCGGATTGATGGGCGTAGTCGACGATTTTTTTCATCATTTCCGGCGTAAAATTTTCGCCTCTTTCCCGGGCGTTGAATTTGCTCAATCCGGCATAAACCGCATCTGCACCGGCATCAAATGCCGCTAACGCACATGCCGGGCTGCCGGCTGGTGATAACAATTCCATAAAATTCCTGTCTGACATATTTCTACTCCAATTTTATTCGCGGGTCAGCCCAGGCATAGGCTATATCCGTCAGTAAATTCATGGTTACAAAAAGCACTGCGCTGAATAAAACCAGCGCTTTGAGCATCTGGATATCGGAGTCGTACAATGCCTCCATTCCGGCGAAGCCGAGTCCGGGTATCCCGAAAAACGATTCCAACAGCAAACTTCCGGTGAAAATAAAGGGCAATCCGGCACTTATCCGGGTGATTATCTGCACCATGGAATTGCGTAGCAGGTGTCTGGTGAATACCGTGAATTCTGCGGCTCCTTTTGCCCGTGCTGTCCGCAGATACTCTTTACGCAATTCATCCACGAATACTGTTCTGAAAAAGCGCAGATTACTGCCGATGCCGCAAAAAATTCCTATCAGCACCGGCAGGATAAAACATTCTATACCGCCATACCCCCACACTGGAAAAATATTGAGACAATATCCCAAAAACCATTGTCCGAAAATAATTGCAACCAAATAACTCATGCTCATGGTGACAACTGCCGATAAAAGCAGGATCCGGTCAACTGCCATTTCTGCAAAAGATACCGCCAGTAGTGCGAGAATGATCCCGAAAAATATTTCTCCGGCAAAAATCGGCAGCATCAGCATCAAAGACGGACCGACTCCGCGTTTGAGTACCACTGATACCGGTTCTTTGGTCATCAAGGTGTTTCCGAAGTTGAAAAATGATACGAAAGGGAACGTGCTTCTGAAAGAAACCAACTCCTTCAATGCGCGAGAAAATTGGGTGTTCCACGGCGATTTTTGAACCCTGAAAAATTTGCATGAGCATACCGGATCATCCCGGTCGGCTTCAAGGACAAAGTATTGAGCATCATCGGCGATCGGGAGTTCCTGAACTTTGCCGCTTTTACGGGTAATGACCGCAACGATATTGTCGGTATCCAGCAATCGCGGCAACCGGATGTTTTCTGCGGTACTGCTGTTGAATTCCTGGAATGCCGATGTGGTGCAAAATCTCCCGTAGAATAACGGCAGGTCGCTGCCGAGTTCACGGCGGAACGACTCAACGTCTGCGACCGATGCGTTTTTGCCTAATACCGCTGCTGCCGGATCTCCGGAAGCAACGTTAAAAAGCGCAAACGTCAGCAGCAGTACTCCAAATATGACCCATAAAGAGTAAAATGTACGGCGAAATATATATTTAATCATAATAAAAGATAAAATATCATGCCATCAGGATTTTTTCAAGGAACTTTGCCGATTAACTTCCGGAATAATACTTTTTGGGCATGGCAGAGGGGAAAGTTCATTTATTTTTCGTAATTATTGGAAAAATAGGGTTTTGCGTGCTATAGTATGAAAGTGTCGTAAACAAAGTTGATTTTTTCAGTGATTGAGATTTTATGATCATAACCAGGAATGCTTATCCGCGGGCTGCGCTTATCGGGAATCCGTCAGACGGATACTACGGTAAAACGATCGCCTTTGTATTTGACAATTACAGTGCATCGGTTCAGCTTTATGAAACTCCCACAATTTCATTTCTTTCGGCATCCAGAGATTTGAATGAGTTTGACAATTTGGAGGATCTTGATCGGAAAATCAGCCGTTTCGGTTATTACGGCGGTATCCGTCTGTTGAAAGCTTCTGCCCGCAAATTTCTGATCTATTGCCGGGAAAGAGGCATAACCATTGAGAAGAAAAATTTCACTCTCCGTTATCACAGCGATATTCCCAACCGTCTCGGGCTGGCGGGATCATCAGCAATCATCACAGCAGCGATCCGGGCGATCGCCGAATTTTATGATGTCGCCTTGCCGCCGGCCGAACTTGCCAACGTTGTACTGGCGGCAGAACGGGATGAATTGAGTATTCCTGCCGGATTGCAGGATCGGGTGGCACAGGCATTCAATCATCCGGTTTATATGGATTTTGATCGAGAGTACATGGATAAATTCGGTTTCGGGAATTATGAAAAAATCGATATCCCCGAGGGCATAAATTTTTATGTTGCTTACCGTACTGATTTGGCTGAAGGCTCGGAAATATTGCACTCCCGGCTTAAAGATGATTACGAAGCAAAAGTTCCGCAAGTCCTTGCGGCAATGCAGGAGTGGGCAGATTTGACCGTGCAGATGCGCGAAGCAATGATATCCGGAAAATTCTCCATTATCCCGCAGTTGATAAATCGCAATTTTGATCTGCGCAGTGAAGTTTGTTCCGGAAGTATCAGTGCGAAAAACCGCCGCATGGTAGAGATTGCCCGTAATGCAGGAGCATCGGCAAAGTTCACCGGATCAGGCGGAGCGATCGTCGGTACTTTTGAAGACGGGGATATGTTTCAGAAACTCCAGAAAGATTTGAGCTGCTTCGGAGTGGATGTCGTCAAACCATCTATTGTTACCGGAGATGAGCGCCAATGAGTTGTCCGGTATTCAAAGCGGTGATTCCTGCCGCCGGTTTCGGGACCAGGATGCTGCCATTTACCAAAGCTGTCCCCAAGGAACTTATTCCGCTGGTGGATACCCCGGTACTGCAATATGTAGTAGAAGAAGCCGTTGCCGCCGGGGCAACTGATATTCTGGTTATCATCAGTTCCGGCAAAGAAGCATTGAAACATCACTTCGAACCGGCAGTGGAGTTGGAAAAAAGACTCAAAGAAAGCGGCAAAACAGCCTTGTTTGACCGGATGCTCAACCTCAATAAACTTGCAAAATTAACCTTTGTCTATCAGCATGAACTTGACGGGTTGGGGGGAGCAGTGAGACTTGCAGAAAATTTTGCCGGCACTGATCCCTGCATGGTTCTGCTGGGGGACTGTGTCATGGACTCATTTTCAGAACTTCCGGTGATCGGGCAGCTGCTCAAAGTGTATGAGCAATACCATTCATCGGTGATCGCATTATCCGAAGTCCCGCCGGAAAAGATTTCGTCCTACGGCATTGCCGCCGGGACTCTGATCAATGGAGATATTTTACGCTTGCATGATCTGGTGGAAAAACCGTCGGCTGCCGATGCTCCCGGGAATTTGGCAGTTGCCGCCCGCTATGTATTTACTCCGGGAATATTCTCCGCATTGCATAAAATAACCCGCGGAGTAAATAATGAATTTCAATTAACAGATGCCGTAAAACTTTTAATGGCATCCGAAGCAGTTTACGGCTGCCGGATCAGCGGCAAACGTTATGATTTGGGCAGTATCGCCGGTTTTATAGCTGCAAATGTCGAATTTGCATTGCGCCGTCCAGAATTACAGGAGGTTCTGGGCAGGCAGATTATCAATATCCTGAAAGAAAAAAACATCTTATAATCATCCAATGTTTAAGTCAGTAACATCATTTTTCAAAAAGTTGTTTTCCAATGAAACGGGAAACACAAAAAATGCCGTTCCCGTTACGGCAAATGCTCCGAAAGAAAGAAAAAGTAACACATCAGTTCCCTCAAAAAACAGTAAAGTTAAACCAAAAAACAAGGTAAAAAAACAATCCAGGCAGCCGGATAAAAAAACGTCCGGCGTGCGGCGCGAACCGCCCAAGATGCCGGAAAGCCTGAAAGAAGTTGCGCCTTGTGAAGGAAAGATGCGTTTTTTGGATCTGGAGTTGGACAAGCGCGTTCAATTCGGAATCCAGCATGCCGGTTTTGAATACTGTACCGCCATCCAGGAGCTGACTCTGCCGCCGCTGCTTGAACGGCGGGATCTGGCAGGCAAAGCCCAAACCGGGACTGGTAAAACTGCGGCTTTTCTGCTGGCATCTTTTACCCGTTTGCTTGCAGAACCGGCTGCCGTCGATCGTGCCAATGCGACCCCGCGCATGGTGGTTTTGGCACCGACCCGGGAATTGGCAATGCAGATCCATAAAGATGCCAGTGAACTTGGTATTTTTACCGGATTGAATATTGCGGTAGTTTTCGGCGGTATGGATCACGAAAAACAACGGACCGCTCTTGATTGTCAGCTTGATGTGTTGATCGGCACTCCCGGCAGGGTGATCGATTACAGCCGTTCCGGAGCTTTGAATCTCACAAAGGTGGAAATCCTGGTCATTGATGAAGCAGACCGGATGCTGGATATGGGGTTTATTCCGGATGTCAAACGGATCGTTTCCCAAATGCCGCGCAAAGGCGAACGTCAGACGTTGCTTTTCAGTGCAACTCTGGATAAAGATATCCTTAATCTTGCATCCAGTTGGCTTGCTGAACCGGTCGTATTTGAGAGCGAGCCGGAAAAGATGGTCAGTGACAACATCTGCCAGACCTTTTATTCTGTTTTGCGTGAAGAAAAACTGGCATTGCTTCTCTATATTCTCAAAAATACAGAATATGAACGGATGATCATTTTCGGCAACCGTAAAGATGTCAATTTGCGTCTGCAGTATGATCTTGCCCGTTATGGATTCAATATTTCCCTGTTGTCCGGCGATATTTCACAGGAAAAAAGAATCAAAATACTTGAAAAGTTCCGTTCCGGCAAAGAAAAAGTCGTTATCGCCACCGATGTCGCTGCCCGGGGGATCCATGTGGACAATGTTTCTATTGTGGTCAATTATGACCTGCCGGAACAGCCGGAAGATTACATCCACCGTATCGGCAGAACCGGCAGGGCGGGAAATACCGGTACTGCAATAAGTTTCCTCTGTGAATATGGAGCGTATTATTTGCCGCCGATCGAAAAGCTGCTCAATACTCAATTCAGCAGCTCTTTGCCGACCGAAGAAATGCTGATTATGCCTGAAGAGGTCGCCAATCCGCAGCTGCCTGCAAAAGTTCCCGTTTCTTCCGCTGGCAAACGCAGCAATAAATCATCGTTCCGGCGCAATTCTTTTAACCGGAGACACCGTTGAGGATTCTGATAAATGGGTATCACATCACGAAACGTTAGTGCAGGATGGATATTCCTGCTGTTGGTAACTCCGCTTTATTTCTTTGCCAATCTGCAAAAAGTCATTATTCCCGGAGCTGCGTTTGATGAACTGCAATCAGCATTTTCACTTGATGCTGCCGGAGTTACCCGTTTGGGAGCGGTGTTTTTAGGCGTTTATGCATTCGCCCAGTTGATCGTCGGTGTGCTGGCAGACCGCTATGGCGGAGCCCGGGTGATTATCGTCGGCGGAATGCTCTTTTGTACCGGCTCTCTGCTCTCTGCATTTGACAACAATCTCTATTTGCTGTATACCTGCCGATTTTTGACCGGGGCAGGAGCGGCATCGATTTATTTGAGCATGGTCAAAGAATTCAGCCGGATCGCGCCTGATTCCATGACGATCATGCTGGGGATCGCCACCATCATCGGATATTCCGGATCGATTACCGGGACATCGCCATTTATTGCCGGAGTTGATCGCTTCGGGTATTTCGGTATGCTCTTTGGGGCAGGGGCGGCAACATTTGCCGCATATATCGCATACGTGATGTATGCCCGCAAAACCGGCTTCAGTAAAATAAATAAGATGGTCAGATTTTCTCTGCCGGGATATTTGTCGGTCTTCAAAAGCCGCCAGAATTGTTGCTTGATTTTTGCGATCGGGATCAGTTTCGGAACTTATTTTGCTTTGCAGTCAACCATCGGTAAAAAGTTCCTCGAGGATTTCTGCGGTTTATCCGGAAGGGCGGCTGGTGTCGTTTTGACGATCACGATGATCATTGCCGCTGTCAATGGTTTTATTATGGCAGGTGTCAGTCGTAAAATCGGCAATCGCCGTTTACCGATAATTATTTTTTCCGGTTGCGGATGTTTTGCCGGAGCAGCACTGATTTTTTGCGGAGTGTTTTTTGAACTCGGAAGCATCCTGCCGTTAACTGGAATGATCCTGATGGCATTTGCCGGCAATATTTCGCCGATCTACGTCGCGCTGCTGAATGAAAGCAATGATGAACACTGTTTCGGCACCGTGGTATGTGTCGGAAACGGATTCGCCTATGCTGTTTCAGCGGTTTTCAGCGGGGGGGCAGGCAAGTTGATGGATATCTTTGCACCTCAAATCGTCAATGGTATAAAAATATACGGCAGAAACTCTTACTTGCTGGTCTTTGGGGCATTGATGATTCTTGGAATTATCGCGGCAATACTGTCATGCTGTACCAAAGAAAGTTTTGGTAAAAAGATCAATTGCTGATTCAACGGCGCGGATCAAGGGCATCGCGCAATGAATCACCTAAAATATTTAACGCCAGAACCAATATCAGCAGTGCCAGCGAAGCAAAGGATATTTCCCACCAGACACCTGCCCACAAACGGTTTTGACCATCAGAGATCATCAACCCCCAACTGGGCATGGTTTGGGCCCCCAAACCGAGGTAACTGACAATAACTTCCAGCATTACCGCTCCGGCAAACAAGGTGGTGAAATAAATTATCACCAGATGGAAAACATTGGGAAAAATATGTCTGCGGATAATAGTAAATACACTGACTCCGGCAACTTTTGCCGCAGAAATGTAATGCTGACTTTTCAGCCGCATCGTTTCGCCGCGGATAACCTTGCATAATGTGACCCAACCAGTCAATCCGATAGCAAGATACACTCCGAGCATGCCGGATTCGACATTGAGGATACCGGCAAGTGTATTCAGTACGTCAGAAGCATCGGAAGAAAGAAAATCCTGTCCCATCAGCAATGCAAATGCTAAAATAAAAAGCAGGGTTGGCATTGATGCAAAAGTGCTGAACAACCATACTGTTATTTCGTCGATCCTGCCTCCGCAATAGCCGGAAATCATTCCGAGAGTGACACCGATGGATACTGCAATGATTCCGGAAAAAAGCCCGGTTTTCAATGCGCCGGATGTTCCGGCGACCATTCTGCAGAAAACATCTCTGCCCTGATAATCGGTTCCGCACCAGTGTTCGGATGACGGAGGCTGATAACTCTTTGCCGATGATTGACTGTATGCCGGAGTACTGCCGGTATTGCGGCAATAAAGGTCATAAATTTCCACACTCAATGCTGCTGCCAGATAAATCAGGATCACCGCCAATGCTGCGATACCCCATTTGTCAGAACGGAATTTTTGCCATGCGGAAATTTTCATGCTTCGTCTGAACCCCGCAGTTTTTTCAAAAATACCTGCAGCAAACCGATATCAGCCGGGGTTACACCATCTATCCGCCCGGCTTGTCCGATAGTGGCAGGACGGATCTTTTCCAGTTTCTGCCGGGATTCATTGCACAATCCTTTGACATTGGAATAATCGAAATCAGCTGGGATAGCGGATTCCTCAAGTTTTTTCAAACGGCTGATCTCAATCTCTTCCCGCTGCAAATAGCCATTGTATTTTGCCGAAATAAGCAGCTCCTGAAACACCCGCTTTCCGATCCGGTCATCCGGCAACTGCAAAAATTTCTCTACGTCCGGGACGTTTTTTACCGGTGTTCCGGGGGCAATATCCCGCAGCATGGTGAATACCGGAGTTTTGGCAATTTTATTTTCTTTGCACAATTGCAATTTTTCATTGAATATGGTTTCGTATTTCCGGAATTCTGCAAACTTGGCATCCGGCAGAATTCCCCATTGATGAGCCAGATTGCAAAGCCGGAGATCGGCATTTTCCTGCCGCAAAGTCAAGCGATACTCCGCCCGACTGGTAAATAAGCGGTACGGTTCAACGATCTCTTTGGTGGACAAGTCATCAAGCATGACTCCGATATAACTGATATCACGCCCCGGGAAAACGGCTTCTTTACCGGCGACATATCTTGCGGCATTCATCCCGGCGATCAATCCCTGTCCGGCGGCTTCTTCATAACCGCTGGTTCCGTTGATCTGACCGGCGGTGAAAAGATTTCTCCAACGCTTGTTCCTCAAGCATCGCTCGGTTTGATAAGGCGGAATAAAATCATATTCAATGGCGTAAGCATAGCGGGAAATCACCGCATCTTTCAATCCGGGCAGAGTGCGAAGCATTTTTTTCTGCACTTCCGGGGGCAAACTGCTGGAGAATCCATTGAGATAATACTCTCCGGTTTCAGCGCCCTCCGGCTCAAGGAACAGCAGATGATATGGGTGTTGGGGGAAACGGATGACTTTATCTTCAAAAGACGGACAATAACGGGTGCCGATACCTTTGATCACACCGCTGTACATCGGAGATTTATCAATGTTGGCACGCACGACATCGGCTGTTTCATCGGTGGAATGCAGCATATAACACGGCAAATCCCGGCGTACTGCATTTACCAGTGATGGCCGCAGAGATTTGTTCCAAAAGGAAAATTCTTCATATTGAGGTTCTGACGGCTGCAGATCCAAACCGGAAAAATCAATAGTTTTAGCCAATATCCGCGGAGGTGTGCCTGTTTTCAATCTGCCCAGTTCCAATCCCAGCTGCCCGACCAGTGCATCCGACAAATCACGAGATGCCTGGTCACCGGCTCTGCCGCCCGGATAGTGATTCAAACCATAATGCAATGTTCCATTCAAAGAAGTTCCGGTTGTCAAAACGACCGCTCCGGTGCGTATATGGTCGCCGAGATGGGTGACTATACCGCAAACGGATTCATTTTCAACGATAAATGAGGTGACTTCGGATTGCAGGATGTCTATATTTTCCGTGCATTCCAACAGGTATTTCATCCCGCCGCGATATGCTGCTTTATCACACTGCGCCCGGGGGGACCATACCGCAGGACCTTTAGTACGGTTAAGCATCCGGAATTGAATGGCCGCTGCTTCAGAAACCATTCCCATAACGCCGCCGAGAGCATCGATTTCCCTGACGACCTGTCCTTTGGCAATGCCGCCGATTGCCGGATTGCAACTCATCTGGGCAATATGATCCATGTTGAATGTGACCAACAATACACTTGCTCCGGCTCTGGCGGCAGCATGAGCCGCTTCACAACCTGCATGACCGGCTCCCACGACCGCAACATCGTAATATTTCATAAAAAACCTCTCAACTTTTTACAAAACCATAAGTTAGCACCGAAGAGTGTTTTTTTCCAGTAAACTTCCGCAAAAATATGGAATTATAAAATAAAAACGGATCGGAACGTTCGTTTCCGATCCGCCATATTGCCGATATATTCAGTACATGTTCCGTAAGCGGGCAACTCGATCCCGGATCGGTGGATGCGTTGAAAACAATTCATCTGCTGACGGGAAATGGATATACATCGCCGCAAGTTGTTTGCTCCCGAGAGAATCGATTTCTTCGTTGGAATAGTGTTTTTCTCCGCCAAGTTTTTCCAATGCGCTTGCCAGTCCCTCGTTGTAACTGCAAAGTCGCACTGCTACAGCATCAGCCGCATATTCCCGTTCCCGGGATATGGCGGACTGCAGCAATGCACTTAACAGAGCTGCCAAAGGACGAATGAAGAGTACTATCAACAGTAAGACCAGCATTACTGCACCTCCGCCGGAATCACGATCCCGTCTGCGTCGCCCTCCGGTCAGCAATTCCATGAATCCGAGATGCTCGATCAGAGCCACAATCAGCAACAGGACGCTGATCAAACCGACCACCAGTTGATTGAGCATAATATCCCGATGGATGATGTGACCGAATTCGTGGGCCAGAACTCCCTCCAATTGCTGATCATTCATCGTGTCCAGCAGTCCCTGCGTGACAGCGACAAAAGCCCCTTCTTCATTCAATCCAGAAGCAAACGCATTTGGAACATCCGTCGGAATGATATACACATCCGGAACTCTGGATAATCCGGCTGAAATAGCCAACCCTTGAGCAAGGTGAAGCAAACGGCGTTCTTTGAGATCGTCCGGATCGACCGCCCTGCCGCGGGTCATGCTCAAAATGACCCATTTCGCAGTCATGATCTGGATCGGAAGCAGAATAACCACCATGATAGCACCGATGAGCAAGCCGAGTGACACATCGCCCAGCAAAGATCCCAGCAGCCATGCCGCTCCCAAAATCAACGCGATGACAACCGCAACCAGAATATAACTTTTGATAAAGTTTTTGCGGATCTCTTCAGATGCGATCAACGGGGGTGTATATTGATTGGACTGATTCATTTTTACAGTGTTACAGTTTACTGATTCTCATATTATCGGCATCTTCACGGGCTTGAACGGATATTTCAAACATCTCTTCCGGTGCAAGATGCATAACTCCGGCAACGATACTGGCTGGGATCATGATGATATCTGCATTGTATTTGGCAACGGTCATATTGTAACGGTTTCTGGCATAGGTTATCTTATCTTCGCAATCCCGGATATCTTCCATCAGTTTGAGAAAAGAATCATTGGTTTTCAAGGTCGGGTAATTTTCCGCGGTGGCACGTATCGAGGGCAGCATCGCGGAGATCTTATCGCTTGCGGCGATCGCTTCGGCGTGATTTCCGCTGACCAGACCACTGCGGGCCGCGGTCAACTCAGTCAACACGCTGCTCTCAAAATCCATTTGCATTTTAATCGTATCTACGAGGTTCGGGATGATATTGGCTTTGCGTTTAAGTTGTACGTCAATACCGCTCCATGCCTCCTGAATGGCAACTTTAAGCCGGCGGAATCCATTGACAGTTGCGATCCACCAAAGTATGATTATTGCCGCGACAACGATTGTGATGATAAGACCGATTCCCATGTTTTACCTCCTTTGTGTTATGGTTGTCTTGAGGAAATATAACGCCGCTTAATGTCATTTTCAAGGCTTTTTTTCTTTTTTTTACGCTTTGCGATTGAAAAGCGCAGAAAATTACGTTATATTTTGATATCATCTCAAAATCAGTTTAATTTGCAACCCGAGGATGCTTTTATGAGCAGTACAGTCTTTTTTCATCCGTTAAATGCCAAATCCACCAATACCGAACGGGCAGATGCCGGTAAAGCAGTACTGCAAGCTCTGTTGAGCCGGAGCGGGATCGGGCTTGAACGTAAAATCCCGATCAAACTTCACTTTGGAGAACGTGGCAATCACACCTATTTGAAGCCCGAAATTTATGATCCGCTGATCGATTTGCTCAACGAACGTAACGTGGAAACCTGTTTTACCGAAACCAGCGTCCTCTATGGAGGAGAACGTTTCGAAGCTGAACGGCACATCAATCTCGCCCATAAACACGGATTTACCCGGGTCCCGGTTGAAATCGCTGATGGTGCAAAAGGGGAGGCAACCCGCATGGTTCCGGTTTCCGGGGGTAAATATTTCCAAAGTGCCGCGATCGCAGAAAAACTCGCTGACAAAGAGCAGGTGCTGGTTGTTTCTCATTTCAAAGGTCATATGCTTGCCGGATTCGGCGGAGCTTTGAAACAACTGTCAATGGGATTTGCTTCAAAGGGCGGCAAAATGGCGATGCATTTAAGTGTTACGCCCAAAATAAAGAATTGGAAGTGCAAAAAATGCAAATTGTGCATGACCAGATGCAACGCCGGTGCAATCAGCTTTGGTGATAAAGTGACCATTGATACAAAAAAGTGTATCGGCTGCGGTGCGTGTTTTTCCATTTGTCCGCATAAAGCGATTTCAGTATTCCGTTTTTCCGGATTGAAAAATCTGCTTTTCGGCAAACGTTTTTTCAGGGAAAAACTTGCTGAATATGCTTATGCTTCTCATGTCGGCAAGCGGCATATCTACATTACTTTTGCCGTCGATATTGCGCCGGGGTGCGATTGCGAACCACGGCGGATGACTTCATGTGTTCCGGATATCGGCGTATTTGCTTCTCTTGACCCGGTCGCTTTGGATTCTGCATGTTACGATGCGGTTTTAAAAAACGGTAAGCGTTTCAAAGGACATGAACAACTGGCATACGCAGAAAAGCTGGGCATCGGCTCCTGCAATTACTTTCTGGAAGAAATATGAGCAATAAAGATATTCAGGTTTGGCGCACCAACCGCCCCCGGGATTTCCGGCTGGACGGAAAAGTTGTTACCGTCCCGGAGGATTGGGAGTTTGTCCCGTCCGGCGATGCCGGTCTTACCCGGAGACTTAAAGCCAGAACCGAATGCTGGAGCGTGGTTCACAAACGGAAAAACCGCATTGAATCCATCGGCTTGTGGTGTGATAAAAATGTGGTTGAACAGATCCGAAAAGATTTGGAGGAAGAACGCAGTAATCCAGTCTATCTGCGCAAACTTGAACAGGCCAGACAGGCGCGTATAGCCAAACAGGATGCTTATGTTATTGAATTCCGGCAGGCAGTTGTTGATTTTTTGAATTTTGCTCCCCGCTACGAGGAATTTGCGTGGGAATTGGCAGATGCGGTCACTGATCAGAGCGTTCCTGTCGGCAGCGGGACGGTGGCCAGGACGGAACGGATTCCCATCGCAGAACGGGCAGAGGCGGCAGTTATCGCATGGATGCGTCATCAAACTACCGGATACGATCACATGCACATTGCCAGAATCAAAGGAGAGCGCCGTTCGGTGCGCCGGGAATTGGCCGCCGGCTCAAGGGAAATACTGGATATTTACCGCCGGGGAGAAGATGCTCCGGATAACTGTCCTTTGAAATCTGCGTTATCGTAAATTTTTATTACGCTCAAGGAAAAATTCGAGGACGATCAAATTCCACAGCAGGTAACTGAAGTCCCGTCCCTCCTGATGGAGCTGCCAATATTTTTCCAACGCATTCTTTCTGACGAAACCATCCGCAACGATCCGGGAGTTAAAAAGTTTGTCGTAAGCGACATCTTTCCAGGAATCACGCAGCCATCCGGCAATAGGAACTCCGAAACCGCGTTTGGGGCGATTCAACAGTTCCGGTGTAATGAATTCAGGGAATGCTGCACAAAGAATGTATTTTCTGCGTTTGGCAGACAATTTGTACTTCATGGGCAGCCGGGAAGCGAATTCGACAACCGCCGTGTCCAGAAATGGAGAACGCAGCTCCAATGCATTTGCCATAGAGGAGATGTCTGCTTTAGGCAGGATATCCCCCGGCAGATAAGTTCTCAAATCCAGTTCTTCAAGTTTTTCCACCCGGTCTTTGGCGATCAGCTCCCAGTCCAGAGATGTGAAGCACTGTGATGAATCAAAATTGGCAACTTCTTCAAGCTGCGGACCGAACAACTCCCGCTTGATATGTCCCGGACAACGGTCAAGTAAATTAAAATACCCGACTCGCTCCGGAGAGGCAAACAGTTTCAGCAGGCGTTTAATCCTGCCGCAACGGCTTCTTTCACCATGTTCAGGGAACAAAGAGGCAATCGAGTTGAATATAAATTTCCGGGCAGTCTGCGGCATCCAATATACTTTTTCTGCATAGCGCATTGCCAAATATCTCTCATAACCGGCAAAAATTTCATCTGCGCCGTCACCGCAAAGTGCCACGGATATTTTTTCTTTGGCAAAATTGCACAGCAGATACAAGGGCAGGGCAGAAGCATCGGCAAACGGTTCTCCGAAATGTGCCGCAAGCTTTTCGGCAATGGCAAAGTCATCCGGCTGGATCTCTCTTTCATGATGCCGTAAATTTCCTCCGGAAACCTGATTGATGATCTCTGCCGAGCGCCTGGCAGCATCACGCTCATCATAGGCAGCAGCAGAAAATGCGGCTGTAAAGGTGTCGCACGGACGGGGATACATCAATTTTGCAGCGATTCCGGTAACAATACAGGAATCCACTCCGCCGGAAAGAAATGTTCCGAGCGGGACATCGGAATACAGACGTTTTTCAACCGCTTTTTCAACCAGTGTTCGCAATTTGGCGGTAGCAGAATCCATGTTGAGATTACTGTTCTTTATTGAAAAATCCGCCTGCCAATAACAGCGAATTGAAATATTGCCGTTTTCCAGATCAAGTTCCATAATGTGTCCCGGCGGCAATTTGCGGACGTTGCGGAAAGCTGTATCCGGCTGGGGGACATATTGCAGGGACATAAAGTTGCTTACGGCTTCTTTATCCAATTCATACGGAAATGCCGGATGCTGCTGCAAACCGGAAAACTCGCTGGCAAAAACCAGTGTGTCACCATCCATGAAATAGAGCAGGGGCTTCTGCCCCAAGCGATCTCTGCCGAGAAGCAACCGCCGCTTCAAACGGTCAAAAATCGCAAATGCAAACATGCCGTCAAGACGACTGATACATTCACTGCCGAAACTCTCGTAAAGATGGATCAATACTTCAGTGTCAGAATTAGAGAGAAATTTATGACCGTTTTCAGAAAGTTTCGTCCTTAACTGCCGGAAATTGTAAATTTCACCATTCAGTATTACTACAATCCTGCCATTGTCGCTGATCATTGGCTGATGACCATCTTCTCTGGAAATGACCGACAAACGGCAATGGGCAAATGCCGCATCTTCACACTCGAATACTCCGCAATCATCAGGACCGCGATGCTGTTGACTGTTCATCATGGCAGTGATGATTTCACTGTATGACCGACCATGAGTATTTACAATTCCGGAAATGGCACACATTGTCAGACTTGCCCTCAAGTTTATTTTGGTTTACTTTATTAATATAGCATCAAAAGTTGTTTTTTTCAATATTTAAACTTGAATATAACGGCTTTTCGGGATATATTCAATGTGTGAACAGTAATAAGGATCGTGATAATGAAAAAATTTATTTCCCATTCTGAAAAAGAAACTGAAAATTTTGCTTTTGAGTTATCCGGAAACACTGCATGGGGAACTGTTTTGACGCTCGATGGAGACCTGGGAGCTGGCAAAACGGTTTTTGCCAGAGGTTTCGCCCGGGGACTTGGAGTAACTGAACCGGTGTCCAGCCCGACCTACACCATCGCCCAAGAGTATGCTCTTGACGGCGGCAAACGGCTGTATCATCTGGATCTCTACCGGATCTCTTCGGCAGAAGCAGGTTTGGCATTCGGAGTTGATGAGTTTTTCAATGATCCCCAAGCCATCGCTCTGGTCGAGTGGCCGGAACGTATCGGAGAGGTGATCCCTGAAGATGCGATAAAAATAACTATCCGGCACTTGAGCGCAGCCGAAAGGGAGATTACAGTAGATGATAACATCTGAACCGTGGACGGGGAAGATCTCATTGCCATGGGTCAGATGTGCATGGGTTCTTTTATCACTGCTGTTTTTTCCGTCCATCATTTTTCATTTCGGCATTCCGGAAATATATATACCTTTTCTCAGTACGCTGATCGCGCTTCCGGCATGTTTTGCTTCTTCGCAGACGTTAGGATTAAAACCGTTAAACTGGGGGGATTTATCAACCGTTCTGATCGGTTATCTGGCAATCGTTTTCCTCTCCTTGCTGGTTATACCGCTTTGGAAAAATTTATTAAACACATTACCGATTGATTATGCCAAGCAACAGGATCTGCTTTTGCTTCTGCCGAAATGCAGCCGCTTTCAGTTGATCCAATTATTTATTGCGGTTTGTCTGATCACTCCGGTAGTCGAGGAGACCGTATTCAGGCGGATAATTTATGGAGAATTAGTTAAAATAAATACGGTCGCGGCATTTATTTTAACCTCTCTGGCATTCTCGTTGATGCATTTTTTTATACTCGGCATCCCGGGATTATTTATCATGGGAATATTTTTTCAGTTAACTTATCTGTGCCGTCAAAATCTGGCGGCGGCAATACTTATGCACAGTGTGGTCAATTGTATTGCATTCATCGCAGCTCTTATCAAAGGATAAACGATCATGTGGAATTATGCGTGGCAAATTTTTGAAAACTCTCTCTACTTTATTGCATTGATCAATCCTGCCAGTAAAATATTTTTTCTGACAGCGCAGCGTCCGCAATTGAATGGTAAAGAGGTGAGGCATATATCAATACGTGCAAGTCTGGCGGCATTTTTCATTTTACTGGGATGCTGCCTCGGTGGACATTTTGTGCTGGAAAAAATCTTCCGGGTCCAACTCTACGCATTGCAGTTATCCGGCGGATTGGTGCTGTTGTTTTCCGGAATGGCAGCAGTACAAAAAGGGGTATTTTACCATGATAGCGACCAGCAGAAGCATCCTTCATACGATGAGTTGTCGATTGTTCCTCTGGCAGCGCCGTTGATTGCCGGACCGGGTACGATTGCGGCAACAATATCATTTTCCATGCAATACGGGACGATTTCAACGTTATTGTCACTGCTTCCGGCATTAACAATAAACCTGATATTGATGCTGACCAGCCGCGGGATATCCAAAACACTGGAATTTTTTGCATTCGCCGGTCCGGTGATCCGGTTGACCGGATTGATCGTTATGGCAGTGGCAATGCAAATGATGCTGTCAGGAGCATCCGGCTTTATCACCGGTTTGAAATAAGAGGGCAGGGGAGTTCAGACAAGTTCTGATGGATGATCAATAATAAAGTCCGCGCCAATACTCTCCAGAGAACCTCTTGAGCCATATCCCCAGGTAACAGCACAAAAAGGCACGCCGCATGCTTTGGCAGCCGTTGCATCCAGCACGGTATCTCCAACCATCAGAGCGTTTTCCGGAGCAGTCACAGAAACCTGAAGCGCAAGTGCTAGTAATTCCGGCTTGCGCAAATGATTATTTTTATCGATAATATCCGGCGCAAATATTCCATTGCAAAACTCCAGACCAAATTGCTTTACCAATTTTTCCAGCGGCTTGTACCGCTTGTAGGTCACAATATAAATTTTTTTACCGGAACGATGCAAGGCACGCATAGCTTCGATGATTCCGGGGTAGGGGACGGCACGATAAACATCGCAGTCATCGTAATAAAATTTATATTTATTTTGCAAAACAAGCAAATCTTCTGCGGAAAGATCCGGATAAAGCATTTTTGCAGTATCCTGAATCGGTGGGCCGACCCGGAATTTGGAGTCATAATGGTCGTTCGGCAATCCCAATTCGGAGATTGCCGACAACCATGCAGAACGGATATCGATTTCAGTGTCACCTATTGTGCCGTCGAAATCGAAAAAGTATGTATCAAAATGATCCATTATTTCAACGAAAATTCCAGGGTCACCACCAGACGCATGATTTTCTGGACAGAGGAAGTATCATACATGCCGTAGTCGCTGGTATCGTTGGAAGCGACCCGGGTGATTTGGATAACTCCCTGACGGGCGTTTTGCAGGACACCGAGTTCTGCGCCGCTCTTTTCTGCGACCGTTTTGGCACGCTGATAAGCAGAAGCGCTGGCAGAATCAACCAATTCCAGTTTATACTGTTCCGGATTACTGATAAAAAAACGGACTGGAGAAATGGAAATTTCGATCCCGTCAGAAATCAAATCATTCAACTTGATCGCAGCATTGGCAAGCGCATGAACATCTTTTGAGACGATCCGGCAGGTGCGGGTGAAGCGATAGTGGCTGAATTCACTTTTGATGATAGTTTTCTGCCCCTCTTTTTCCGTATGTTCGCGGAAACATTTTTCGTAATCGACAGACTGACTTTCGATGCTGCTTGCCGGAATATTCAACGAAACAAGCTTTTTGAGCAGAGTGTCGTTGATGCGGTTGATATCAGCATACCCCCCCGGGATCGTATCTGAATTGCAATAGATGGAAATTTCAAAAGCTCCGAGGTCAGAGGTGACCTCTTTTTCAGCGACACCTTTCACCGTCACTGTCTTGACCCCGACATATTTACTGGTGCGGGTCGAATTGACATTGAGGGAAGGGCGGCGAAGCATGGCAGATGCGCCGATGATACCACCGGCAATAATAACGGCTCCGCCAAGAGAAATAAGAGAGGCTTTTTTGAGATTGAGTTCAGACATTCTTTAATCCTTTTTTGCTATAGGTTGAAATTTGCAATCGCATCATAAGAGTTGATGTTTACAGTTTGGATTTCCGGCAGGGTGCGGGAACAAAGTTTAGTGAGGACATTTCCCGGACCGAATTCGATCATGGTGTCAGCTCCAAGGGCTGCCATTGCCCGAACGCACTCTTCCCAACGGACAGATCCGGCAACCTGGGCAGCAAGATTGCTGCGCAGTTCATCAACACTGTCCGCAGGAGCTGCAGTATAGTTGTGATAAACCGGTATCCGGGGCAGGGCGAATGGTGTCATATCAAGCACCGGGCGCAGAGCATCGCCTGCAGATGCCATGAGCCGGGAGTGAAATGCTCCGGCGACATTGAGCACGATGACTTTGCGGATACCGGCGGCTTTGAGGGCATCGACCGCTGCCGCAAGCGCTCCTTTTTCTCCGGAAATAACGATTTGTCCGGGACTGTTGAAGTTGGCAACATCAACGTTGCATCCGGCACAAATCTCTTTGATCACTTCCGGATCACCATTAATGACCGAAGCCATGGAACCATTTGTATTTTTGCACGCCGCATCCATGAGCTCTGCACGTTTGGCAAGCAATTTCAAGCCGGTTTCAAAGTCAAAGGCTTTTCCGGCATAAAGCGCGCCGTATTCCCCCAGACTCAATCCGGCACAAGCCGTCGGGACAACTTGCGGAAATTTTTCAGCGAAAGCTGCCAATGCTGCGCAACTCATGGTGTAGATTGCCGGTTGACAATAGATTGTTTCAGTCAGTTTTGCATCCGGACCATTAAAAATGATCTCGCTCAAACTGTACTTCAATGTATTGTCTGCACTTTCAAAGATCTTTTTTGCGGCAGTTGAATTTTCTGCCAGATCTTTTCCCATGCCTGCGAATTGTGCCCCTTGGCCAGAGAAGACAAAAAACGGTTTCATGGTAGATACGATCCTTCTTTGTTTATTACGTCAATATATCAATGCATCAACATACGGAAATGTCAACGTTAAAATATAAAACCGGAAATACAAAAATGCAATCGGTAAAAGTGATAAAAATCGAACTTTTTTTGCGGCTGCCAAAAACTGCACAAGAATGTTGTTGACGTTTATTATCAAGTTATTAACAGGAGAGTTTTTATTTTTTACACATTACTTGTAATAAAAGCAATACAACTTAACTGAAGGAGTTTTTACCGATTTACAACTTAACATAACGCACATTATGCGACGTTACAAACAGCGGTTTTATACCGCTGTTTTTGCCTACGTTACATATAAGAATGGAAGATGATTTTTTGTGGTTGCCATGCTTTAAATTTTGTGAATACTGTTTGTGACAGAATCCATTTTGTTTGCAGTAACATAGTCAGTTCGTTTTGAATGTATCGGTGGAAAGTTCTGCTTTTTTAAAGCACAATCATGTTTTTTATTTCATCTCGCAGTTTTCCGGACAAATTCATTATTATGTGCAATATGACAGTTTTTGGTAGCGTGTTGGCTGCAAAACTTCACAACAGCATATATGTCGTGGAGATGAAATCTGACTCTAAATTTGATGCAGACAGGCAAAAAGAAGTTACGTCGATCTTATTTCCATCCCCTGCCCTGAACGAAAACAAAGGAAAAATTATGGAACAGCATAATGCTCAATCCCAGGTACTGTTTGCCGCAAATTAATAAGCTTATAATGTCATTTTTTCCGGAAAAGGTGTATGACGGAGAAAGCTCCACATTTTATCAATATATGCCAGAGTGTAGAATCCCTCGTAATAATGAAAATAATAAGCACCTTTACCGGTCAATTCCAGCTCATCCCCTGCCCCGGTAATCAGACCGGCAAGCCGGGCGATCAGTAATTCTATGCGGAAAGCCTTCGTCAGTGTGACTCCGAATGCAGCTTCAAAATCACGGACTTTCAATCTGGTAGTATAAATCCTCCAAAAAAGCCAGTAGATCATCCGCTGGCGCATACTGAAATCGCATTTCAAGGCTGTCGGCAGTTGATTATTCCGGATCCGGTTGCAATATTCTTTGACAGAAAACGTATTGATCCTGAACTGATCTTTCAGCAAGGTCGTTGCCGAACACCCGAAACCGATAAAGTTGTCTCTGGTCATGGACGAGTATTTGTGTTCAGGGGCTCTGGCAAATGTCCAGATAGAATCCCGGAAGCACCCTGAATGTTTCAAGTATCCGGTGATTTCAGTGAGCAATTTGCGCTTTTCACGATGTCCCATGGCTTTAACCGGCGTATTTGCGAATGAAAAATTGATAAAAGGATATATTGCAATGTGGTTTGCTCCTGTGGCAAATGCGGTGTCGATATCCTGTTTCAAGTCATTGACATTTTGTCCCGGAAGTGCAAAGATGAAATCCATTGAAACCGTTTCAAATTCAACCGCAGCAAGGGCGTGCTTCATCTGGTGAATGTCGATCTCCTGCCTGCCAAGTAGATTCTGAAACTTCTTTTGAAATGACTGTATGCCGATGCTGATACGGGAAACTCCGGCGTTTTTCAGCTTCAGCAATGTTTCAATATTGACATCATCCGGATGCAATTCGATACCGATACCGTCGGTTATGCGATAATATCGTTTCAAGGTATCAATAATTTCTTTAAGGTGATCGGCTGCCAATGCCGGAGAACCGCCACCGAAGTAAAGCGATGTAACCTCTTTGGGAGCAGAATTGCGGGAAGAAAACAGGGTTATTTCGTCCATTAAAGCCTGGATATAGGACAAATACAGTTCCCGATCAAAGGTTTCTTTGCAATATGGGCAGAAATTGCAGATGCTCCGGCAGAAAGGTATATGCACATACAATCCCGGACGCTCGGTTTTAGCAATATCCGGCGGATTTCTCCCGTCATCTGCAGTAAAAGTAAATGGCTTGAATGATCTGGTCAGATACATGCGGGTGACTGTGGTAATAATACTCATATATACCTCAAATAAGTTTTCAGCATATCCAGTATTATCCGCAAGTTTCCCTTGAAAAGCAAGGTATATTCTGCAACAAAAAAGTATCCGCACTGATCGCATAAACCGGGAATATCGATGCATCTGCCGCAAATGCTGATCTTGCCGTTTTCGCTTACCACGCATTGATGACATGGGGTCGGAAAATTGTTGTCCACCAGATAAGGCAGTGCGCTTTTGAGATTAAAAACCGGAGAACCTGCTTCGATCGCGGCTTTGATCACGGCGGCGCATCGGGCTTTTTCTTCACGGGAAAGTTTCAGTTCTTCCGTATCCGGATACGGGGTGTGAAAATTAAAAGAAACGGCCCGGACATTGCTTTCATTTTCGGCAGTATGAATAACATCCTTGACCGTGGAAAAATTGAGTTTGTTGATCGCCATATATAAAACGATATTATTTGCCGATGCCCGGCGGATATTTTTGATGATCGTGTCATAAGTTTCTCCGCGGATCAGATCGTGCGTTTCCCGGTCGCCGTCCAGCGAGAGCAAAATAAGATCCGCTTCAGGCAGATTGAGAGTCAAGGTCCCATTGGTCACCACATTGACGATCAAAAAGCCCATTTCTCTGGCTTTAATCACCAGATCACGCAAAGTTTTGCCTCTATCCTGCCACAAAAAAGTTTCTCCACCGCAGAAAAAAAGAATCCGGCATCCCATGGAGTATAATGTCTGCATTTCGCAGATAATCTGTTTGTAAGGATGAATGGCAGCAGTAATATTGTTGACGGAACAGTGTTTGCATTTCAGATTGCATTTATCCGTAAGGATAACGGTTCCGAGGATCGGAGTTTGCCGACGGAAAAGGATCGTTCTGATGCCAAATGCGGCAAATTTGATAAATGAAGATAACTTCACGAAACGCCCTCCCTTATTGACTGTAATTAATATAGCCGATATTCTCAACTTTGCAACTTCATACCCTGATATTGTTTTGAAAAATTTGACTTTGAAATCCGGATAATGTATATTATGGATTATCGGAGTTTTCTTGAAATGAAAAAATTTTTCAAATTATTACTGATGCTTTTTCTGCTTTTTGCAGGCATCTTGTTTGCAATAATGGCAGTCACAGCAATCACGAGGATGTGGGATGAGGACTCTACACTCATTCTCGGAAACAACCGCCTGTCGCAATGTGGCTATGGGATCGGATTAGCGTACTGCTGTTGGCTCGGAATAAAAAAGTTGTATGATGACTGGTATTTGTAACCCGTATCCGTTATTTAAAGCATCTTGTTGAGTATATTGCCTCTGCGAAAAGTTATTTTTCAGAGCGTTCCTTTCCAGGTGTACACAAAGTACCATCTGTCAGATAAAACTTTTCATCACGAAATATCTTGGGATCAGAATTTTCTGCGATGCCATATCCATTAAAACGGCAATGGGAAAACCAAGCCTTGTATGTGTCCATAAAGTCAACCGCAGCGGCGGGCGGACGGGCGGATTCACCGGTAAAAAGGTCAAAACCATAAGCATAAATCACTTTATTCTGATCATCAAAAAATACAGAAACATACCGTTCGCCGAAGTGGGATAAAATATGCTGATAGATAGCGAAAGGCAGCAAGATCGGGTCAAAAATTTCAAAAGCTCCGAAAGTCATTCCAACCACCATACCCGGCATTTGCGCGTGAGCTCTCATCGCATCCCCATTGGCTTTGGGGAAACGGTAAACCACCAATTTTACCGCCTCTTTGGCATCTTTTTCTTTCAGAGGATTAACAAAAGCCTTAACTCCGATAGCCTTGCTGACATTATCTTCCACAAATTTAACAATTTCATCGGGGGGCAACGGCGGGGTGAAATTTTTTTCAACAATGATCCGTTTTGCGGGTTGTTTCAAATAAAATTCTGCTGTTTCATATTCAGGGTAATCTGCATCAGAACTGCCGGCAAACAGCCAGAATCCAGCAGATATACAGCCGTTGCACAAGATCATGATAATTCCACTGAATATGAAATTACAAATGATTTTCATGTGTTTTCAACTCCTTTTTCCGGTTTTCATTTTTTACATCCCGGCCCATATCCCAGTTGACAAGCGGCAGGTACGGCAGATAAGATTTGGGGTTATAATTCAGCAAACCAAGCTGAAAAGTTGCCTCTTTGCTGAAATTGAACAGGCCGATTTGAAATTCATTGGAAAAATTTGCGATCCCAAGATATACTGCATCAGCAATATTCACTCCGCAGAATTGTACCCGTTCGTTTTCTTTGGCAATTTCATTACCGGCAAAACTGTAATTCCATACGCCAAGTTGAATGCCGTAGCATTTTTTGGAATAATTAGTCAATCCGCACGATATTCCGTAATTACGATCAGTGGCAACCCCCATGAATAAAGGAGACAATTGGATGCCGTAATTATTCTGCAGGGTGTTGGCAATCAGGGCGACTGAAACGACTGCAGATTTTTGCTGCAGCAAAAAAACTCCGAATGCGACAGTGCAGTCGGTCGTTTCATCCATCAATTTCCGGTTTTTCAACAGTCCGACATCTACTTGCAGCGGAGAATATTTCCATCCGGAAATAATGCCCTTGTCACTGAACTCCCCTGCCCCGAGGATCAATCCGCAAAACATCAGAAGTGCCGGGAGGTATCGTTTTAACATTTGCATCACATTTTATCTCTCTTTTTTATAATGGTATGACCACACCATCAGCATCCTCCGGAAGCTGCTTCCGGTCAGCCGAATCCCCCAACGAAAAATTGAATAGCGGCATTAATGGAATAAGTGCCCCGGGGTTGTAATTAAGCAAGCCAAGCTGAAACCCTATTCCGGGGCTTTGGTTTCCGGTGATATTAAAAACTCCTATTTGCAGAGCATTTTTATCATTCAAATTAACTGCACCTATCTGTACCGGAGCATTGTAATTGGCAATCCCGACATGCAAAATTTCAAAAAAATCGATTCCTGCCAGTTGAACTTGCTTGAATTTGCCGGAGATATTGATCGTCCCGATTTTCACCCCGTAATTATCGCCATAAGAACTTATATTTTCAAAACCGACCATTAATCCGTAATTGCGTTTGGCACCTCCGATAAAAAATGTTTGAATGCCATAATTACTGCCTAACTTTGAAAATGCTCCCAGAGAAATTATTGCAGCCCGCTGCTTTACTCCCAACAGCCCGGTGGCAAGCAATGCCGTGGAATCGGTATCAAACAATTCTTTATACCCATCCAAGCCCAGACCGGTCTGCACCGGTGCAAATTTCCAACCGGAAATAACTCCATCTTTGTCGAAATCTTCTGCTGCAGCGGCATAACAGATCAGTATGGCACCCCATATAAGACCAAATTTTTTCATTTTTGCAAAGCCTTTTTGCGGTCAAACAGATGCGGCAGATCAACTTTAAGCATCTCTATATAATGGGGTGGATTGGATTCGCTCAAAAACGGATGAACAATAAAACCGATTTCTCCGGGAAAAAGTTTCTTGAAATCCGGATTGATCTTTTTATCCCCGGAAGTCGTTGCTTTCATAACAAAACCGCCGAACTCCACCTCACCTTTTGCTGAAGCATAATTTTTGATATATTTATACGGCTTATTACCATTGCTGATCCGGCAGCTGTCAGACATATACAATTCAAATCCGACGGGATGACTTTTGAGATAAAGCAGCAAATCTCCGAACATGGCAACCTGTTTGCTGTGCAATGCCGCACAAGGCTCTACACGACCATCTTCATGGACAGCTATCAATGCGATATGATTGTATTTCTTATCCGGAGGAACCGATACTTTTACGAGGTGGAATCCTTCGGCAAGCCGTTGTTGGTGAAAATCTTTTTCCGGAGAGTCCGGCTTTTTGCATCCGGCAGAAATCATAACTGCCGTAAGTAAAAACAAAAATAAACGAAAAATATTTCTCACAGCCATTCTCCTATGAGCTCAACATCTAACCTGGGAATAATATAGCATGGCAAAAAAAGAATTTCAAGGGGAGAACTTTATCCGGCTTCATTTCATTACCGGTTCAATATAAAAGCCGAAAAGAGTTTGGGTATTTCGCGGTGGAGTCCGTATCAGAAAAAAGCTCAGGCAAAAGCAATTGAATTCAAAAATGAAAATGACTTCTTGAAAAACATTCTCAATATTTTAGATCATAAATCAAAACAACAAAAAGCAGATTGATTGCTCATTTTTTTTTATTACAATATTTTATCCAACCATTTTTTAAACTTGTTGATATCGTCCCCAAAGATATATAATATGTTTTTTTATTAGTGAGGTCTAATACTTTTGCACACAAATAACCAGCAGCATCAAAAGCTATATAATAACCATAAGAATAAAAACCTTCTATTCTAATAATTGTTTCTTTTGACACCTTGCCTTTTATTCTATTAGTTTGAATTACAAAAGGGAATTGGTGCCAATCATATAACAAACTACCGTTTTTATCTTCAAATAATCTTATTTCAGCATCTGAAAGCATTCGATCCGCAGATGAAAGATTTTTTTCTGAAACTGGATATAAAAATTTTTCTTCAATCAAAAAAACAAATGGGAATTGATATTCCGGATTGGCAGTTGCAACATAAAAATCTTCATTTAGCACATATTGATCATCTTTTTTGATGTCAGGTATATCCCATAACTTTAGACCTAATTTTACATCTGAATAATTATCCACAGGATTAAAATAAGCAACATCCATACAGCCAGTCAGTATGATTGTTAAAGCAAAAAGAAATAAATATTTATATTTCAAATCTTTCATTTTAACCTCATAAAGTAATTTTCCAAACTATGTAAAATTACAACACCGGGTAGGAATAATATATCATCCGTAATCCAATTTGTCAAGCAAAAATACCCAAAGAGAATAATTTATATGTAACAAATTGCCTGTCATTGAGATATATAGAATGGCATCATTTAGTCATTTTGTGATCCAGAAAGATGAAACACTTCAAAAAGATTTTCTGCATCCAAGAGATCTTTATACAAAACGTTTACTTCTTCGCCATTCTGCCAAGAAAATTTAGCCATGGCTTGTAACGGTTCGGATT
>SUWL01000118.1 GCA_015061495.1 Lentisphaerota bacterium
TCATCACTCTTATCGGTAAAGAGGTGATACTGCCAGCCGTCTTTGAAACGGTTGGAATAGTTGATGATCTGCGTGGGAGATATCCAGGCATAGTGGCTGCTCATATCTTCCAGATTCAGCGGATAAATATCACTGCCGTCCAGATTGGCAGTGAACATGTGAGTAATGTGGCTTCTCACTCCGGGGCCCCAGGGTCCGAAGTGACGCCAGCGGTGGAAAAATCCGAAACGCTTACTGTCCGGAGAGATTAGAATGTGATTGAACCAACTGGTAGACTGCTCCATCCCGGGGCGGTTATACTCCCGGACGATCTGTCCGATGGGAATGACCAGCTTGGCACTGTTTTTCTCAATATCAATCAGCCAGATACCGTCATTATCGGGCCAGCCGTGTTCGAGTTCCGGTGTCCATACTCCGGGATAACCGTAACCGGGACGCTCCCGGTCGAGGCGGGCAAAATCCAGACTCAACGCATACTTGCGATCAGGGGACAGACAATAGATCGCCCGGCAGAGTTTGCGCTCTTCTCCGGTTTTAAGGTTGACGATACGGGAAATAAATCCGTTGTTTTCAAAATCATTGTAGATCACATGATCATCGTCGAACCATTGAAACATCGCACCCTGCTGCCAGCACCACGAACGGGTTTCACCGATTTTAGAGAATTGACCGTTTTCCAGCATACCGACTTCGGCGATATCTCCGAAACGGACCTGCCGTCCGGTGAAATCTGCCCGGTGAGCCAGCAATTTCTGCTGTTTGGAATTCCAGTGATTTTTGTCAAAGTAACCGAAAAAATAATTTTTTCCGTCATCCGGAGTAACTCTTTTGGCTTCCAAATGCCGGATCGTAAGATTTTTTGCCATGCTGCACCTCTCGATTATGAGCTTTCAATTTGTCCCGTAACAAAAAAACTGACGGTATAATATAACACCGGCTGATAGTTTTTACAACGCAGTCATTCAAATCTTTCCGGAAAACGATAGCATTATTGTAACTGTACTTGCATTTTCAGAAAATAAAGTTATATTATCCCGCAAAAGTTTGTGATACGTTTTATTTGATTATGGAGATGCTGTTATGAAAAAAGGTCCTCCCCGTTGTCTTTTGGTGTTTTCCATGCTTGCCGGGATATTGTTGTCCTCCGGATGCAGCACCGGATTAACCGATGAGATACGTAAGGCAATGGAACAGGGTGCAGAATTTGACCGATCGTACCGGATATTGACCAAAGCTCCGGAAAAACTGACAGCGTTTACCGTTCCTGACGGAGTCCGGGAGATCAGCCCCCGGGCTTTTGCCGGCAATCCCGATCTGCAGGAAGTTACCCTGCCGGAAACCCTGACGGTCATCGGAGAGGGAGCATTTTACCACTGTTTCGGAATCAAACAAATCTCCATTCCGGCAAGCGTGATCACCATTGGTGATGGAGCATTTACCGGAGTGCAATCGGTGAGCGGCACCAACCGCACTTTATTTGAACTTGCCGCCGGTGGCGCATTGATCGACCGGAAAAACGGACGTCTGCTCTATGTTCCTCCGGTAAAAGGTTCATTCACCATCCCGGACGGAGTTAAAGCCATTGGCGATCAGACTTTCGCATTTTATCAGGAATTGACAGCCGCAGCAATGCCGGATTCAGTCGAATACATCGGCAAAGAAGCATTTCATGCCTGTACATCATTGACAGAAGTGAAACTTGCTGCCAATATCCGCGCCATTGACGATCATGCCTTCGCCTGGTGCATCAAGCTGGATAATATCCAACTGCCTGCCAAATTGCAGTTTATCGGGAACGGGGCATTTGCGTGGTGTTCCACCCTCGTTCGGGCAGATTTGCCGGAAGGATTGACCGTCATCGGTGATGAAGCATTCATGGTTTGTTCCCGTCTGGCGGCAGTTTCCATCCCCGGCGGCGTAAAGGTCATCGGCCAGGATGCTTTCAACGGCTGCACTTCGCTGCAAAAAATCACCTTTGCTCCGGGAGTAACCGAGATTCGCAGCGGAGCATTCGCTGTTTGCACCGCCCTGCACTCGACGGACTTTCCGGAAGGGTTGACCGTCATCGGCGACAATGCCTTTGTCGCATGCGGGAAACTTGTCTCGGCATCTTTCCCGGATTCACTGACCGTTGCCGGCAAGGAGTCTTTCAGCAGAACCGCCTTGAAAAACATCTCCATCCCATCCGGAGCAAAAATCGCCGAAGATGCGTTCCCATCCTCATGCAAAATCACCACAAAATAATCCAAGCCACGCCGCAATCGCAAGCAAAAATGGGTTTTCAACAAAAAAATCACTTGCATAAAAACAATATCCGCAGTATATTATTGTGTATTTATATCGTTAAAATCAAACAAATAAAAATCCGCTTTTATGCAAAGACAGATAAATTACAGCAATATACATCTGGATAAAAATTCTCCGGAATTACTGCACGTCCAATTAAAAAAGGCTCTGCTTAAAGAGCTGCGGGCATTCCCATCCGGGCAGCATTTGACTTTGATGTCCGAAAGGGAACTGTCTGCTCAACTCAATATCAGCCGTCCGACAGTCCACCGGGCGTATGAAGAACTTTTCAACAGTGATCTTGTCATCCGCAATGCCGACAAATCTCTGTCGGTCAGATCCAATGCCCGCAGCAAGATCGTCGGCAGTTACCGGGTGATCGGCATTTTGCTGCCGATGGATTTTTCCGCTTATGTCGACAACAACTATGGTAACGGCATGCCTTATCTGAAAGGTTTGATCAGCCGGGCTTCACAGTTGAATATATCCTGCATGATGCTTCAACCGCCCGGAGCGAATGCTTCTGAAAAAGAGATAAACGCCTTCATCGAAGAACACATTCACCGGCTTTACGGCTTGATCCACCTGGGGGCATTGCACCAACACATCGGAGACGGCAGAGGTCAAGTTTTACGGAAGATCATGGAACGACGGGAAATACCGCAGATCTGTATTTCCGGATTCAGCAAGTATCCGAATGTCGGTTCCGTCATTCCGGATGTGGCAGCCATTATGAAACATCTCTGCAAAGAGTTGAAACGCAAAAAAGTCCAATCTATCGGTCTGGTTTCCAGAATCGATCAGACCGGGGAACTGCCTTTTGATTACTATTCAAACTATCGTGAAAGCACCATGAAATATGCCGCACTGAATGCCGGTATAAAAATCAGGGGGATCACTTCCATCAATGATGCCAACGGTATTCTCGATCTGCTCCAAAGCCGCCCGGATGCCATATTCTGCCACAACAGCCGGATCGCCTGCGAAGTGATGTCCATCGCCAGCCGGATCGGGATCAAAGTCCCGGAAGATATCATTTTTATCGGTTATGACCGCAAAACTCCGGATGAGCGGCTTCCCCGGATCGACCCCATGGCAGAGGAGGTCGCTGCCAGCGCCATTGATCTGATCGTCGAACACTTTGAATCAGGCATCACTCCGGCAAACCGCATTCTCAAAGTTCCGGTACAATTGATAACCAATTCGATGTGGTAAGTTCACCGGGCGGCACTTTTGCCGTCGGTGATGTGCAGAATCGTTCCGTTTTTGCGCAATTCATCCTGCAAAAGCGCAACCGGCAAATCCGCCGGATCGATCCCCATCCGGCAGCTTAATGCCGCAGCGGTACCGGCTGCTTCGCCGGTCATCGCCGCAGCAGGGATCACCCGGAATATCTCCCAGGCATCTCCGGCAGAGTTGATACATCTGCCT
>SUWL01000038.1 GCA_015061495.1 Lentisphaerota bacterium
CTCCCCAAACCCCACTTCCCTTTTCAAGAAAAGCGGGATACTTTTGGATGACAGATCATGCCCCGCCGTGCGGAAAAATTTTTGCTCGAAAAAATGCAATGACGACAGAGTACTGCTTACCAGCAATTCTATTAAAGTGAATGAGTGTGCGGGGGACAGGGAAAACTTTCTTTTCACGGTGAAGCAGTTCTGCTTCACCTGTCTGCAGACAGGTGAATATCCATCTTTGCTGCCATCTGCATGATTATGGTTGAAATTTGATCTTTTGGCCGGCAATTCGATGAGGGAAACGTGATGTTTTTTCATATTGAATTCTCCTTTTGATGGTTAATTGATCGGTTTGATATTTTTACTTAACGTACTGCCGTCGATAAAGGCGGTCGGTACGGTGAATACTCCGGAGCGGTCAAAATCGCTGTTCCGGCAGCATTCCAGCAGAACTTCCACTGCTTTTTTGCCGATTTCGTAAAAGGGCAGTTTGATGGTCGCCAATTCACCTGTTTCGGCAGCATCCAGCCCGTCAAAACCGGAAATGGCAATATCTTCCGGTACCCGCAGACCCAATTCTTTACAGGCGTGCATCAGCCAGCGGGCACTGCAGTCATTGTGACAGCAATAAACCTGCGGGAGACTGCCGCTCTCCATTTTCTGCAGCAGATTTTTCAAAATTTCCGGATAACTGTTGCAGGAGTACATGTGCGATGCTTCACAGCACTCCAGTCCCATGCTTTGAAAGATGTCCCGGAATGCCGCCGGACGCTGAAAACTCGAATAACGGAAGTAGGGCATGGGGCGGATGTATTTACCGGATTCATCAGTCGCGCAGAGCAGACCGACCTTTTTCAATCCGAGCGCGAGCAGTCTATTTGCCAGCTCGCCGGTGCCCGGGCGGATATCCGGGATGACCTGTATGATGTTGGCAGTGCATGCATCTGCAGATACGATCACCTGCGGCAGTTCCCGGCAGTGTACAAGTTTCTGCAGCGGTGAATCCGGGAAGATGTTCCGGTCGCCCAGATGGATGATCCCGGCAGTTCTGCCGCCGATATCATTGATGAAACGGGTGATTTCAGCTGCCGGAGTATTGATATCCGGCAGCTGAAGCATGATCACCGCGTGGCGGTTTTCGGCGGCACCGTCAAGGATGCCTTTGATGTACTCCAGCGGGATCTGGGAATTGGCATCGTTCGTCCGGAAAGAGAAGTCATCCGGGATGATGATCCCGATATCGGGAAATGGCACGAGATTGCGCCGTCTGCCGTCGGGGGATAATTGCAGAGTTCTGGCGGAAGAACGGTGGATGATCCCCGATTTTTCCAATTCGGCAAAGGCTTTATTCACCGTGGAACGGTCGATATTGAGCAGTGCGGCGGTCTTTCTCTCTGAAAGAAGTTTTTCTCTGCTGCTGAGCGGGATATCGGCAATCAGCCGCTGCAGTTCCGAAACCAGCTGCGAAAAGAGCGGTACCGGTAATTCGCGGTCAAGTTTGATTGCGGAATAGTTGATTTTTTTCAGCATGAGTTTTCGCCTTGGATTCCGGACTGTTTTTTTATCAATGGTTTAATATATGCGCAAAATATCGGTTTCGCAATTGGCAAACCGTGAATAAACAATTAATATATCTCTGAAATGGTATGTTTTTTACCTGCCAAATGAAAGTTTCTGCGTACTGATGCATGTGTTCTTGTGCGTGAAATGCAAAGCTGTGAATGGTATGCTTTTTACCTGCCAATGCCGTTGATGACCGGGTGAAAAAAAGGGCAGGGCGATTTGCAAAGATGCGGTTGCGGTGGTAAATTATCGTTGGGTTATCATCGGCTGCCGTCGGAGTTGCAGACGGTTTTTTGCCGCAGTCACAGCAAAGGGATATGAGCAACTAAAATAATCAGGAGAAAAATTATATGAGTCAGGTCAAGTTTTCGGTATTTGCCGATTTGCATCACCATCCTGCCGCCTTTTACACCAATGCTCCGGAGCGTCTGGCAGCCATCCGGAAACGGGCGGAGGAGAACCGGGTCGATTTCGTTGTCAGTCTGGGGGATTTCTGTGTCAATGCCGTTAGGGAAAAAGCGATCGTCGATGCCGCCGGCAGCTTTCCCATGCCCTTTTATCACACTTTGGGCAATCATGATACCGATGACTGCACTCTGGCGGAAACTCTCCGCGCCTACGGCATGGGGGACAAAGGTTATTACTTTTTTGACTGCAACGGTTTCCGTTTTGTGGTGCTGGATAACAATTATGTGGAGATCGATGGAAAAATTTACCACTTTGAATTGGGCAACTACTATGCGCATCCCTATGGCAGGGAGCTGCTGCCTCCGGAAGAGATCGAATTTCTGAAAGAAACGCTTTTCTCCTCTCCGTACCCCTGCGTGCTTTTCAGTCATGCCAGTATCGAGAGAGAGTGCCAGAGCCGCCCGGATAAACCTTTCCGTCCGGCACTGCTCAACCGGCAGGAGGTCATCGCCATCATCAACGAAGCCAACGCGCAAGTCCCCGGCAAAGTCCGGCTGGCGGTCAATGGTCACCACCACCGGGATTTCCTGCGGATATTGGATAATGTGGTGTTTTTTGACCTCAATTCAGCGGCGATGGAGTGGCTGAATAATCCGCACGATCTTTTCCCCGGAGAGATCACTGACGGACGTTCTCATGCCCACCACAGCGTGATTTTTACCGAGCCTTTGCATGCGGTGATCACCCTTGACAGTGATGGATTTATGCAGATCGACGGGATGAAAGGCGATTTTCTTTGCGGAGTTACAAGAGAGATGACCGACAATCCGCCCTGCGATTTTTCCGGCAGACCTTGTACTGCCAATGTGCAGTCGGTAAAAATGAAGCTCTTTTACTGACCGCCGGTCATTTGGCTCCCCGGCGGAGGATGACTGCGTTAAAGGTCGCCACAAAGATGTAATAATCCATCCAGATCGACCAGTTGTTGATGTAAAAAACATCCAGCGCGACCCTTTCAGCGTAGTCGATGTTGCTTCTGCCGGAAACCTGCCATAAACCGGTGATCCCCGGTTTGACCGTGGTGAAAATTTTATAATCTCTGCCGTAATATTCCACCTCTTCCGGGACGATGGGGCGGGGACCGATCAGAGCCATTTCACCTTTGAGTACGTTCCAGAACTGGGGCAATTCATCCAGACTGGTTTTCCGCAAAAATCTGCCGATGGGGGTGATGCGCGGATCATTATCCAGTTTGAAGTTCTTTTCCCATTCAGCTTTGAGGAGCGGTTCGCTGTCCAGTAATTCCTGCAGTTTCCGGTCGGCATCCGGGTACATGGTACGGAATTTGAGTACCGTTATGGGTTTGCCGTTTTTGCCCAGCCTTTTCGCCCGGTAAAAGATCGGCCCTCTGCCTGAAAGCCGCACCGCGATCGCCAGCAGTATTCCCGGCAGAAATGCCAGAAACAGTCCGACTGCCGACAGGATCACTTCCAGCACCCGTTTTTGCCACAAAACCCACTTCCTTTTCATCCGGTTGCTCACTTCAAAGGAGAAGTAACGGTAGAAACTTACCGGATATGACCACAGTACCGGGAAACGGGCATCCTGATTGACCACCAGCACATGGAGAAATTCCGGGATGAGATCGATCATATCTTCCCGGTACTCTTCCTGCCGGTTGCAGTAGATGAGGTAATTGACCTTTTTGCTTTTGGCAAACTGCATCATTTCGGCAGTGGAATAATCCGGTATATCCGGTGTAATCACTTCTCCGCAGCAGCTTCCCCATAATTGCAGGATGCAGTAGTTGTCCTCTTTGATCCGGGCGGCAACTGAACGGGCAAGTTCCGGATCTCCGGTGATCATTGCCGGGATGTAGCCCCTGCCGATTTTCCAGAGCACATAGCGTACCACGATCCTGCCCAGCGGCAGCAGCAATGCGCAAAGCAGCATTGCTGCAAGGATGACCAGATAGCTGATACTGCCACGTTTCCCGGCAAGCACCACTATGGAAAAGCCGCTGACGAATGTTCCCAGACAGCTCAAGGTCAGACGACGGAGTTCTTCGACCGGATGGATGACCAGCCCGGGATAGATCAGATTGCCGCAGTAAAGCCTGCCGCAAATATTGAAAACAGTCAGCAAAATGAATAACGGCCAGGTTTTCAGCAGGATCCCCGGACGGTACTCCGTACCGAAGTGCTTCTGCAGAAAAAAAGCGGTGATCAGAGATAACAGCAGGGCGAACAAATCCGAAAACAGCAGGGAAAATGAACGCAGCCTGCCGCCGCGCAGCAGATTTACCATCGTTTGTTTCTCCATATATAAAAGCGTTTGTATTTGCCATTGGTTTGCATTATTATCCGGGCTTCGGGAGGCGGGGTGGTGCCGACGATATAGTGGGCGTTGCGTTTGAGGTTGGCGATGCTGCCTCCGGCAAGGGCGGTGCAGGAGGATACGGCAGTGGAGTCGGTGAAGTGGATCTTTGGAAATTTCTTGCTCTGATAGTTGTAGATATGCTGTTTTACGCGGTGCTCTTTTTTGCCGCGATAATCTTTGGCGATGAATGCGGCGATCTCCAGTGCCGCCTGCCGGGTCTCTTGGTGTTTCCGGTGAAATCTTTCCCTCAATACCGGCTGGATCATGTGGTAGATCAATCCTCCGGCAATCGCCGTGCAGGAGAGAACCAGCAAGGTGTTGGTGAGCCATTGCCAGGTATATCTGCCGACCAGATCATAGATCATTTTTATGCCGATGATGAAAAATGCACTCCACAGCGGCAGTGCCGGAGAAAGGTAACGGCTGGTGATGAAAAGCATCCGGTGGGATATCTGCATGGAGAGGATATTCACGGCGGCATTGAGCAGCAGCGCGGCAACCAGGATTTTTTCGGCAGCGGAAAGTTTTTTACGGATGGCAAGTGTAATGATGGTGGCGATTTCAAAAGCTCCGGCAAAGTGGTAGAAGCCCCGGTACAGCTCTTTGAGAAACGCTCCGGCATCCGGAGCGGGTACCGTCAGTGCCGTGACTGCGGATGAGATCAGCGGTACTGCCGCAATGATGGCAATGCCGCCGGCAAAGGGGATGAACTTCATGGCGGTTTTCAGGAAATAAGCGGCAATGAATACCAGAATAATGGCGAGCAGACTGACCCACAGGGCATCGGCAAATCCCGGCATACGGTTGAATATTTTGCCGAAATACTCAACCATGCGGGTATCCGGCAGCATCGCTCCGGGAACGATGCCGTTGATCAGAGAGTTGCCGGAAAGCATCAGAAACGGCAAAACTGAAGCATAAAGAGAATTCAGCGGAAACTTTTTCTGCCGCCATTCCAGGGCGGTTCCGATGGTGAAAAAGATCAGCCCCAGCAGGATCAGATCCACCCGGCAGATGATTCCCAGTGCCGCAGCACTTCCCAGCAGCAGAAAGCCGCTTTTCCGTTCCGGCCGGCGTACTGTTTTGATCAGCCCCCAGGCGAGCAGCAGCAGGATCGTTCCTTTGGCAGATTCCCGCAAACCGGAGATGGCAAAGTGAAAACTGTAGGGATGCAAAGCATAAAATACCGTCGCTGCTGCGGCGATCCACCGGCGGTCATGGTAAATTTCCCGCAGCATGAAAAACAGTACCGCTCCACCGGCGATAAACCAGAGCGCAGAAGCGGTTTTCAAAGCCGTGAAAGCATCAAATCCGGTCAGAAAAGCGATCACGCCGCCGCAGATGATCTGCAGCGGCTGTATCCGGCAGTGAAAGGCAAATGGCAGGTCGCCTTCAGCAAAGGCTTCTGCCATCGGGATGTAACGGTGGGCGACATCCCGCTCCGGAATATCGTTAAGCAGAATGCCGCACACCAGCATCAATGCCATCAGCATCAGCGGCAGTATCCACCAGAGTTTGCGTTTATCAAAACAGATCATCAGTTTTCTGTCGTAAGTTGTTTTATTGAAAAGTTACACTTGATCTACAATATAACATCTTTTCTGTTAATTGCAAACTGCCGTCGGAGAAATATGCGGACAAAACGGAAAAATCTGAAAAAAAATTAGCGAAGACTAATTGACAATGCCCGTTCCCGGTGTATATTATATACATAATCATAAAAACCCTATTCAGGAGCAGACAAAAGATGGATAGTTTGGAAAAAGTTTCCGGTGCTTCCCTGGCAGAACTGCCGATCGGAATCAAGGCAGAAGTCACGGGAATTTCTCCGCAGCTGCGGGGCAGGAAAAAGTTTGCCGATGCCGGGATCGTCCCCGGTACCCGGGTGACTGTTGAGGCCAGCGCGCCGTTCGGCGGTCTGATCCGGGTGCGGATGCTGGATACCAGTATGGCTCTGCACCGGGATGATGCCGCCGGGATCATGATCCGGGAATTGGAGGTGGCTCATGGCTGAAAATATATTGACTTCTCCGGCATACAGAAGCAAATTCCGGGTCGCGCTGGCGGGCAATCCCAACTGCGGTAAAACCTGTATATTCAATTCGCTTACCGGAGCCAGACAGCATGTCGGCAACTATCCGGGGGTCACGGTGGAGAGCAAATCCGGCAGTTTCACGCTCAATGATATGGAGATCGAATTGATCGACCTGCCCGGAGTGTATTCGCTGTCCAGTTCTTCTCCGGAAGAGGCAGTGGTGTTCCGGGAATTGACCAAAGCCGGCATCGATCTGGTGATCAATGTCATTGATTCGACGATCCCGCAGCGCAGTCTTTATTTGACCACCCAGCTTGCGGAACTGCACATCCCCATGATGCTGGCATTCAATATGAGTGATGATGCCCGCAAAAAAGGCTTGCAGTTTGACATTAAAAAACTGGAGACCTATTTCGGTTCTCCCATCGTCCAAACTGTGGGCAATACGGTAAGCGGAGTGAAAGTCCTGAAAGATAAACTTGCTGAAGAGTTGAAACATCTGGATGATCACGGCGTGCCGATGCTCTCTTACGGAGCGGATTTCGACGAAGCGATCAATGCGGTAGCTTCCCGGATCGATGAGCTGGATGTGGCACGTTTCCGCCATATCCCCGCCCGTTTTTTCGCCATCAAACTGCTGGAAAAAGACACCTGCGTGATGCAGATCGACGAATTCAAACCGGCTTGGAGCGAAGTGGATGAACAGATTTTGCATCTGCGGGAAAAACATGCCATTGAAGCGGATACTTTTATGGCGGACCGCCGCTATGCGATGCTTGCCGGAGCCTGCCGGGATGCGATTTCCAGCACGCAGGAGAAACGCCGGGAGATCTCCGACAGGATCGACCTGGTGATGACCAATAAATTTCTGGGATTTCCGCTGTTTCTGGCGATCATGTATGTGACGTTCTGGTTCACCTTTACCTGTGCAGATCCGCTGATGGGGTATATCGAGGAATTTTTCGGCTGGCTCGGCGAATCGGTCGGCAGTGTGTGGGGCGAAGAAACTTTGCCATTTATCCGCAGCATGGTGATCGACGGGATCATTTCCGGAGTGGGCGGTGTGATCGTATTTCTGCCCAATATTTTGTTTTTGTTCTTTGCCATTGCCATACTGGAAGAGTCCGGTTACATGTCCCGGGCGGCATTTGTGATGGATGGGGTGATGCGCCGTTTCGGGCTGCAGGGGAAATCATTTGTCCCGCTGGTACTTGGATTCGGCTGTACGGTTCCGGCGATCATGGCGACCCGCACGATCGAATCAGAACGTGACCGCAAGATCACCATTCTGGTGCTGCCGCTGATGAGCTGCGGAGCGCGATTGCCGATCTACGCTCTGATCATACCGGCATTTTTTGCAGCGAAGTATCAGGCATTCACCATGTGGCTGATCTACCTGATAGGAGTACTGATCGCTCTGATCGGAGCGCGGCTGATGAAATCAACTTTGTTCAAGGGCGACGGCGAAGTTTACCTGATGGAATTGCCGCCTTACCGGATGCCGACATTCAAAAGTCTGATGTTTCACATGTGGGATCGCGGCAGGATGTATCTGCAAAAAGCCGGTACGATCATTCTGGGAACCAGCATACTGCTCTTTATCTGCAACACCTATCCGGAAAAGCAGAACTTTTCCAGAGACTACGACACTATGATCGAAACTGCCGGTGAGGATGCAGAAGCGGTCACCGCTTTGGAAAATGAAAAGCAGGCGGAAGTTATGGAATATACCATTTCCGGCAGAGTCGGTAAAACCCTCGAACCATTGTTCAAACCGATCGGATTCGATTGGAAAATAACCACCGCCACGATCGGCGCACTGGCTGCTAAAGAGGTCTTTGTCGCCCAGATGGGGATCTTGTACAGCGAAGGCGAAGCGGACGAGGAGTCCGATGGGCTGCGGGCGAAGCTCCGGCAGAACTATTCGCCGCTGCAGGCATTCTGCATCATGCTTTTCTGTCTGCTGTCCATCCCGTGTCTGGCGACACTGGCGATCATCCGCCGGGAACTGAATTCGTGGAAAATGGCGTTCGTTGAAGCCGGCGGACTCTTTGCGCTGGCATACATTGTCACCTTTGTGGTCTACCAGTTGGGAACTCTGCTCAATATCGGCACCCGGATGTTGGGTTGACCGTCTTTCTGCGCCCCCTTTTGCAGCAAAACATCAAAATATGCCGTCCGGCAGTTGATGTTTTGCTGATTTTTTTCAGTTTCAGTGGGGGGACGGTTATTTGGCGGCTGCGATGATCCGGTTGGCGGCGTTGACCGTACCCATGGGATCAGCGGCGTAATATGCTCCGATCCGGTCGGCAAACTCCTGATCGACGACGGCACCGCCGACGATAAATTGCAGGTGGTCAAGTTTTCTTGTCCGGGCGAGAGCAACGGTTTCTGCCATGGAGTCCAGCGTGGTGGTCATCAGAGCCGATAATCCGATGATGCGGATATTTTCTCTGACGGCGGTATCAATTATCACTTCGGCGGGGACATCTTTACCCAGATCGAGGACGTTGAATCCGTAATTTTTCAACACAGTGGCAACGATATTTTTGCCGATGTCGTGGATATCTTTTTTTACGGTGGCAAGGATGATCCCGACCTTGTTTTCTCCGGCGGTATCCGCTTGAGGGAGCATGGATTCAAGATAACCGGTCCCTTTGGTCATCGCATCGGCGGCGGCGGTAAGCTGATTGAGAAAGAAGATTTTTTTCTCATACTTTTCGCCGACTTCAGTGATGGCGGGGATCAACACATCATTGATCAACTGTTCCGGGGTGTACCCGGCGGCAAGAGCCGCATCGATTTTGGCGCAGATATGCTGGTCGTCACCGGCGAGGACGCAATTTTTAACGGCTTCATGGGGGGCAAGTTCCACGGAAACGGTACTTTTTTCAGCCGTGTTTCCGGTGGCAAAGGCGGTGTATTTGGCCATTTTATCATCATTGCCCAACAGAGCATCGGCGGCTTTGACTGCTGCCATAAGTTCGGCAAAAAGCGGATTGGCGATCGCGGCATTCAGTCCCCTGCCCAGCGCCATGCCGAGAAAAGTGCGGTTGAGCAGCGGACGGTCGGGCAGACCGAAACTGACATTGGACAATCCGCAGACGGTATTGATCCGGCGCTCATGACAGCGGGAGATCAGTTCCAGTGCGTTCCAGGCGGCACCCGGATCGGAAGCCACCGCCATAATGAGGGCATCCACACAGATGTCGCAGGGGGCAAAGCCGAACTTCGCGGCGGCGGCAATGATCGTATCGACCGCCTGCATCCGGCGGTCGGCATCGGCGGGAATGCCGTTATCGGTCAGTGGCAACGCGATGATAAGTGCGCCGTATCTGGCGGCAATGGGAAGGACTTTTTCCAGACGCTCTTTTTCAGCGGAAATACTGTTGAGCATCGCCCGCCCCGGATAGAGGCGCAGCGCAGCTTCCACCGTTTCCGGATCGGTTGAATCAATGCACAGCGGGATGGACAAACTTCTGGTCAGCAGAGCAACGGTGCGCCGCATCATGGCGGATTCGTCAATCCCGGATAAGCCCATATTCACATCCAGTATTTGTGCGCCGCTCAATTGCTGCTGGATGGCAAATTCCATGGCCATATCCAGTTTCCCCGCCCGCAATTCTGCCTGAAAAGCCTTTTTGCCGGTGGGGTTGATCCTTTCACCGATGACGGTGAAACTTTTGCCGATCTCCCGGATCTCCCGGGCGGAAGAGACCACGCTGACTGCCGGGGAGGTGAGCTGCGGAACCGGGAGGGTTTTCAGCGTGCTGCTCAAGGCGGCAATGTAGGATGGCGAAGTTCCGCAGCAGCCGCCGAGGATGGACGCCCCCGCTCCGGTAAGAGCCGGGACGGCGGCGGCAAATTCATCCGGTGACATGGAAAACCGGGTTTGGCCGTTTTCCAGTTTCGGCAGCCCGGCATTGGGTTTGGCGATGAGCGGTATCCGGGCATACGGGCGCATGGCGGCGATGGTTTGAGCCATTTCAAACGGGCCGGTGGAGCAGTTGCAGCCGAATGCATCGGCACCCAGGGATTGCAAGGTTATCAGCGCGGATTGCGGAGTGTTGCCGGTAAGTGTACAGCCGGAAGCTTCAAAGGTCATGGTGACGATCACCGGCAGATTTGGAGCAGCTTCCCGGACCCCGATCAAAGCTGCCCGGGCCTCCTGCAGATCCATCATGGTTTCAATGGCAAAACCATCCACGCCGTTTGCCGCCATAACAGCTGCAGTTTCCCGGAAAATGGCGACGGCATCCTCAAAGGGGAGGTCGCCGAATGGTTCGACGAAACGCCCGGTCGGAGCGATATCGCCGAATACCAGAGCCCGGTTTCCGGCGTTGTTTTTGGCGGTTTTGACCAGAAAAGCGACGATTTCCTCAAGGCGGTCTGCCAAGCCGAATTCGGCAAGTTTGCAGCGGTTTCCTCCGAAAGTCGGTGCGTAGAGGATATTGCTTCCGGCGGCGATATAAGCGTTGTGGATATCGCAGATGGCATCGGGGTGTTCGCAGACCCACAATTCGGGGGAAACTCCGGCAGGCATACCGTGTTTGGCAAGTTCAGTACCCGTGGCACCGTCCAGGACGGCGAATCTGCCGGAGCAGAAGTTTTGGAAATCGATTCTGTTCATAATAGATCCTTGATTTTATCCCCGGCAGATCCCTGCAAAGGCGGTGACGGACTTTTCCGGGGTGATGAAAAAATTTTCGTTAAGGTGCATATCCAATTCCGCAAGGCGGAGGCGGTCAAAAAAGAATCGCTGGATATCCAGCGGCATATCTCCGAATCCCGGTGAATAGCGGCGCGAAGAGAGCCGCAGATCCCGGGAACGCAGGGTCTGACCGGCAAGAGAATGCAGCATGTCCATTGCCGCATCAGCGGTTTCGGAAGCGGCGGCATCGTAAACGGCGGCATCGGAAATTTTTGAGGTATTGTCCCGCAAAGCGGTCACCTCGCCGCCGACCGTGACCGCTCCGAACCAGAGATGGGTGCATCCGGAACACAGCGAAGCGAATTTCGTTCCGGGAATAAAGGAGTTGTCCGCCAACAATATGCCGTTAGTTGTAATGTCAGTTACCGGCAGCAGATCCCATCTGCCGCAGGGGGTGCAACAGTTGAATGCCGTGTGTGCGGCAAGCAGAAATTTCCGGCGGTCGGCAGTGGATAATTCCGTTTTGATCAGATGTCCGCCCAGACGGATGAAGATCTCTTTTTCCGGGAAAACCGGAGCAAGTGCCGGGAAATCATGCATGGTCGTCCCCCCGTAAAGCGGCAACTTCGTCAGCGGACAGTTCCCGGTAGTTTCCGGCGGTCAGTGAACCTAATTCAATATCGCCGATTTTGACCCGGATCAAGCGCACAGTGGGTGCGCCGCAAGCGGCGGTAAGCCGCCGGATCTCCCGTTTTTTTCCCTCATTGAGGATGAATTCATAACAGTTTTTTCCCAGTATGCGGACGGATTCGGCTTTGAGCAGTTCGCCGTCGTCGGTGATACCGGAAGTGATGCGTGCCGGATCGGTGTTTTTCAGGGGGCGTGCGGTGTGGACGATGTAGGTTTTCAGCACGCCGTAGCGGGGATGGGCGAGGCGATTGATGAAATTTCCGTCATTGGAAAAGATGATCGCCCCTTCGCTCTCCTTATCCAGTCTGCCGGCGGAAACCAGCCGGGCAGGGATGCTTTTGAGCAGATCGACGGCGAGTTTTTCAGCGTGGCGGTCGGCGGAACTGCAGACGAAACCGCGGGGTTTGTGAAGGAGGATGTAGTAGAATTTCTCCTCCGGCAAAAGCTGTCTGCCATCGAGAAGCACCCGATCGGATGTTGAAACCTGACAGGCGGGATCGGTGACGGTGATCCCGTTGACGGTCACACGGGCAGAACGGATGAATTCTTCCGCTTTGCGCCGGGATGCCGCGCCTGATGAGGCGATAAATTTGATCAGATTCATATTGTTTCCGATGGTTGCAGTTGTTGTCATATATATAAAATAACACCGTAAAAGGTGTAACGCAAGTTTGCATCCGGCTTAAAGTATGTTATATTATGTTTTTAACCGGTACGAAACCTTATGAAAGAGCATCCGCCGGTCTGACAGACAACAGCAAATAAGAAAATCAGGAAAATGGACGGAAAACTTTATCTGGTCAGCACCCCGATCGGGAATCTGGAAGATATCACGCTGCGGGCGTTGAATATTTTGAAATCAGTTGATCTGATCGCCGCCGAAGACACCCGGCACACGAGACAGCTGCTTTCCCACTTTGATATCCATGCGAAATTGGAGAGCTGCCACGCATTCAACGAACACAGCAAGGTGGCAAATCTGATCGAATTTGTCAAAAACGGCAACTCGCTGGCACTGGTTTCCGATGCCGGTACGCCTTCGGTGGCTGATCCGGGATTTCTGCTGGTGCGTTCGGCACTGGAAGCCGGCATCGAACCGGTAGTCATTCCGGGGGTGTCGGCATTGACCTTTTCGGTGACGGCATCGGCATTGCCGGTGGACAAGTTCGCCTTTTGGGGCTTTGCTCCGGTGAAGCCGGGGAAACGGGGGAAGTTTTTTGCGAAGATACTGGCTGACGGCAGAACCGGATTTTTCTTTGAATCGCCATTCCGTATTGAACGCACATTGCGGGAAATCGCGGAACTTTCTCCGGAATCCAAAGTGGCGGTCATCCGGGAAGCAACCAAGATCCACGAAGAGATCCTGCGGGGCAGTGCCGCTGAACTTGCCGCCTTGAAAAAGGCGTGGAAAGGCGAAATCGTTGTCGGCGTTTACCCCGACGGAAATATCGAAGATAATGAAGAGTGATCTGGAGTTATTTGAATAAACTCCGGTCGATGATCGATTTGTCCCAGGGCAGTTTCTTTTTCGGCTTGGCGATATGCGGGAAAAAGAACGACTTCCACTTCAGTATCCGGGCGATCCCGGTCTGTCCGGCTATTTCCGCAAAATGTTTCAAGGCGAGAGAATAGGGGTGATGGAAACTTTTTTTCCACTTCCACGGCTTGTAAGTGCCGGTATAGTGGGCAATTCCCGGAGAGCGCAGGGCATCTTTTACCTCATCGACTGAATAGCAGGGAACCGGTTCGTTGCGGAATACCGAGGTAATGATATTCCAGCGCGGATGCAGCACTTTTACCCGGTGGCGGAATACCAGATTGAGGATGTCCTGATCCGGGAAACGCAAAACCCCGGCGTATTTCTCAAAACACTTCCTGAATTCATCTGCCATATTGAGCCGTTTCAACTCTGCCGGAGAAAAGACCAGTACGCCGCTGTTGAAGTACTCTTCCGGCGGGATATTCAGTTTTTCGGTATGAGTTTGTCTGATTCTGGTTATTACTGCCATGCACAGATTGCCGTCCATGGGTTCGTCATAAAGTTTGCCGAGATCATCCAGTACAACCAGATCACAATCCAGGTAAATGACCTTTTCCAGATCCGGCAGCAGATCCGGCAGGATCAGGCGGTAATAAATGGCGCGTGACCATTGCATTTCCGGCCAGTCCCGGAAAAAAGCATCCTTGATCTGATGTTTTACAATGGTGACATGCGGATATTTTTTCAGGAAATCAAATACGGTAAAATCTTCATCGTCCAGCTGTTCATAAAGAAAATGTATGACGACTTCCCGTTGGGTGCAAACGGCGATCGAGGCAGCTGTCATGGCTGCAAACGGCAGATAATTGCGGTCGGAGGCGATTACGGTATGTACAGTGTTGTTCATGATTTTGAATATTAAAGTTATTTCCCTGTATGCTTCAATAATATACCATGGGACAGCACCGGTTTCAAATCCATTTTGCGGTTCCGGCAACGTTATCGGATAAAAAGTGTGGAAAAAACGTTTTTTTTCTGAAAACGGTATTGAAAAGCTGTTGCGGTGTGCTATATTCTACGGCGAGCAATGAAAACTTGACAGAAACATTAACAAAAACAAGGGACACATTGCAGAAAAATGAAACGTTACCGGAAAGAACTGAACCGGGAAGAACTTCTCGCCAGTTATGAGAACCAGTCGTTTGAAAAAGTTTGGAATCTGCTCAAGCCTTACCGCCCGATGCTTTTCGGGTCGATCATTTCGCTGATCCTTTTCAATATGGTCGGCTTGAGCATGCCGTGGATGCTCAAAATCGCCATCGACCGGGTACTGCCCAATGCCGATGAGGTGCTTTTCTGGATCCTGGCATCTCTGATGGTACTGCTCTATCTGGTACGCGGACTGCTGCGTTATATCGCTTCTTATACTCTGGACTATCTGGGGATAAGGGTGCTGATCGACCTGCGGCAGAAAATTTTTGCCCATTTGCAGAGTTTGTCACTGCGCTTTTATGAGGAGTACCGCACCGGTAAACTTATCAGCAACGTTATCAGTGATGTTTCGATGCTTCAGGTGTTGATAAAGACCATTACCCAATTCGGTGAACAGATCTTCCAGTTGATGATCATTGCCGGATTGCTGATGTTCATCAACTGGCAGATGGCGCTGCTGGTCTTTATGACCATCCCGCTGCACTATATCAATTTTCACTATTTCCGCAAAGAGATCCGCAAAGATTCCATGGTGGTGCAGGAGAAACTTTCGGAGATTTCCGCCAACTTGTCGGAAACTCTCACCGGTGCCAAAGTGGTCAAATCGTTTGCCAAAGAACACAGCGAATGCCGGAGATTTTTTCAGAATCTCCGCCCGCTGGCGGATATGCAGATGCGCGTTACCGTGGACAGCGTGGGGTTGTGGGCGGTTTTTGATACGCTTTCACTGGTGACCTATCTGGCGATCATCGGTGTCGGCATCTGGATGGTCAAAACCAACAGCATCACCATCGGGGAATTTGTTGCCTTTTACACCTATGTGGGAATGATGCTCGGACCGATCAATATCCTTTCGGGGATGTCTCTGACCTTTGCCCAGGGGATGGTCGGAGCTTCCCGTATCGTCAAACTGCTCAATACGATCCCGGATATTCAGGATTCGCCCAACGCCATTTCCGCCGGGAAACTTACCGGCAAAATCGAATTCCGGCAGGTGGTCTTTTGCTATGAACCGGAAAAGGGCAACGTGATCGACGGTTTTTCACTGAATATCCAGCCCGGTCAAAAGGTCGCACTGGTAGGTCCCAGCGGTTCGGGTAAATCGACCATCAGCAATCTGCTGCTGCGCTTCTACGATGTCACCGGCGGTTCGATCCGGGTGGACAATCTGGATATCCGCAAGCTGAAACTCAACACTTTCCGGGATAATATCGGGATCGTGCTGCAGGAACCATTCCTCTTTTCCGGTTCGATCCGGGACAATATCGCCTATGCGGTAAAAAGGGAGGTCGGTGAAGAGGAGATCATCGCCGCGGCAAGAATGGCAAATGTGGAGGAATTCGTGGATAATCTGCCGGACGGCTACGATACGGTGATCGGTGAAAACGGCGCATCGCTCTCCGGCGGTCAGAAACAGCGGCTCGCCATTGCCCGCGCCGTACTGAAAAATCCGGCAATACTCATCCTTGACGAAGCGACCAGTGCGCTGGATACTGTTTCCGAATTTCTGGTGCAGGATGCGCTGGATAAGCTGATGGCTGGCAAAACCACCATCATTATCGCCCACCGCTTGTCAACGATCAAAAACGCCGATGTGATCGTGGTTCTGGATCACGGCAGGATCGTGCAGCAGGGTACTCACGATGAATTGATGGCGGAAAACGGCATTTACCGTGACCTCTATCAAACCCAGGCCAAAATGAATAAAGGAGCTGAAGCATGAAACGCCGTAAAAAAGTCCAGCTCTCCAGCACGATATCCATCCGCAACCGTTTCAAGGTTTTCCGGATCATCATTTACGCCATAGTGGTGCTGTTGATTTCGATCGTCACCGTTATGTGTACCTGCAGTATGGAAGATGCCGTGGAGGGCAATGGTACGGTGGTCGGCATCCGCGATTATGATTTGAAAACTCTCGTATCTGCCCGCATCGTCAAAGTCCATTGCCACAACGGTCAGGAGGTCGAAAGAGGCACTTTGCTGCTGGAATTCGATTCCCGTGACCAGCAGGATAAAATCGCTTCGCTTGAGCAGGAACTTGAAGAGTTGGAACAGGAGTTGACCGTCAAGGATCAGGCGTTGAAAATTTTGAACAAAGACCCTCTGCCTGAACACTTCCGCCATACCAAGCTCCAGTTGGAAGAAGCCCGGGAAAAGTATGCCCGGCATAAACATGAATTGGAGGTCTATTCAGATCTTTACAAGCGTAAAGCGATCACCCGCCGGGAGTTTCTGGAGGTGGAAATGGCACACCTTACCACCCAGATGAATCTCCGGAGGTATGAGGAGGATTGGAAAAAGGTCGAATCCGGCATCATTCAGGATATCCTGAAAAAAGCCGAAGAGGAATATTCTTTGCTTAAAACCCGTATCGAGGGCAAGAAAAAAGAGATCGCCATTGCCGTCAAGCAACTCGAAGATTACAAATTGTATGCCCCGGATGCCGGTGTAATCACCGATATCCCCCCGCGTCCGGGCAGTTTCCACGAACGCGGCGAAGTGGTGGTGAAGTTTTCCGCCAACCAGAACAAAAAAGTTATCGCTCTGATCGATGAAAAACAGATCTATAAGGTCGTTTCCGGTCAGCCGGTGCGCATCTACTGTCAGCAGTACAACTATCTGGACTACGGATACTTCACCGGCAAAGTGACCGATATTTACCAGCTGCCGGTGGAAAAAGACGGTATCAACTACTATCCGGTGCGGATCGTGCTGGACGGCGAAGAGTATCCGCTGCGTTTCGGTTCAGGATGCGAAGTGACGATCGTGACCGGACATGACCGGATCATCTACGTGATGCTGGGGGTCCGCAGCAAACGGATACTGCCTTCCAAAAATCCTGCCAAAAAGGCTCTGGATTGAGCAAATTTCCTTTTTTTACCCGTTGGGCGGTTTTTGACAACCGCCCAACGGGTAAATGTTTTTCAGTTGGCGAAACGCATCAGCATCAGCCAGTCAAAGTCGGCGATCCCGTGACCTTCACTGCGGCGGTAGTAGCCCAGAAAATCACCGATCGTATCCGTTTCAAAATCTCCGGGGTAGGGGCGTTGCGGGAAACCCGGTTTGCCGCAGATCTCCCATGCCGGAGATGCCGCCCGGCAGGCGAGGTATTCGCCCTCGGTGTCGAACCACGGTGAATCAAATCCGGCGATCAGCAGCTTGCGCGGCGCAACAGCGGCAACCAGCAGATGCTGGTCAAAAGTGAGCAGCTGTGCCGGATTGCGTTCATATTTCCGGTAGGCTTCGCAGTACCAGTGGGTGAACATCCGCATTTCAGTGGCGATATTTTCACCGAAGTCCCGTTTGGCAAGGGTCGCTCCGCCGCCGCCGCACTGTACCGGTACACATACCGGGAAGCGTGTATCCCTGGCGGCTGCCAGCAGTGCCGCTTTGGCAAGGCGTGAACAGCCGGTAACGACCGCATTTTTGGCATCCAGCGCCGGAATGGTTTCCACCAGATCCAATCCCCGGGAGAGAGCCCATGCCCATGCGCCCAGAGCGGTCGGGTTGTCGGTGCGGTCGGGGTCGCGTTTTTCCCAGAGGTCGAAAACACCGGTATAGGCAAAGGGATCCTGTTTGAAGCGATCTTCCTTCTCATCCGGATTGGGGTCGGGGGAAACCTGACAATAACAGGCACTGACCACGGCAAATCCGTTGGCAAGCAGCATATTCACCGGCAAGGTGGAGTCGCGGTTGGGGTCGCACATCACGCCGCGGTTGACGGGGATGGTGTGATCTTCCGAATAGTGTGTCCACATATCGGGGATCTCGATCTCTTCATTGGGGATCAGCTCCTGATTGCCGCGGTAGTTGAGGAAAAGGATCGGTTTGACCGGAGTTTTCGCATGGCGCGGACGGATGACCATCCAGTCGATCACCGGACCGGATTTATCCTTTTTGAAGTACATTTTATATTGGGAAATAATGGCATATCCGCCGAGGGTGTTGTTGTTTTCACTGGCAAGTTCGATGACCAGCTCTTGCGGAGCGGGCGGTTCGGTGCCGTACATTTCCGCAGCGAAAATACCGAGGATCTCCTGACGGCGTTTCTCCCACGATGCGGCATCGGTCACCTTTTCCCCGGAAAGAAAGGTCAATGGATCTTCCAGAGTGTAAGGCGCGATCTTATCCGGATCGTAGTTGGCTTCATAGTAGTTCGGGCGGATGTCTGGTACAGATTGTTTCATTGTTATACTCTCCTGAAATTTTGGGCATTGCCAATCATCTTTTTATTCCGGGGCAATTTCAAAAAGCCCTCAAAAACTCTTGAAATTCATCGTTGCGACCTTAAAGCGGAACGTTTTGGGCCGGTTACTGCAAGAGTATCCGCCTCAAACACCAGTTTTGATCTCATCAACGCTGATTTTTCAATTCTTTTATGAATTACTTTTGAAATTACCTCTTCCGGCGAAATTATCCAGTTCTGCCAGCTGTTCTGCCGTCAGGCTCCGGGCGGGGATGGTTTGTGCCATCAGCGTCTGTTTGGCGGCATTTTCCAGCAGTTCCAGTTTATCAAATGCGGCAAGCAGACTTTTTCCCACGGTGATAACTCCGTGATTTTCCATCAGACCGCAGTCGGAAAACTTCATTTTTTCTGCGGTGATATCTGCCAGTTCTGTGCTGCCCATCAGTGCATAGGGTATGCGGATTACCTCTCCGGCCACGGCATAAGCCTCTGCGGTAAGGTGCATATTTATCGGAATATCGGCCGCACTGAAAAAGGTCGCGGTCACCGGATGGGCGTGGACGATCGCTGTTATATCCGGGCGGGCGGCGTAGATCGCCAGATGCATAGCGGTTTCGATGCTGAGTTTCAATTCAGCGGTGAGGTTGCCGCCGTCCGGGGTCACGACGCCGACATTTTTCCATGTCTGTTCACCTTTATCGGCTTGTGAAGCGGTGATGACGATATTGCCGTCGGCGGCGCGGCAGGAGATATTCCCGCCGCTGGTGGTGGTCAGAAACTGCCGGTACAGCCGCCGCATGAATGCCGCGACCTGTTCTCTGTCATTTTGATAACGTTGCATTTTTTTAGCCATTGCGTTTGCTGTGATCCGGATATAATGTAGCGTATGTTTTTGCATTTACAAGCTGAAATATGAAAATAATTTCAGATTATTTGACATCATGTCAAGGTGGTGGTATATTAGAACATGGTTCGTACTATTAACAGAGGTGTTTTTATGGTGGACATACGCGATTTTATCTGTGGGAAAAATGTTTCACCGGCAGTCGGAACTGCTTTGCAGGCGGCTCTGGCGGATGACCGGAAACTCTTTTTCCCGGCCGGGGAATATCACTTTTATCCGGAGGGCTGCCGGCAGAAGTTCTGTTACTTTTCCAACAACGATTCCGGGGTTAAAACCGTCGCCATTTTGCTGGAAAATCTGGAAAACTTCACCGTGGCAGGAGATGATGCCCGGTTGATCTTCCACGGCAGGATCTCGCCTTTGTGTGCATTCAACTGCCGCAATCTCACAGTAAGCGGTCTGACGGTGGATTTTGAAGATTCTTTCGTTTCCGATGCCGACCTCATCCGGCGGGAAAACGGCGTGGCATGGTTCAAATTCTACGGGAAACATGCCGTGGAAAACGGCAAAATATCCTTTACCGGGGACTTTTACGACAATCTCAACGGCACGCTGCCGTTTTTCTGCTACAATGCGGCAAGGAAGGAACTGCACGATGTCCCCCCGGTTACGGTTGCCAATTGCAATGTATTGTATAAAGATGGATTGATCGGTCTGGAGGACCGTTTCGCCGCTTTACCGGCGGATACCTTTGTAGTCAAACATGAACGGCGGCTCTGCCCGGGAATGGTCTTTGACGGATGCGCAGATATCCTCATTTCCAACGTGACTCTGCACCATGCTGCCGGGATGGGATTTCTCATCCAGAACAGTGAAAATTGTACGGTTCGTGATTCCGGAGTCGTTCCGTCATGGCGGAGAACGGCGGTCTCCGATGATGCTCTGCATATTACGGATTGCCGGGGAAAGATCCGGATCGACAACTGCCATCTTGCCGGGACACTGGATGATTCCATCAATGTCCACGGGGTTTTCCGCAAACTTAAAAGCCGGATACCCGGCGGTAAAATGTACTATCTGGAAGCCGGACACTTCCAGCAGCAGGGGATATTCAACATCCGTCCCGGTGATGAAGTTCAGCTTTTTGACCGCAGAAATGGCGAGGTTTACGCAACATTGCATCTGACTGGAGTTGCTCCGCTGCAGCCGGCATTTATCCGGGTCTTTTTTGATGAAAATGAATTGCCGCCGGACAGATTTGTGCAGGGCGATCCGGCTCTGGTGACCGGGACTCTTGCCGATCTGGAAGTGACCAACACCCGGTGCGCTCCGTTGAATGGCAGGGGCGTGCTGGCATCGGGATTGAAAAATGTCCATATTGCCGGTTGCTGTTTTCACACTGCCGGAGCCGGGGTGTTTATTTCCGGAGATTACAGTTTCTGGTACGAATCCGGACCGGTTGGCAACGCGGTCATCGAAAATAACTTTTTCGATAACTGCGACTACCGCAGCGGCGGGGCTACGCAGGAACCGCTGGCAGTCTTTCCGGAATTGGCATCTTTGAAAGAAAATTATTTTTACCACGGCAAAATCACTGTGAAAAACAACCGCTTCCGCTCCGCAGAACGCCCGCTGGTTTCAATTATGTCCGCCGCCGAAGCCGTGGTTTGCGGCAACACTTACGATGCGGATGATACCTATGTATTCAATCCCCGTACTGAAGCCGGATACTTTTTTACTGCTGCAGATTCCCCCATGGCGGCATTTTGCCACTGCGGCAAAGTGACGGATGAAAACAACTCCGGCTTCCGGAAGTAAGGCTTCTTTTGCGGTGGGGCGCGCTAACGCCGCCTCCCATGCACCCCCCCTCCCGGGGAGGGGGCATAACTATGACGCTTATGATAGCACATCTATAACCAATATTTCAATTTGTCAGACTAAATGCACAATTACTGTTTGTCATAGTAAATGCACACTGCTCTCAAAATGAGCGTGCGTTTACTTTTACAATCGCCACTCAATACAAAAAAATCAAATTTTTTTCAAAACTGCTGTTGCATTTTTTAAGAAGATGTGGTATACTTATAACCATGAGCTAATAGTACGCACTATCAAATGTTGGTATGGGGGTTCGAATGGTAACAATGAAAGAGATCGCCAGATTGGCGAATGTTTCCCAGCAGGCGGTGTCGGCTGCGTTGAGCGGGACGGACTTCAGTCTGGTTGGAGATTTGAGCGGGGCGACCCGCAGCCGGGTATCGGAAAAGACCCGGAAAAAGATTTTGAAGATCGCCGCTGAATTGAATTATGTTCCCAGTACGGCGAGCCGGATGCTCAAAGGGGGCAGTTCCAATACGATCGGGATTTTCCGTCAGGCGCCGTTTTACGGGATCGAACCGCTGTTGGCGCGGGAGTTGTCGGCGCGGCTGGCGCAGTGCGGTTACGATACGCTGGACAGCAACCGTCTGGCGATGCTTGATGACAGCAGCCGCGGCAGAAAAAAGCGGATGAGTGAAAGCAGCGCAGACAAGATCGTCCGGATGATGGAGAGCAAAGGGGTGGCGGGAATCATTGTTTTCCCCGGGAGCAACATGGTTGTGCCGCAGAAATTCCGGGTGCCGCGTCTTTTTTTGCGAACTCCGGAAAATTTCGATATCCACGTGGATTACGATTACGGCGGCAGAATCGCGGTGAAACATCTCTACGGTCACGGCAGACGGCGGATCGCCTTTTTCTCCTACTATGAGAGCAAGTGCCACGGCAGGATGACCGCGTGGGAAAACTTCCTTAAAGAAGCGGGTATTTACGATCCGGAATTGCTGATCACCGGGGCGAAAATCGCCGAAAACGGCGGCTTGCCGGAATTGGTGCGCAAATTGAAAATCGATGCCATTGCCGTGCAGAACGATCTTTTTGCCGCCCGTTTGATCCGGGAGTGTCTGGATGCCGGTATCCGGGTGCCGGACGATGTGGCGATGATCGGTTACGACGGATTGAGTGTGTGTGAATTGGCAGCGGTGCCGATTGCGACGATGGTTCAGCCGGTGTGTGAGATCGCCCGCAAAAGTGTGGAACTGCTCAAAGAACGCATTGACAATAAAATCGTGGATGCCGAGTTTGCCAATATCCTTTTCAAGCCGAAACTGCACTGCTCCGCCAGTTGCGGCTGTCCGGCGGCACCCATGCAGAAACTGGATCTTTTCAATGAAGCAAGTTCGTGGAGTCTGGCACTTGCCGGTGAAGAATCTGCGGTCTTGCAGAGTTGTGCAGAATAAAAAATGCATCCTAACCTAACCCAAAGAAAGGAAACAAGAGTATGAAGTATCAATCCGTTAAAGCGCAAAGCTGCCCCGCCTGCAGGCGGGTAAAACCGACGTGTTTTACCCTTATTGAGCTGCTCGTAGTCATTGCGATCATCGCCATTCTGGCGGCGATCCTGCTGCCCGCACTCAATTCCGCCCGGGAACGCGGCAGAGGAACCACGTGCATCAACAATCAGAAGCAGATCGGCGTTTACATGATGACTTACGAAAATGATAACGGGCGTTTGCCGGCGAGTGCCACCAATAGCTTTTCCGGTCTCAAACGTACCTGGGATGGCGCAAATACCTGGTATACCTACTTTTTGGAAGTATATTACGGTGATGAACCTGCCGGTATGCTTTGTCCCAACTATCAGATCCGCGGTGAGGGTGCTGATAGTATCGGCGGTTTCGGCTGTTATGGTTATAATGGTTATGTAGGCGGTTCTTCCCCGTATAACAATTGCTATGATGGTAAAATTACCCAAATGCGTAATCCTTCCCGGATGATCATGGTCGTTGATTCGGTTAACGATAAGAATGCCCGTCCGACTTCCGGAAGTACCACTGTCTATGGTTATGAAAAAACCGATGCCCGGCACTACAGCAATTTGGAAAATCCTTCTCTTGGTGGTTACATCCTGTTGAAAGTTGACGGTCACGTCGAAACCGGAACTGTCAGTGACGAGTTGACCACCGCTACTTATCAGACCAGCACTTCCCATCCGTGGTGGCAGGGAAATTATGAACGCAGTGCAAGCTGGAACAATTGATAGGCATGAGCTCAAAAATGAAAAAATCAATTGCCTTGCTGTTCCTCTTGCCCGCTGTTTCCGCGTATGCGGCAAATCTTATGGAAAACATCACTTTCCATGATTGTCCGGCGGTGACCGCTTCCCAGACAGCTTACTATAAAAAACTTGGTATCACTTTTAACGCCCAGCGGTTTCCCACCCGCTGGCGCGTTACCGAAGTTTACGGTAAGCCGACCGCCGGAGGCGTGGTAAGTTTCGTCCCCGGCAAAATCAACAAACTTACTGTTGATGCCACCAGGTGCGGTCAACTGCTCATCCAGACGCAGGTCTACCGCGCCAAACGGAAGAGCTTTGAGGGGTTTGATATCAAATTCACCATGAAAGCCACCGGTAACGGTTCCGTCCGTTTCGGGTACTACAAGTACGGTAAAAATTCCAAATTCCTCGGCAGTACGCTGTGCAACCCGATCACCGTTGATGCTTCCCATCCCGATCCGGAAATCGTCATGCCCATGGACAATCTGCCCGATCAGCTCGTGGAAATCGCCTTTATGATCGAGGTGCGCGGCAAATTGGATATTACCCGGATCAACTGCGAAACGACCTCCGGCAGCGAACCGCAGCCGGACAGCAAATGGCAGGTCGCCGGTAATGATCAGAAAATTGCCCAAATCATGGCGGATGACTCCGGCAGAGCTGCCCGCATCGCTTTGCAGGATGAGAATAACGAAGTCCGCAACCGGGGCGCATACAAACTTATGACCCTCGGCGAAAAGGCATATCCCGCTCGTAAAGTTCTGATCACCCGTCTGCTCAGTGACGGACATGAACCGGTTCGTGTCCACGCCGCCATGGCTCTGGCACGCATGGGCAAAAAGATCTATCCGGAACTCAAAAATATTCTGCTGGAAAAAGACAACCGCACCCGGCTTACCCTCGCTACCGCCATCCGCGGTTTGCGCGATGGTGTCCCCGCTGAACTTGCCGATGCCGTCGAATGGGCAAATCCTCCTGTCGCTCTGCGCGGCGACAACCGGATCGCCGACGGCGATTTTGAAGGCTCTGAAGGTGACAGACTCGTCGGCTGGCAGGTCGAATTCATTGACGGCGCTGAAGGCAAAGTCGAATTGGACAATACCGTTGCCCGTTCCGGTGAACAGTCCCTTAAAATCACCAAGACCAATGGTAAAGGCTATATCATGGTTTCCACCAAAATGCCGGTGATCGTACCGCCGGGCAATATCAGAGATCCCATGACCTACCGCTTTTACTTCAAAACCAAAGATGCCAAGCACAATACACTGCTTATGGCACGTTTGATCGGTGAAAGAGGCACTTTGTACCGGGATGAACCGGCAATCAACGGCGGCAGAGGCAGAAACAGTCAGGAACGGCTGCGCAACACTCCCGATCACGCCTGGGCGAGAAGGGTGCTGATGTTCGGCCACCGGCAGACTGCCACTCCGGTACGTCCGGCGATTCTGCTGTACGGTTCTCCGGCAACGGTCTGGGTGGATGATGTCCAGTTCCCCGCTGAACCGTGGAAAATCGGTGAAACCGGCCCCACCACTCCGGATACCAAATATTCCATGGAAGAAGCGATGAAAATCATCGCTCCCCGGCCGGAAGCATCCGCCAAAGTGGTCAAAGAACCCAATGGCAAAGTTTCATTCCTGATCAACGGCAAAAAAGCCGCTCCGGTTCTCTATACCCAGACCTCTCCCAATGCCGATTACGACTACATGCACCGGCTCGGTGAAGTGCAGCTGCAGGTCGCCCATGTGCGCTTTTCACCTCTTGACCGCTACTGGCCCTTTTACAAAGGCTGGGACGGCAAACCGGTCAAAGATTACAGTCAGCAGCTGGAGATCGTCGATCACGCCGTAAGAAATGCTCCCGGAGCCACCTTTATCATCGGTGTCACCATCAACTGGCCCAGCGAATTTGTCAAAGCCCACCCGGATGAAGCGTGGCGGGATGAAAAAGGCAACTGGGGAATCGGCGCCACCCGCGGCAATATGCACGGATTTTCCGCCAAGCCGACCGCAGATGATGTTCTCTGGCCCTCGCAGTATTCGGAACTGGCATGGCAGTATGCCGGTGAGAACTTCCGGCAGATGCTCCGGGAAATCAAAAAACGCCCCTATGCCAAAATCATTGCCGGCGGTATGATCGGCGGCGGACATGACAACCAGTTCCAGATCCACTATCCGGACTACAGCAAACCGGCTTACAAGGCGTGGCGCAAATTCCTCCGGGAACGCTACAAAACCGATGCCGCTTTGCAGAAAGCATGGAATGATCCCAAAGTCACCATTGACACCGCTTACATGCCCCAGTGGTTCCCCAAGGATGCCGGACAGGAGGTCTTGCTCGATCCCGCCCGTCACCGTCCGCAGATGGATCACCGGGAATTCCGGGAGGCGCAGATCTGGAAAAATTCTGAATACTTCGCCAAAATTTTCAAAGAAGAGTTCGGCGATGATAAGCTGGTCATGACCTGGTGCATGGGCGGCGGCTGGCAGAAAAACTTCTCCGCTCTGCTCAACTCCTGCTACGATGCCTTTGTTCCCCAGCCTGCCTATGAACGGCGTTATGTCGGATTTGCCGGCGGCATCAACCTTGCCGCAGATACCTACGCCAAAGCCGGTAAAGTCTGTATTGCGGAAATGGATACCCGCTGCTGGATGCGCTGCATCTACAATGAGGTCAACGATATGTGGACCGGTGTGCCATACAGCAAACGGCAGTTCCGCGCGCAGTTTATGAAAGATGCCGGGCAGATGATCGCCCGCAACCACGGCTACTGGATCTTTGACCTCGGCAGCAATCAATTCCGTCATCCCGATGCCCAGGAGGTGATCCGGGCGGCAACCAGAGCCTCCAATTATGTCGCTTCCCGCGCTTCTGAAGATAAGTTCGTGCCCGGTGCCGCGCTGGTCTGGTCGCAGAAAAGTGTCTTCGCCGATGCCCCATTCGGCTGGAGTATGGGCAACTTCGCCAACCGTGCGCTCGATGAGATGATCTTCAATCTGCGCCGCTCCGGTGTGCCGACCGCCAACTACTTCCTTGAAGATATGATGAAACGCGATGTGTATAAGAAACACAAAGTATTCGTCTTCCTCAACTGTCACATGCTGACCGCTGAAGAACGCAACTTCATCAACCGGGAACTGAAAAAAGACGGCAATATCCTCATCTGGACATTTTCCGCCGGTATTCAGAATGAAAAACGCTTCGATCCCGCATTGAGCAGCGAAATCACCGGTTTCAAGATCGATTATACCGGAAAAAAACAGAATTTCGAGGTTATTTCCGCCGAATGCAGCGATCCGCTTGCCGCCGGACTGAATAAACATCTGGGCAACGGTGCGATCCACAGCCGTATCTACTCCATGAATGTCCCCTTGAGTCACTACTACATGCCCTGCATCGCCATCAACGATCCGCAGGCGGTCACTCTGGGAACTTATCTGGACGGCAGAAGCGCAATGGCGGTCAAACGCTTTGATAACTGGACCAGTATCCTTTGCGCCGCCCCCGGCGGTGTCGATCCGGAATTGCTCTATAACGCCGCAAAATCTGCCGGTATCTATACCGTCAGTAAACCCGGATTGATCTCCGAAGTCAACGACTTCTTTGTCAATCTGCACAGCTGCGTTTCGGGTACTTACGAGGTCAGACTTCCCCGTAAAGCTGCCAAAGTCCGCGATGTCCAGAGCGGTAAGGTCATTGCCGAAAATACCGACCGTTTGACCCTCAATATGCCCGCCTGGAAATCCATGTGGCTGCTGCTTGAGTAGTCCGCACACCCGCTGATACACCCAGCTTCCATACTCTTAACCGGGTATGGAAGTTTTTTTTGCATTGCAGCTGCAGGCAGGTGTTTGGGGACGGTGTTGTTCTTTACCTTTTGCTCCTGCGAGTTAAAATCTCCATTCTCGTCAAATGGAACAACTGCTGTCTGATCACCGGGGAAGAATATACAACTATGGAGAAATCGGAAGCGTGGAACAGCGTTTGGGTACACAAATAAGGACAAAAATCCCAGATGTTATAAAACGTAATGGAGAGGGGGACACTACTGTTTTTCGCAAAACAGCCAAGCGAGCGAAGCCGCCGCGACTTTTCGCTTTTATTTGCGAACTATCCTTTTCAGTGAAAAGAAAAACTCCCAAACGTTATAAAACGTAAGGGAGGTTTGTATACAACAGTCTTTCTTAACCAGCGTTCGGGGGCACGGGGGCATAGCCCCATTAAGGGCGGCTTGCCCGCCCGCCCGCTCAAGGCGGTGAAAGCATTGCGGGTAATCTCTTGTCAAACCAGCGGCAACAGTTCAGTCATGCAGGTATGCTGCACTCCTTCACTGTTGCCCCGGTTTAACGGCGACCTTACCTCGCACTGTATTCACCGCAAGCGAGCGGAGCCGCCGCGACTTT
>SUWL01000119.1 GCA_015061495.1 Lentisphaerota bacterium
CGTTTTTATCTGAATGAATTGAAAGCCCCCGAATTGGAAAAGGAACTGCGGCGGCGGAATACCCCCATGATTCTGAAGGTGAAAATTTTCAATGACGGATCATTTGCCGTAACCGGGATGGAAAAGCATTGAGCATGTTGTAATATGGGTATATCGTGGGTGCGCTGACAGAACTATGATTGCCAAATATTTCTCATTCTGAGTTTTTCTGACTGAAAGTGAAGCGATTTTCTGAATTTGATTTCACAGCGAAATTCTGAAGTTTTAAGCTCAAAATGCGGTTCAGAATTGCGGGGGAAGATAAAAATTCCAGCCGTCATTTTTGTGCTTATTTTGCCTCAAATAGTACCGTTTGGTACCGTTTGAGGTTTTCATCTTGTAAAAACAGACCATTTTCAGCTATATCCGGGAATATACAGAGGTCATTACAAAAGTCAATTAAAAAGTGATTGAACTCTTATCGTTGATGAGATCACAGCGGTAGTTTGAGCGTGGCTATTGAATAAATAACCACCGAAAACGCCCCGCTTTGAGATCGCAGCGATGATTTTCAAGAATTTTCGAGGAGTTTATTGCCTCATTCATCATAATAAAAATAAAATAAATGCAGCCTGTGGCGGCAGGAATCATCCTGCTGCTTTTTTGTGTTTACTTACAATATATTCATCATTAAAAACGTTATATATATGTGGTCATAAATTCCAGGAGACAGGTTATGGTTAAAATTTATACGGCATTGGTCTTTTTGTCTATTATCTGTTGGATGCAAAATATCCGGGCGGCGGAAGATTGCGATGAATCAGGAGTATGTAAATTGCCTGGAGCTGCTTCCGAAACAGACAACGGTGTTTTGTCTCCGGTCGGGCTAAGCAGTATAAAAGCAATCAAACAACCGCAGCGGCTTAACACGCTCAACGGCAAAAACATTGCCCTCGTCGGCGGCAGTTTTATGGCATCTGTTACACATCCGGAATTAAAACGGCTTATCCTACGCGATTATCCGGATGCAAAAATTTATGTATTGAGCGAAATCGGTTCTGCCGGTCCGTGGCCCGGTCCCGGAGTTATACGGCGGCAGAAAGATGATTTTATGAAGAAATTGAAGGAGCTGAAAATCGATGCTGTAATTTCAGGTAATGGCGGCTGCGGACTTTGTACGCCCAAAGAGATGGGATCATGTATTGCGGCGGAATATTCCGGAATACCATCTGTGATGATCGCAGCTCCGGGTTTTTCTGACCAAGCCAGACTAACCGCCCGAACCGCAGGCGTGATGATGACACGCATTGCTGTATATCCCGGAGCTTTTTCTGCTCACACCAGAGATGAATTGTTGAAAAATACCCGGAATATACTTTATCCTCAAATCGTCAAGGCACTGACTGAACCGTTTTCTGAAGCGGAGAAATCTTCGGCAAAATCCAATAATACGGCAGATAAAATTGTGTATAAAGGAAGTCTGGATGAGATAAATCTTTATTTCACCCAAAACGGCTGGACTGATGGCTTGCCGATCATTCCGCCAACAGCGGCAAGAGTTGCCGAATTTATGAAATATACCGATTATAAGCCAGAGGATGTTATTGCTGCAATTCCTCCAGCTTACCGCAAAGCAACGGCAGAACTGGTTGCTGTCAACGGAGTTATGGCAGGATGTCCTCCGGAATATATGCCCATATTGATTGCATTTACCAAAGCCATGACGGATGGTGATTTCCGCAGGACTTTGGCAAGTACTCACGCATGGACGCCATATGTTATTTTGAATGGACCTCTGGCACGGCAATTGGAACTTGATTGCGGTCAGGGTGAAATTTCAAATATCCGTAATGCAAAAATCGGTCGTTTCATCAATCTTGCGATGCTTAATCTGGGTGGATACCATATCAAAGAAAACCGCATGGGGACATTCGGTTACCTCATGCCGTGGTGTCTGGTCGAAGATGATAAAGCTGCAGTAAATTTGAATTGGCGTCCCTATCACATGCAGCAGGGATTTCAATTAAATGACAATGTACTTACGGCAGGTTCATCACTTAATTGGGGCAACAACCTTGCTCCGGCAACTGCAAAACCGCAGAAAATCATGGAACTTATGGCACAAGATGCCGTGGAAAAGCAGCAATTTGCCATCGGCAGCGGTATGCCGTTTGTATATCGGGCAATGTTGATTACCGGTAATGTTGCACGCGATCTGGCAAAAGGCTACGACAGTAAGGAAAATTTGGAACAGGCATTGATCGCAACCGCCCGGCAACCATTGGATGCCAGAACTTATGCCAATTACTGGGCAAATCCGGGGAGTTCATTCAACGAAAATACCTACTCATTGCACCGCCACAGTTACCGTATTGCCCGAAAAGAAAACGCAACAACAACAGCCGTTCCCCCATGGCTGACATGGACAAAGTTAAAGACAATGGAAACAGTACCTGTCATGCAGTCGGGCAAGACCGCAATTATCATCACTGGAGACGTAAACCGCAACAAGACTATGTGTGTTCCCGGAGGAGGTTTTACATCAGTAAAAATTGAACTTCCTGGAAATTGGGATGAACTTATGGAAAAAGCCGGATATAAACCATTGAAATCCTTTTATCTGAAATCCGATCTTACTCCATCAAGTAAGCCGCAGCAATTTAAAAATTACCGTCAACGCAAGAATAGTGAAAGCTTTAAGCGTTTCAGGTAAAAGCCAAATACTTTTGTGGCTGTTGGAGTTCTCATGCCGCCTTTTTGCTATCGTATTTTCAGAGTGGCAAAGCCGATGATTCCGGGCGAATAATTTTTGAAAAAATTAGCCAAGACTAACTTGAATTTTTATGATCCCGTGATATATTATGACAAAAGCAGAATGATGGAGAAGTAAATTTCTTTCAGGTATTCTCCTGCATTTCTGTTCTTTTTTTGATTTGCAGGTTAGACGAGGCTAATTATTTATAGCATATTAAATAACAAGGAGAAGCATTATGAAGCAGCAATGTTGTACCTGTGGTTGTGCAGATGCAAAAGGTTCTCTGGCTGAACTGCCGGTCGGGACGAAGGCAACCATCGTCGGAATTTCGCCTCAGTCCCGTGGACGTAAAAAATTTGCTGATGTAGGGATCGTTCCCGGAACGGAATTGCTCATTGAGGCACACGCCCCATTCGGTGGTCTGATCCGGGTAAAAGTTATGGAAACCAGTATGGCTCTCCACAAAGATGATGCCGCCTGTATCATGCTTGAAAAAACGGAGGATTCCAACGATGAGTAAAAAATTCCGCATTGTCCTTGCCGGTAATCCCAACTGCGGCAAAACCTGTATTTTTAATGCTCTGACTGGTGCAAGACAGCACGTCGGTAACTATCCCGGCGTAACCGTGGAAAGCAAATCCGGCTCATTTACCTTAAATGATATGGAAATAGAGTTGATCGACCTGCCGGGAGTCTATTCTCTTTCCAGTTCTTCTCCGGAAGAAGCGGTCGTTTTTGAGGAACTGACGAAAAAAGGTATTGACCTTATTGTAAATGTGGTTGACTCCACCATTTTGCAGCGCAGTCTTTACCTTACCACGCAGCTTGCTGAACTTCATATTCCTATGCTTCTGG
>SUWL01000039.1 GCA_015061495.1 Lentisphaerota bacterium
TGAAACTCAAGCCGTTGGAGTTTACCGTTACATTATTGGCTGAAGCGGCATTGGAAACGTAGAATCTTCCGTAACCGTTGACCGTGGCATTATTGGCATGACCTCCATAGTAGAGGTGTATCCAGCCGCCGGAAGAAACCGCCGCCGTTTCCATTTTGCCGCCACTGGAAACAAAGACCAGACCGCCGTGCGAAACGACCGTATTGCTCGCCACGCCGCCGCTGGAAATGTAGGTTTTCCCGAAACGGATGATGCCGTTGTTAAGGACTGCCCCTTTTTCGACATAGAGCTGTCCCATATAGTAAACGGTCGCGCCATTTGCCACTCCGCCACTGTAAACATACATTGAGCAGTAGTTATCCACGATGGTGTTATTTGCCACCCCGCCGGAGAAAACTTCCATCATATCATTGCCGCCGGAAACCAGTTTTACATTGGAAACCGTATTTGCCGCCGAAGTACAGCTGCCGCCGCTGTAGATGAATACCGTACTCCTGGCAACGTTGAAGAACAAATCGCCACTCTTTTGTGTCAAACTGTAACTGGCGGTACCAACGGTCAGAGCTTCTCCATTGACCGTAAGCGTGCCGAAATAGGCTTCACCGTTGCCGACTTTGACCGATGCGGTGAAATTCTCCGCTCCCTGCGCCAGTTTATATGTGCCGGCGGCCTGGTCATCTGCCAAAGTGACAGTGTAAGTCGGCGCACCGGATATCCGGGACAAACCGTCGATCAGATAACCGTGGGCAGACTCGTTTATCGCAGCGAGAGTAAAATCCACCACTGCTCCGGCAGATGCGTTGACCACCGCTCCGGCAGCGATGCTCAATAATCCGGCATGGGTTGCTCCGCTTAACAAACTGGCACTGCCCATGTTCCCGAGAGAAGTGAATCCTGCCAATCCGCCGGAGGAAACCTGCAGATAGCCGCCGGAATTCACCGCCGTTCCCCAAAGCCTCCCGTCGGAACTTGCCACGGCAGTGCCGTAAACTTCCGCAAAAACATTCATTCCGCCGCTTTCCGCGATCAGCGTACCGCCGGAGCGGACAACCGACCATTGCGCCCATCCGCCGGACTTGACATAGATTCTGCCGGCACTGCTGATCAAGGAACTTAAAACATTGCCGCCGTTGTAAACATACAATCCGCCGCCGCTGCTGACCTGGGTGTTCTCTGCCTGTGCCCCGGAGAAAACCAACATGCTGCCCAATACCCGCAATGCCGTATTTTCCACCCTGCCGCCGGAACTTACGGCAATATATCCGTAACTGTCAACTGACATACTGGAAATCTTGCCGCCGGCATAGACGGAAATCTTGCCGCCGCATACTGATCCGCCGCTGGCAAGCCCGTTGGTATAAACATCGGCTGATCCGCCGGAGGAGATGCGCAAATCATAACCTTTTGCCCCCGATGAAAGCAGCAGCATCCCGCCACCGAGAACCGTTCCTCCGTCTACCGTGCCGTCAACATCCGCTGTTCCGCTGATCAGCGTCAGATTCCGGGCAACTGCTCCGCTGTAGACATAGAGATACCCGGAATTTTTGACTGTCACCGAGGTGGCGATGCCGGAAGCGGATATGCGCATCAAGCTCCGGGAATCGACAATAACTGTATGGGCACTGCCGCCGCCGAAAACTGTCATCGAACCACTGCCAAGCGCCACACTTGTCACTTTGGCACCGCTGCTGACGACAAACACTCCGCCGTTGCTGACCGTGGTGCGGTATGCCGAGCCGCCGGAGGAAACCCGGACGAAACCCCAGCCGTCAATATTTATCCTGCTGGCATAGCCGCCGGCACTTATCGTCATATCCCCGCGGGAACCGACTGAAGTGTTGCAGGCACTGCCGCCGGATGAACAGGTAACGGACCCTCCGGCACTGACGGTGGTATTGGAAGCTATACCGCCGGTAAAGATTTTCAGGGTATCATAATTGGTGATCGACAAACCGTTTGAGACTTTTCCGGAACCGACAGTGTAATCCATACTTCCTCCGTAATTGTAAAATAAGGTAAATTTCCCCTTCCCGGCAGTATACAACAAATGTAATACACTGACAATATAACATGTACATCAAAATATTGCAACTGCTTAAGGTGATTTTTATTAAAAATAATTGTAACTGCCCGATTTGTTGTCCCATCGACGGTTTGTGACAGAAGTTCACAATGATTTTCATCTGCCCCGCCAGCTTGCGCGCGCGGACGTTTTTTTGCAGTAATAAATGCAAGCCGGACACGCTTTGGAATGCATCCGGGGAGAAAGCTGTTTTTCTGCGTATTCCGGTCACAAACCGTCGGTGAACCTGAAAAATTGGTGATTTCCCAAATTTCCAAAAAATTTTCCTTTTCCCTCTTGATTTTATTTTTATCAGGTGTTACATTAAAAAAGAATTTAACGTTAAACGGCAAAACAGAGATTTTTTATGAAACCGACATTAAAGGGGATCGCCGCGGAATTAAAGGTCAGTGCCATGACCGTTTCGCTGGTTTTAAGCGGAAAGGACAATGGCAGAGTTTCTGCAGAACTTGCCGAAAAGATCCGTCAGACCGCCCGGCAGATGGGTTATCGGGAAAACCGCCTTGCCCAAGCCATGCGTACCGGAGTGATCCCGCTGATCGCACTGTGCATCTATGAAGCAAAAGACGGTTCGGCGGCTCCCAATCTTTACTGGTTTGACCTGTTGAGCAGTGCCAAGCACACCTTTGCCGCTGAAAAGATGGAAGTCCTGTTTATCACTTACGGGAGTGTGGAGGAACTGGAGGAGCGCATCACCATTTTGCGTGATGCCAATATGATCGGCGGAGTGATCAGCAACCTTGATATTCCCGGTAAAGACGGTGAGATCTGCCGGGTGCTTCAAGACAGCGGCCTGCCCTGTGCGTTATTCGGAGAACCTTCCAAGCCCGGAAAAATTCCCTATTCGGTGATAAGTTCCGAAAAGATGGAAGCGGATATGTTGGAATTTTTAAAACCGCAGGGTGCGAAAGATTTGCGGTGGTTCGGACGCAATTCCGGATTGCCGCTTCCGGCAGAATCCGCCGATCCGGGGGTGTTTTTTCAGGTGAGCAACGAGTTGAGCCGCAATACGCTTATCCAGTGCGCCGGTATTCCGGAACACCGGATCGTGGTAGTAAGTTTTTACGCTTCGGATCTGGGCGGACATCAGGGATTTCTGGTCAAAAGCCACACACAGGAACGGTGTCTGCACGCGTTGCGGGCGATCCAGCAGCAGACCGCCGGTAAAGCGGTTGCAGAATTTTCCAAAGTTATCGAGTTGACCGGGGCGGACTTTACCTGGTCTCCGGGGATCAATAACAATAAGCAGCAAGGAGAACGAGATGACGGGGAAAGCATTGATTTTAATCTTGGGGGCAACCGTGTTGACAGGAGGGTGTGCGATGAATACTGTATATGATGTGACCGGCAAAAGAGAACTTTTTGTGGATGATTTCCTGATCGGAAAGAGCTCCAACGTTTCCATCCGGCAGCATGAACCGGTGGAACTGCCGGCTCATGCCGGTAAAAAACTCGGCCATTACAGTACGATCCTGAAAAATCCCGACGGCAGTTATTTTCTCTATTACCGGGGGGTGGACAGCGTTTACCGGGGCAGTATGTATAACAATCATCCCGGTGAATTTTTCGGACTGGTCAGAAGTTCCGACGGTGTGAAGTGGGAAAAATCCAACTGGAAACGCTTCCCCGGCAAACCGGTTCCCGGCGATGCGCTCATTTACGGACAGGAGATCATTACCCATAATTTTGCCCCGTTTTATGATACCGCTCCGGAGTGCAAAGCTGCCGAACGTTACAAAGCGGTCGCCGGTGTCCGCGAAACCAAAGGTCTTTTCGCCTATTATTCAGCGGACGGCATCAATTGGAAACCTTATTCGGATAAGCCGGTGATGGCTTATGAACCGGAGAAAAACGGCGGTCATATGTTAGATTCGCTCAATGTGATCTTTTACTCTCCGGCGGAAAAGTGCTATGTCATGTATATCCGGGTCTGGAAGACGGCGGACGGTTTGACCGGTCTGCGCTCGTTTGCCAAAGTCACCAGTAAGGATTTCATCCACTGGAGCGAACCGGAATATCTGAAAGTCAACCGCAAAGATGAACATATTTACGCCAGTTGTCTGACTCCGTATGAGCGCGCTCCGCACTACTATGTCGGTGCCGCGACCAGATATTTTGAAAACCGCGGTTCGGCGACCGATATAGTGCTGCTCTTTTCCCGCAACGGTCAGGGGATCATCCGCCCCTCCTTTGAAGCGTGGATCCGTCCGGGACTTGATCCGGAGCGGTGGCTGAACCGGATGAATTACATTACCTGGGGCATCATTCAGGAAACTCCGGAAACTTTACTGCTCTACCACAACCGCAAACCGCTGATGTACCGTCTGCGTACCGACGGATTTACTTCGCTGTATGCCGGAGTTGAGGAAGGAACGGTGCTTTCCAGAGTGCTGGAAAGAAAAAATTGCGGCGATGTGGAATTGAATCTTTCTACCAGTGCCGGAGGCGCATTTTCCATGGAAATCTGTGATGAAAACGGCAAAGTGCTGCCCGGGTATTCTTTTGCGGATATGACGGAATTTTTCGGAGACAAAATCAGCTTTGTTCCGGAGTGGAACGGTAAAAGACTTACCGGTATTCCCGCCGGGAAGTTCCGTTTCCGGATTAAAATGAGAGAATGTGATCTTTACAGTATCAAATTTACGGAGGAATGAAAAGGTGAAAAAATTTGTGATCGTTGGCAATGGCGGACGCAGCGGCATGTATGTCAATGCGCTCTGCCGCGAGTACCGCAAGGAGAATAAGCTGGTTGCTTTGTGCGATACCAACTTTTCCCGGATGAATTACTGGAGAGATTATATCGTAAAAGAGGGGTGTCCGGCTCCGAATCTCTATCATGCTTCGGAATTTGACCGGATGATCGAAACCGAGAAGCCGGACAAAGTGATCGTCTGTTCCGTTGACCGCACCCACCATAAATACATCTGCCGTGCCATGGAACTGGGCTGTGATGTCATTTCCGAAAAACCCATGACCGTCGATGCGGCAAAGTGTCAGCAGATCATCGACACCAAAAAACGCACCGGCAGAGAGTTGACCGTTACATTCAATTACCGTTACTCTCCGAGAAATACCAAAGTCAAAGAATTGCTCGCTTCCGGAATCGCCGGAGAGATCACCAGTGCCACTTTTGAATGGCTGCTGGATACCAGTCACGGTGCGGACTACTTCCGCAGATGGCACCGGGACAAACGCAATTCCGGCGGGTTGCTGGTCCACAAATCCACCCACCACTTTGACCTGATGAATTGGTGGCTCGATTCCACTCCGGAAACGGTCTTCGCCATGGGTGATCTTAAATTCTACGGCAAAGAAAATGCGGAAAAACGCGGAGTCACCCAGTTTTACGCCCGTTCCAGAGGCAGTGAGATCGCCGCCAAAGATCCTTTCGGTTTCAAGGTCATTGAGAGCGACGAAGCGCTGATGGCACTTTACTTCAACGCCGAGCATGAGGATGGTTATTACCGTGATCAGAGTGTTTTCAGTGACGGCATTTCTATTGAGGACAACATGAATGTGATGATCCGTTATACCAACGGAGTGACCATGAATTACACCCTCTGTGCCCACTGCCCCAAAGAGGGCTACCGGGTCTGTTTCAACGGAACCAAAGGCAGATTGGAATTCACCGTGGTGGAAAAAAGTTTCGTGGACGGCGGACATGAGGACTTCAACCAGCCGGGGATGCGGGAGATCGGCGAAGAAGATTCCGGTATTCCGGAGATCACCTTTCAGCCGCTCTGGGGCAAACCCCGGGTCATTACCTATGAGGAAACCGACAAAGCCGGACACGGCGGCGGCGACAAACGCATGCTCAAAGATATTTTCGTCGGAGTGGAAGATGACCCTCTGGGACACGCCGCGAACTACATCGACGGAGCGAAATCCATTCTTTCCGGTATCGCTGCCAACAAGTCCATCGCTTCCGGAAATCCGGTCAGGGTGGCTGATCTGGTGAAATTCTGAAGTAATACGCTCTGTGCTGAAGAGATCCCGGTAAAAATCCGGTGAACTTCAGTACGGAGTTAATTTCGGCCTTTTGAGTTTAGCGTTAAACGAATCAATTTGAGGAAAATGAAAAATGAAAAAAAGTCTTGTTTTCACACCGATTTGCATGTCAAACTCAACAAAGAAGTCCGCTTCTCTTAAAAAGGGAAGTGGGGTTTGGGGAGAGGGGAAAAACCTCTTTTCCCGCCCGCTCGGCGGGTCGCGGAAAAACTCGCCCTTCCGTCTTCGTTTCACTACGCCGCGACGAGTCGCTTCGCTGGGGCTCGGACAATATGTATCCCAAAGAGTACCGCTTTTTTTGAAAGAGAAAGGGGGCGCGGGGGAAAGGGAAAACTTTTTTTCTCGTGAAAAAAAGTTTTCCTTGTCCCCCGCACACTCCCATTTCACTTTAATAGAATTGCTGGTGGTCATTGCGATCATAGCGATATTGGCGGCGATTCTGCTGCCGGCGTTGAATTCCGCGCGGGAGCGCGGGAGGACGGCAAGCTGCATCAATAACTTGAAGCAGTTGGGGATCGCGGCGGCGGCTTACACTGCCGACTACGACGGGTACTGCATTGCGACGACGATCAAGCTTCCCGGCGGAACTTCCGGATGGCACATTTATCTTTCCGAAGGCGACGGCACCCGCAAGGGGCTTGGTTACATCAAAGACCAGGAAGTGTACCGTTGTCCGTCCAATCCGAAGTGGAAGTTTGAAGTCCGCTATCTGGGATACGGGATCAACATGCGGACATTCGGACACTCCAGCAATGCCTCCTACAACAAATTTTTCAAAGAGCACCAGTATGCGTCATTCGGAACAGCCGGTAAACTGGCGGTGATCACCGACAGCGTACTGCACTACACCGACCACAAGGATGCGGAAAGTTACTATATCGAACCGGTGCTGGCGAAAGAGTACGGCGGCGATTACAACTGCGGCGCACCGGCATTCCGCCACGGCAAAGGATGCACCGCTTTGATGCTCGACGGTCATGTGGAAGTTGTCCCCTTTGATACCTGGTATGCCGGAGGAAGCAAATACAACTATATGAATCCCACGATCGACAAGACCACCGGTGTGCTCACCAAAAAATGATGGAGAATAAAGTTATGAATTTATGGAAAATGATCGCCGGTGCATTGCTGATCTTTCCGGCGGTTTTCACTTTTGCCGCTGACAAAAATCACGCTCCGGATATCACCCGCTGGAAAACGCCGCAGGGCTTCAAACTGGTCAAAGGCGAGGGTCCCAACGGCACGGTCGCTCTTTATCACAACCGGCAGGATAAATCCTATATCCTTGCCACCGTCCGGCTGACCGGATTGAAACCGCGCACCAAATACCGTTTCGGGGTAAAAATCAAAACCCGCAACATTTCCACTCATTCCAGAGGTTATGGTGCAACGGTCTGTATCGAATTTGAGAAGAATAATAAGTACGCCGGAGGCGGCTATCCTTCCGGAATCACCGGCACGAGGGATTGGACGGTGATCTCCGGCACAGCCACCACTCCGGACGGGAAATTCCATGCGACCATGTCGCTTTATATGCGCAAAGGCCACACCGGCGAAGCGTGGTACGCCGAACCATTCATCGCAGAAGACAAGCCCGAATGGTACACCGAACTGGTTTCACCGCGTACCAAATATGCGCTTGTTCCCGGCAAACAGCAGTTGATATTTCACTCTCACGGCATCGGCATGGGCGAGGAAGCGGGAAAAGTTGCCGTGGAACTGCAGAAAAACGGGTCATGCGTTTTCAAAGACACCCTTGCGGTCATCAACGGCAAATACGCTTTTGAAGCGGAGTTGAGTGCCGGAGAATACACGGTCATTGCCGCTTATCAGCACCCGTCGGTCAAAGATATTCCGCCGGTGAAAGTTGATTTCAAAGTACTTGACCGTATTCCCGATTCAGCGGTACGGGTCGATGAACGCGGGCGGCTGCTGGTGAACGGCAAAAAATTTCTCCCGGTGGGAATTTTCACCAATCAGACCGGCAAGGCATTCACCCATTGCGGCAATGTGCTGCGCCGGGAAGATATCGAACGGCTGAAAAAATCACCGTTCAACTGCATCATGCCCTATGACGGCCATTACTGGAAACGGGAGAGTGACGGCAAAAGCGGCATGGATGTGACCCGGCAGATCATGAGCGAATTTGATGACGCCGGGATCAAGACCATCATTTCGCTCAAAGATATCCATCCCCGCCGTAAAAAGGTGGAAATGTACGGCAGAAAAGGGATCGATGCAGTGACGGAATATATCGTTTCTTCGCTGAAAGATCACCCCGGTCTGCTGGCATGGTATCTCAATGACGAGAGTTCGGTCACGCAGTTCCGCATCGACCAGCGGGCAAAAGTTTCCACGCTCGACCCGTGGCATCCGACCTGGCAGTGTCAATACGATCCGGCGAAATTCGCCATGTGTGCCGGTGGAGCGGATATTTTCGGGGTCGATCCCTATCCGGTGGAAAATGCCAGCTCTGATATGCAGCTTATCCAGCGGCACTTCGATGCGCTGGGATTTCAGGAAGTTGCCGGAAACAGCTGCACCTGGGGCATTCCACAGATATTTCCGTGGCACAACTACTCTCCGGCAAGAGAATACTGTCTGCCTACGGAGAAACAGATGCGTTCCATGAACCTGCTGATGGCGATCCGGGGAGCAAAGGGGTTCATCTTTTACAGTTATATGGATCTGCTCAATCCGGGTTTGCTCAAGCGGCAGGATTACGATTTTGCGAAACACTGGCAGGCGGTCTGCAATACGGCGCAGATGCTGCGGGATTTGAGCGGTCATCTGCTTTCCGATGCGGCAGCTCCGCAACTGACGGTCAAAAACAGCGGCAAATCCCCGGCAGTTGCCAGAGCATTTACCGATGAAAACGGCAAATCCGTGGTGCTGATCGCCGCAACCGGTTCCGGAACATGTCAGGCGCAGCTCACCGTCACCGGCAAAAGCGGTTTGAAGTCCAAATACGGCAATACGGTGGAAATATCTCCGGGAGTTTACCGTTTCACCGGGAACGACATGGATTCCGACCTACTTTACGAGTGATGCGATGCAGATGAAAAAACTTGAAATGCGCGGATTTATGGTCTGTCTGCACCAGATGAATGATTTTCTGCCCTGGTGCGGACAAAATTGCGCCGCCGTAAAAATGATCCTCAACGGCATGAAAAAAGCCGGTTTGAATACGCTTTTGATCGAATATGAAACCTTTTTCCCGTGGAGCGGCATGGAAAAGCAGATTCGCGCGTCCAATGCGTTTACCGCAGAAGAGATCACCGGGATCAACCGCTGTGCCAAAGATAACGGCGTGGAGATCATCCCGCTGGTTCAGGTGCTGGGACATGTGTATCATATTCTGATCCACGAAGATTACCGGCAGTGCGCGGAATCTTCCGGAGCCCCCCAGCAGTTGTGTCCCCTTGCCCCGGAATCTCTGGAGTTGGCAAAACGGCTGATCGACGACACGCTGGCACTGCATCCCGACTGCCGTTATATCCATCTGGGCGGTGATGAGTGCGGGCAGCTGGGAGTTTGTCCGCAGTGCGCGGAATTTGTCCGCCGATACGGCAAGGGCAAACTTTACAGTTCATATATGACTCAAGTTACCCGCTACGCGCTTGACAAAGGGGTGATCCCGATCCTCTGGCACGATATCGCCCATGCGTATCCGGAAGCCCTGGCGGATTTCGATAACCGAGTGCGGTTCCAGTTCTGGAACTACGGAGATGCCAGCCACGGCAGTGTGGATATCCCGCTGGCGGAACTGATGAACAAAGTTCCGGCGGCACGGATCATCGGCAGTCCCGGAGCACGGGCAGAGATGCAGCACGGAGCATTGCATCACAGCCCGTCGCTGATCGAAGCAAATATCATCGAACTCAACCGGGCAATGCGGCGCATCGGCGGTATCGGCACGGTGCTGACGGATTGGCCGGATACGGGATGCTCATTTTTTGATGCACTGTATGCGATGCGTTTTCAGGGGTATGCTGCCGGCGGCGGAGAAGACATTGATGAATTCCGGAAAAATTATGCGGCAGAGCTTTTCGGAGTTGATATCGCCGGATTGCCGGACAAACTGGATGCCATTGCCGGATTTTGTTCGGTGATCCCGGGTTTCCAGTACCGCAAAGCGCAGGCACTCAACCGTTACGCCCGCCGTCCGTATGATTTCGCGGAGATCTGCGGAAATATCCGCCGGGATTATGAAGCAGGTGACGGCGAAAATGAACTTTACCGGCTGATCGGCAAACGTTTTGCCGCCGTTTCACTGCTTGAAACACTGAAAAAATATGAGCCGCAGGTTTCCGGCAACCATGCTGAATATCAGTGGTATATCCTGCTTGCGGAAATGAGCATACTCTTTTTCGGCATTGAGATCGGCTTGCGCAAAGCGTTATTCGTTGAGAAGTATCTGGAAGTCTCTCCGGAACAGCTCGAACGCTTCCAGAGTACCACCTATCTGCGAAGTGCGCTGGAAAATTTTGACCGGGTCAAAGAGTTGTATCACGCGTTCCATGCGCCGTGGACACCGGAACTCAATCTGAACAACTGTACTGAAGAGGTTTTTCCGGAGGCGTTGAAAACCGGGATCGCCGGATTGGTGAAAAATCCTTCCTGCCCTTGACAAAACCGGCAAGATGTATTATATTGTATGGCGATACAGGCGATATATGTTTTTTTAAGGAACGAGGAAAAATGAGTGTTGCGATTCTGATGGGCAGCAAGAGCGATTTGGAAATCGTGCGTAATGCCTTTGATGTGCTGGATGATTTCGGTGTGCCGTTTACCGCCCGGATCATGTCCGCCCACCGTACCCCGCACGAAGCGGCGGAATTTGCCGCCGATGCGGAGAAAAACGGCTATAAAGTGATCATCTGCGCTGCCGGTATGGCGGCGCATCTCGGCGGAGTGGTCGCCGCACACACCACGCTGCCGGTGATCGGCATTCCCATGGCATCGGAACCATTCAAAGCGGTCGATTCGCTGCTTGCCACCGTGCAGATGCCTCCGGGGATCCCCGTGGCGGCAGTAACCTGCGGCAAAGCCGGTGCCAAAAATGCGGCGCTTTATGCCGTAAGCATCCTGGCGACTGCTGACAGTGCGCTGGCGGCGAAACTCAAAGATTTCCGGGAGAAGCAGAAAAAACAGGTTCTGGCGGCGGACAGTGAACTGCAAGCCGAGCTGGAAGCAAGAAAATGCGGAAAAAATTGAAAAATTTTTCAAAAAGCACTTGCAATTTCGCTAAACCGGCGTTATTTTATGTAACTGTTATCCGCTAACACGGATACACCCAAGGTGGGTTGGTAGCTCAGTCGGTAGAGCATCGCCCTTTTAAGGCGGTGGTCCCGGGTTCGAGTCCCGGCCAACTCACCATTTTTTATGTAAATTTTATTATTAACAATAGTGAGGTTGATGAAATGAGTAAAGTCTGTGCCATCTGCGGCAAAACCAAAGGCAACGGCGGCTGCATCACCCGTAAAGGTTTGGCGATCAAGGCCGGCGGTATCGGTATGCACGTTGTGAAAAACGTCAAACGCACGTTTGAAGTCAATTTGCAGAATGTTAAAATCAACGAAGGCGGAACCATCAAAACTGTCAAGATGTGTACTGCTTGCATCCGTACCGGTAATTACGTCAAAGCGTAATTGCAGGATCGGGATTTCGTAAAATGGACGGACAAAGTTTTCAAGACTTTGTCCGTTTTTCATTTCCGGCGGATATTCCGGGCTTACAGTCAACAGGAGAATAATATCAAGGGGAAAAAGATGTTCGGGTTGGGTGATGTTTACATTGTTGCGGCAGTATTCGGCTGTGCAGCGATTTCTTTGTGGGGAGTGATTTACGGCGCATGCCGTTGGAACAAAGGCGGGGAAGAGTAAAATGCCGGTGTTGTTTTCAGCTATAGGTGGAGCGATCAATTCGCTTGCAATGGGAGGATTGCTGCTGATCTATGCGGCAATGATCACTTATCTCGGATTCCGGGGCTTCCGCAAGACCCGCAACAGCAATGACTATCTGCTTGCCGGCAGATCGGTTAATCCCTTTGTTATGGCAATGAGTTACGGTGCGGCATTTATCAGCACTTCCGCGCTGGTCGGTTTCGGCGGGATCGCCGGAGAATTCGGCATGGGGCTGATGTGGCTGGTATTCATGAATATTGCATTCGGCATCATTGGCGCATTTGTCTGGTTCGGCAGGCGCACCCGCCGGATCGGAGTGGCGCTGGATGCCAAAACTTTTCCGGAATTTATCGGCAAAAGGTTTCAGAGTGAAAAGATGAAAGTCTTTATCGCGGCGGTGATCTTCTGTTTTCTGCCGCTTTATTCCAGCGTGGTCCTGATCAGCGGCGCGAGATTTCTGCAGGAAGTCATGGGGCTGCCGTATCAGGCGGTACTGCTGATTTTTGCGGCAGTGGTGGCGGTTTACGTAATTTTCGGCGGTTTGAAAGGGGTCATGTATGTCGATGCGCTGATCGGTACGATCATGGTCGGCGGGATGTTGACACTGCTGATCCTCTGTTATGTGCGTCTGGGCGGCTTTACTGAAGCGCATCAGGCGTTGACAGATATGGCACCGCTGGTCAAAGAACGTCTGCCCCTGGAGTACAGCCTCGGTCACCGGGGATGGACGGTGATGCCGGAATTCAATTCGGTGTGGTGGTGGACTCTGGTTTCCAGTCTGATGCTGGGCGTCGGTATCGGAGCGTTGGCGCAGCCGCAGCTGGCGGTCAAATTTATGACGGTAAAAAGCGACCGGGAACTCAACCGGGCAGTAATGGTCGGTTCCTTTTTCATCCTCTGTACCGCCGGGGCGGCATATATGATCGGGGCACTGTCCAACGTGTTTTTCTATTACACCGATAAGGGCATTGCCGAAGGACAAGCGCAGCTGGCTATCGAAGTCGCCGGAGGAAACCCGGATCTGATCATCCCCATATTCATCCGGGAAGCATTGCCGCAAGTGGTATTGTACATTTTTGCATTGACGATGCTTTCTGCAGCGATGTCCACGCTGTCCAGTTTGTTTCACGTCAGCGGTTCTTCGATCGGTTACGATATTTGCGGTAAATTCAACCGCAACGGCACCTCACCGATGCTGACCCGGGCAGGAGTGGTTGTCGGGATCATATTGAGTCTGCTGTTTGCCTTTATTCTGCCGCCGGGCATCGTGGCGCGCGGAACGGCGATCTTTTTCGGCGTATGTGCCGCGGCGTTCCTTCCGGCGTATGTGGCGGCGCTCTATTGGAAAAGAGCGACCCGGGCAGGAATTTGGGCGGCAATCGCCGCCGGTGCCGGAGTTTCAGCATTCGGTTTGCTTTTCATGCACCGCAAAGAATCGGCGATGCTGGGGATTTGTGAAAAACTTTTCGGTAAAACCGAGTTAATTTCAGCGCATCCGTGGCCGCATGTCGATCCATTTGTCTACGCGTTGCCGATTTCGGTCATCGTGCTGATCGCAGTCAGTTTGCTGACCGCTCCGCCGGATGAAGCGCATTTGAAAAAATGTTTTGATAATTGCCGGTAATGTTTGCCCGCACAGGAATTTACCTGCGCGGGCGTTTCTTTTTGCTTTCGATCGTTTACTGCTCTAAAGAACGCCGGTGCGCGTAAAAAAGCATCCACGATTATCCGCAGTGGTAAAAAATGGTTCAAGCGGGGGAGCATACTGTGCATGTGAACGGATGAGCAACAATTGCCCATGCCAAATTATTTGTTTGGCGGGATATTTACCAGAGTGTGAATGAGGTCATCCGGGTAATTTTCGCCGTCATCGGGGTAAAGTTCGCTGCGCAGTTCAAAAAGTCCGTCGGCAGCGGTATTGAGCAGCTGCAGACCGCCACGGGCGGAACAGCGTTGCGACAATGCCTCATATCCGCCGCCGACGAGCATATTGGCGTGTCCGATATACGAAAAATAGGCGGTGGAGTTGTAGGCGATCATAGTCCGGCGGAAAGGGCTGTGCCATTTGATTTCCTGACCGATGGAGCAGCACAATTCGCCGGGAACTCCGACGATGCCGACATCGCCGACCGCGAGGAACTGCAGTTCCAGATCGACGCAATCTTTATCGAGATATGAAGCGGGCAGTTTATCGCTTTTCCTGCGGTATTTATCGCGCAGTTTCACGTTGAATGTTTTGATCAGCGAACCGACTTTGGCATCGGGCATCCGGAATCTGGCAGGATTTCTGGGAGCATCGACGATACCTTTGATAACGGCTTTGGCGATATTTCTGCCGGCAGATACGGCGGCTTCGGAACCCTGTTCATCTTCAAGGGGAACGAGGTCGCCAGCGGCACCGGTGACAAACATGGCTTCGGCGCCGGTTTCAGAGGTGATATAGTTACGGAATGCTCCGGGATAATCAGCGGAGATCCTGATTCCGCCCAGTCCGGGGGAGTGGCTGGCAAGCGGATGCGCTGCGAAATTGCCGATCACGTAGACCGGGATCGGAGTGCCGGGGATGGTGAAAAATATTTCACCGAGTTCCTGATCGGCAAAGCCTCTGGCGATGGGGACGACCTCCCGGCGGTGAGCGGTGAATGAGCCGTGGTTATCGGCGGTAACGTAACAGCGGTTGCGGTTTTCTTCGCAGAGTTGGGAATAAAAATAGGTGTCGACCTCTTGAAATTCTCCGGCGGCGGTCTTGGCGACAGCTTGGGCAAGCTGACCGGACAATTTTTCCAGATAGGGCAAATTGAGCTGTTCCGGGTGTCCTGCCAGCGAACGGGTTTCCGGGCCGGAATGGGTGTGGGTGCAGGTGAACATCACGGCTGATTCCGGGACATTGAGGATGGCGGCGCAATTTTTCCGGATTTTCCGGATATACCAGTCATCCAGACCGAGCAGGTCAAAACTGACCAGCAAAACGCGGTTGGTGCCGTCATCCATACACAATCCGGTCATATAAAGGTCATCGAGTTTGGCAACGGATTTATCGTTGATGCTGTATCCGGCGATATAGGCACCGACTTCCGGTGAAATGATTTCTTTGAACCAGGCGATTTTCATATTATTTCTCCCGCATGATGATGATTCTCAAATAATATAAACTGCATTGCCGTGTTTGTCAATGGCGAAAGGTAATTTTCAGCAGATTACCCGGAGTGAAAGTTATGGGCAAAAAACCGGATCATCAGATCGTTGAAACAGTTGAAAATCCTTGATAAAATGCTATATTATAATGACGTTGTTTTATATAATCCTGTCGGGGAACAATAAAGATCATGAAATTTGACATCCTTTTGCCGCTTTACCGTCCCCGTGACGGCTGGGAAGAACCGGTTTGCCATGCGGTGAGCCGGATCGCCGCTGCATTGTCCGGCAAAGGTGATGTACATTTATACATCACCAATGACGGCGCACCGCCGGAATATTATCCGCAGACGGCGCTTGACCGGGTCAATGCGGCAGTCGGCGGCAATCTGCATTTCCTCCCCTATGAAAAAAACCGGGGCAAAGGTTATTCTCTGCGCCATCTGGTGCAGCATGCTGACGGTGATCATATCGTTTATACAGACGGAGATTTCCCGTTTGGCAGTGAAGCGGTGATCCGGGCGTTTGAATTGCTTGCCGGTGGAGCGGATGTTGTCATGGGCAGACGCAGTGCGGAATATGCTGAAGCGCTGTGTGCTTCGCGCAAAATGCTTTCCGGAGGAGCAAAACTGCTCAACCGGCTGCTGCTGGGACTTCCCCCGGAATTGCAGGATACCCAGGCAGGGCTTAAAGGCTTCAACCGCAAAGGGCGGGACGCGTTTCTCAAAACCACGGTAGACACCTTTATTTTTGACACGGAATTCATTTTGCTGGCGAAACAGAGCCGGCTGCGTATCGTGCCGTTTGACATCACCATCCGGGAAGGACTGCATTTTTCGGCGATGGGGGCAAAGGTGATGTTCCGGGAACTGCTGCACTTCTGCCGGATATTGTGGCAGATCAGAATTTGCCGCAAGTACCGGACAAAAAAAGTTCCTCAACTGCTGTTGTCTTTTGATATCGAAGAATTTGATTTGCCGCAGGAGTATGGTGCCGCCATTGATGAGTCCGACAAGTATGCCATTGCCGCAGAGGGGACTCGGGAGATACTCAAGGTGCTTGAACGCACGAAGATCAGGGCGACATTTTTCACCACCGGCAACTTCGCTGAAAAACACCCGGATATAATAAGCAAAATGGCTGCAGACGGCCATGAAATCGCTTCGCACGGAATGGATCACTCCGCCTTTGAGGTTTCCCATCTGGCGCGCTCCCGCGAGGTACTGGCAGAGATCAGCGGTCAGAAGATCACCGGCTTCCGGATGGCACGGCTGGCACCGGTGGATAAAGCAGAGATACAGAGTGCAGGTTATGCGTATGAATCTTCGCTCAACCCGGTCTGGCTGCCGGGGCGTTACTGCAATTTGCTTAAACCGTTGCGCCCGTTCCGGGAAAAATGCGGAATACTGCAGCTGCCGGTATCAGCGGTACCATGCTGCCGTTTCCCGCTTTTCTGGTTGTCGTTCAAAAATCTGCCGCTGCCGTTGTACAAATTTGCAACCGCCACTGCGGTGAAATTGACCGGCTACTACAATATGTATTCGCATCCGTGGGAATACTCTGCCCGCGCCGCTGAAAAGCAGTGGCAGATCCCCGCTTATGTGGTCAAACACGCCGGTAAAGCCCAGAGCGAACGATTGGAAAATTTGATAAATTTCCTGAAAAAGCACGGCGAATTTGTCACATTTCAAGAATATATTTCCCGTAATTGTGACTGAATGAATTTCGATTTTTCCCTTGATTTATCCGGTGCATCCGCTTATGTTGGATATCAGAGCGCAGAAGCACAAGAAGGAGGAGAAAATGAGAAGTTTTACCACATTGCATCTGCAATACGCCCACCGGTTCTACAATTTCAAAGGTGAAGCGCAATATCTGCACGGTCACACCGGGATCCTGACCATCGAGGTGGAAGACACCATCAACTGCGGCGTGAATATGGTATTCCCGTGCAACGAGATCAAAAAGACGGCATGGCACATCCTGCAGAATTTTGACCATGCCCTGGTCCTGCGCAAAGATGACCCGCTGCTGCCGGCAATACTGCAGGTTTATGAGCAGCAGGGCATCCGGAATGGAGCTGCGACCAACACCATGACCGGCCCGGCATTTCAGACGGAACTTGCCACGGCATATCCGGAGTGCCGCCTCGTGGTCACCAAAGAAACCATGACCGCCGAAGGAATGATAAAGATCGTCTACGACCTGTTGAAAGACCAACTCAATATCGCACGGCTGACCTTTATCAGCGGAGATAATTCGGCATCCTGCTGTTTTCCGGTACAGGGAAGCATGGATCGCTGTCCCTGCTGCGGCATCTTATTTGACAGCAACGGGGTGTGCCCCAAATGCGGTTGTAAAAAAACAAAATAATTGTTATTGTCTCATTTGTTGTGATGCATTCATACCATCGGTGCACATTGCGGATTCTCCCCAAAATCTCCCTGCAGCGGCAGGAGAGCCGCCTCGCCGCCCGGGCTTGCGCCCCCGCATGTCCTCCACCGCCTTGGCGAAAGTGGATCACACTGCATACGCCCGTCTTCGTTTCACCACGCCGCGACAAGCCGTGTGGATCTATCCGTTATTTGGTGGTTGACAAATCATAATGCCGGTGATATATTGCTTGCGATAATCGCAAACAACGGATATTGAATGCAAGTTTCACAAAATTTGGGACATTGCCAAATAATTTTCAACGGCTTCTGCGCAATATTCTTAACAGCCCCGGAGTTTCTGCCGGGGCCTTTTTTGTCCCGTCAGCTTGCACGCGCAGGTTCCAAACATTACAGGGGGGCGCTCACGCCGCCTTTGCATGCATCCCGGCGTTTCTTTTGCAGGGGGGCGCTCACGCCGCCTTTGCATGCATTCCCGGCGTTTCTTTTGCAGGGGGGCGCTCACGCCGCCCCCCCAGCACCCCTCGAGCGCCCTTTTTGCTTTGCATTATGGGCAATCTCACGCCTTGCTTGCGTTGCCCGTTCGGTCACATACATAGTATGCTCCCTCCCGAGCGCCTTGCAAAACGTGACCTTGCCGCATACTGCTGCGCAAAAATTGCATGCAAGCCAAGGCGGGATTTATTCGGGTGGTTAGCGCGTTTCCAGGCGGGGCTGGCTTACGGCTCAATCATGCGTTCACAATCAGACCCGCTGCCGATTTTTATATCGGCAGCCGGGATCTTGGATTGTGAACGCGGTTGCCGCACCCGGGGGAAAGTTCCCCCGTGCCCCCTTGTGGCTCGCCTCACGTCTCGCCACCTCTAATTCGTCCTGCAACCGTTTGTTTGCATACAGTATACCGCAGACCATTAGAGGCTGGCACCGCAGTCTGCAAACGTTTTATACGCGCACTTTACGCCACACGTCCGATTTCTCCGTAATTCTCCGTAACTATCCGTACCCATCCGTACAAAACGCCAGTTTGCAATAACACAGCAACCCCGCCTATGGATGCCCGGGGGGGAAAGTTCCCCCGTGCCCCCTTGTGGCGGGATAAATCCTCGCCACCTCTAATTCGTCCTGCAACCGTTTGTTTGCATACAGTATGATGCAAACCATTAGATGCTGGCACCGCAGTCTGCAACCGCTTTGTATGCGCACTTTACGCCACACGTCCGATTTCTCCGTAATTATCCGTAACTATCCGTAACCATCCGTACAAAACGCCAGTTTGCAATAACACAGCAACCCCGCCTCTGGATGCCCCCCGGGGGAAAGTTTTTCACTTTCTTAAGAACCCGGGCAGCAAACTGAAAAAACCGGTTTTTGAACAGTAAAATGGCAATTTAAGTTGAATAAAGAGCTTTTTTGTGCTATATTATCAGAACTTAAACGCTACTGTCCGGTAAAAATTTCCGGAAGTTTTGTAATTACTTCAGAATAAAAAAAGAGGCATCAGATGTTCAATATTTTCGTTCCGTCTCCGCGTTTTCCGATCATGAGCCACAACCGTGATCTGCAGTACAATTTGCCGAAACTGCTTCTGGTAAGTACCCTGATGATCCTATCCTGTGTAGCAGTTTCGCTGGTGTGCTACAATCTGGTACCCAATGTCAAACCGGTGCTGCTTGACCGGGTCAACGCCAGTGCCGAAGATATCGCGCTGATACTCGGATCGATACCGCAGATCATCAACTTTGTACTTTGCCCGCTGATCAGTACGTTGAGTGACCGGACCCGGACGAAATTTGGCAGAAGAACACCGTATTTGATCATTTCCGCGCCGCTTCTGGTGCTGTCTTTGCTGTCGATCGCCTGGTACCAGGAAATCACGGATCTGGTGATCCGGTGCTTCCCGGTACTGGCAGGTTATCCAAATACGCCGTTCTGGGTGCTGGCGGTATTGATGCTGATATTTCAGATATTGTACCTCTTTCCCGGCTCGGTGGTCTACTACCTGATCGCCGATGTGATCCCCGCGGAATATATCGGCAGGTACATGGCGATCTCCTCGGGGTGCAGTTCAGCGATTTCGGCGGGATTCAGCTGGTTTATTCTGAAGTATGCTTTTTCCCATATGAAATTGACCTTTTGCATCATCGGTGTATTCTATCTTGCCGCCTATATTCTGCAGCTGCTCTACATCAAGGAAGGCACCTATCCTCCGGTGGAGGACAAACCGGAGGACGGCACTCCGGGCTGGAAAAAGACGGTGGATTATCTGGCGATGTTTTTCCGGCAGTGCTTCAAACACAAGATATTTGTGTTCCTCTTTCTCTGTACCGGTTTGAATCAGGCATCCACCATCTGCCGGGGGATGTACAATGTGCTTTTTGCCACTAAAGAATTGAATATCACGATCGCGCAATATGGCAAAATTATTGCCATTGGCGGAGTGATTTCCACCATCATGGCGTTTTGCCTGGGGAAATTCATCGACAAGTACACGCCGATGTTCGTCTATTTCGCCGGAGGGGTGCTGGTGATCATCACCAATATATTCGGATACTTTTTCGTCCACAACCTGTGGACATTCGGGGTTATCGGCGTGGTCATGACGATGATGTATGCCATTCAGAACCTTGCCGGCAGCCCGCTGCTGGTGAAACTGCTGCCGATGGAAAAATACGGTCAGTTCGCCAGTGCCAACTCCATGGTCAACTCGGTAACAGTATTTCTCGGAGCGTGGCTTGGCGGTAAATGCACTGCCATATTCGGCTACCGGGTGATGTTCATCTGGGACTTTGTGGTGACGATCATTGCCATGGTGGCTTTGTGGATCGTCTACCGCGAATGGAAACGCTACGGCGGCAAAGATCACTATGTCCCGCCGGAAGTACTCTGACCGGTGCATTACCGCCGCTTCTCCGCCGTTGCGGCAAGAGTCCGGAAAATGTATTTTATCTGCGATTTTTCATTCCTTGCTTCTACGGCATTTTTTCTATAGCCAGACGGCGCATTTTACAGATCTCTTTGGAGAATATCCTGGCGATGATCGGATAAGCAATCAGCATAGGCAAAGAGAACATGGCAATTTCCCCATCAGCCGGTGTTCGTCAAAATCAACGACAAAAACTGTGAACATAAATACTGCTGCAACCGTCAAGATCAAAATCAGTATGCAGCAGCCTACAACGAAAAAAGAGAGCTTTTGCTGCTCTCTTAAAAATTTCGCAAATTCATCCTTTCCGACTTTCGATAATAAATCGACATCCAGATGTTTGCTGAAATCTGCCAACCCGACTGCGATAAAAAACATCACTGCCCCCGGCAGGAACCACATTCCGAAGATCTCATAATATTCTTTATCCGGGGAATAAAATTCAAAATAAACCACTGATGCGATCTTATACACAGTCAGGATCAGTGAAATCAACAATATTGCTGCACTGGCGACCTCTCCGATGCGGGCAAATCTGACCAACCGCTTGAGAGTTTGCAAATCATGGGATAGGACCGTTGCGGAAACTTCATTTATCTCACGCCGTCTTCTGCAGTATTTTTCAGATTTACTGCAGAAGTAAATATTGCAAGTACATCAAATAACGGCAACATTATTTACCACCATCAAATCGCAGAGCAGCAATCGTTGGGGATGGGATTTACAATTCCGTTTCCAGAGCGGCAGCCATTTTTTCAACTTTGGCGAGGGCTTTTTCGACGGAATAATCCCGGGCGAGCAGCACTCCCAGGCGGCGGTGTCCGCGCAGTTCTCCTTTGCCGAAAATACGCATGGAGGTATCCGGTTCGGCAAGCACCGCTTCCAGATTGCCGAAACTTACTGCATCGGAATTGCCGGCGACTTTGATCGCTTTGCTGGCACTGGGACCGTGAAAAGCGATATTGGGAATGGGCAGACCGAGAATGGCACGGGCATGCAGATCAAATTCCGAGAGATCCTGCGAAATCAGCGTCACCATACCGGTATCATGGGGACGGGGACTGACTTCGCTGAAAATAACCTCATCACCGCAGATAAAAAGTTCCACACCGAAAATTCCTCTGCCGCCGAGGGCATCGGTGATCTTGCGGGCGATATCCCGGGCTCTGGCAATGGCGGTATCGCTCATTTTCTGCGGCTGCCAGGATTCCTGATAATCGCCGTCGACCTGATGGTGGCCGACCGGTTCGAGGAAGCTGGTACCGCCGATGTGACGGACGGTGAGCAGAGTGATTTCAAAATCAAACTCCACGAATCCTTCCACGATGACCTTGCCGGCACCGGCTCTGCCGCCTTTCTGGGACTCTTCCCAGGCGGCATCGATCTGATCGGCACTTTTGATGGTACTCTGACCGTGACCGGAACTGCTCATGATCGGTTTGACTACGCAGGGCAGACCGATTTCGGCGATGGCGGCGTCAAATTCCTCCCGGGTGGCGGCGAAGCGGTATTTGCTGGTGGGCAGACCGAGTTCTTCGGCGGCAAGACGGCGGATGCCTTCGCGGTTCATCGTCAGCTGGGCGGCTTTGGCGGTGGGGATCACGGTGTATCCTTCGTTCTCCAGTTTGACCAGTTCAGATGTGGCGATCGCTTCGACTTCGGGGACGATATAGTCGGGTTTTTCCTTTTCGATGACCTCGCGCAAGGCGGCATCGTCAAGCATATTCACGGTGTATGAACGGTGGGCGACCTGCATGGCAGGAGCGTTGTCGTAACGGTCAACGGCGACGACTTCCACGCCGAGCCGCTGCATGGCGATCGCCACTTCTTTGCCGAGTTCACCTGAACCGCAAAGCAGGATTTTAGTTGCACTTTTGGTCAATGCTGTACCGAGTTTAGTCATGTTGATGATTCCTTATATATTATTGTTGATGTTGTGAATTATTCCTGAAAACGGTTGATCACCGAACTGCGTTTGCCGTAACGGTGGCACTCCTTAAGGTAAGTTACGGCTTCTTCGGCGGTATCGACCACTTCGATCAGATCCATGTCCTCTTCGGAGATCATTCCTTCGGTGACGAGCGTGCTTTTGAACCACTTGATCAAGCCGTTCCAGAATTTCTTATTGACGAAAATAATGGGGATCAGATTGATCTTGCAGGTCTGCACCATGGTCAGCACTTCCGAAAGTTCATCGAGCGTGCCGAAGCCGCCGGGGTAGACGATCACTGCCGTGGAATACTTGAGAAATGATACCTTGCGGACGAAAAAGTAATCAAAACCAATCGAAGCAGTCTGATAGGGATTGGGGTGCTGCTCCATGGGCAGTTTGATATTCAAACCGATGGAAACACCGTTTTTTTCAAATGCTCCCCGGGATGCGGCTTCCATGACCCCGGGTCCGCCGCCGGTAATGACGCCGTAACCGGCTTCAGCCAGCAGATTGCCGAGTTTGCGGGCAGAAGCGTAAACTGGATCGTCCTCTCTGGTGCGGGCGGAACCGAAAACCGATACCAGCATTTTGGGCTTGTCCCGCATCTCTTCAAAAGACTGCACAAATTCGGACATGATCCGCATGACCCGCCACGAATCCATCGGCATAAAGTCGATTTTGCCATTGAACTCTTTCATAAAAAATTTTCTCCCTCGTTAATCCCCGCACAAAGGGTAAATTTCCGCCCCCGTCACCTGACGAACCAGTTGAAGCAATTGGACATCCACCGGGAAAGCACCGGACGCAAAACGAATTGTTCCAGTTCCGGACCATCCTGAAACTGACAGTCACAATACGGACACCGGGGGAACATTTCCAGATCCGCCGGGGTCAATACTTCGCCGCACTTGGGACAATATTTGCCGGAAATGAGAAATCCCGGCTTGCCGTCGGCTTTTTTTTCCATTATTACCACCTTTTTCAACCTTGCAATACCGCGCATTCAGCATTATATTTTATAGTCGCGGCATACATCTTGATATAAGATAGCGCCTAAAGTGGTTAAATTCAAATCCTGCCGGGGAGAACCGGTACAAAAAAAAGATGAAAAAGTTATGGATCATTGCCGGAGAGTCATCCGGTGACATTTACGGAGCGGCTCTGGCTGAAGAATTGCGGGCTCTGGCCGCTGAAAAAAATGAAACGGTCGAAATTTCCGGCATGGGCGGGAAACACATGATCGAAGCCGGGGTCAAAGTCAAGGTCGATTCCACCGAATTGGGCGTCATCGGGATATTTGAAGTACTCAAAAGCATATTCACTTTTATCCGGATCTTTTTTCAACTGCTCAATGCCGCCAAAAATGAACGCCCGGATGCAGTGATACTGATCGATTATCCCGGATTCAATTTGCGGTTTGCCAAAAAATTGTACAAACTCGGCATCCCGGTCTACTGGTATGTCAGTCCGCAAGTGTGGGTGTGGGGCAAAAAAAGATTGCCGGTGCTGGCAAAAGTTTGCACCAAAATGCTGGTGATCTTCCCCTTTGAGGTGGAAGTTTATGCCAAAACCCGGCTGCAGGCAAAATTCGTCGGACACCCGCTGGTCGATGTAGTCGCCGGACGCAAAGATCCGTCGATAACCCGGGATCCGGCAAGTTTCCTGCTGCTGCCCGGCAGCCGGAAAAACGAGATCGACCGCCTGCTTGTCCCCATGCTGGAAGTTGTCTGCGCCCTGCATGAAAAACATCCGGAACTCAACTTCACCCTCGCCGCACCGCGCGAAAAAATCGCCGGAATGTGCCGGGAAAAGATCGCCGCATTCCGGAGCAAAAATCCATCGCTGCCGGAAATCACGATCTCCGTCGGCAATACCGGCAAACTGCAGCAGCAGTGCGGCACCGGTCTTGCCGCCAGCGGTACAGTGACCGTGGAGTGCGCGCTTGCCGGTTTGCCGCTGGTGGTCGGTTACAAACTCAATGTGCTGACACTGGCACTGGCAAAGATTCTGGTCACACTGTACCGGGGATTTTTCACCATGGTCAACATCATTGCCGATAAAGAGGTCTATCAGGAGTTTCTGCAGTGGCACTTCTGCAAAGAAGAGGTACTCCCCGCTGTCGAAGCGATCCTGCCCGGCGGCAGCCGCAGACAGGAGGTGGAAGCCGGTATGAATGAGGTCGCCGCTCTGCTCGGATCAGCTTCCGATATTCCCGCCATCCGCCGTGCCGCCATTGAAATATACGAAAATTGAAACACTACCGCAAGGATACAGAACATGAAAAAAAACGAATCTCTCATCTGCTGGGATCTTGAAGCCCTTTATGCCGATGTGGAACAGTGGGAAGCTGATTTCGCCCGACTGGATGATGCCGCTGCCAAATTTTACGCCTGCAAAGGACATCTTGCTGATTCGGCAGCCATGCTGAAATACGCCATCGAGTGTTCCGATGAATTTGACCGGCTGGCGGAAAAGATCTACACGTTTGCCCATCTGCGCAGCGATGAAAACACCGCCGATAATGTCAACCGTTCCCGGGTCGACCGGGTAAGCAGCAAACTTGCCGAATTGTCCCCGATGGAAAGCTGGTTCGCTCCGGAACTTATGGCGATCGACGATCAGCGCATGACGGAATTGCTCAACGCCCCGGAACTGGCATTTTACCGGCGCAGTCTGGAAGAACTTCTGCGGGAGAAACCTCACGTTTTAAGCGAACCGGAAGAGCGTTTGCTGGGGACTCTGGGCGATGTGCTGGGGACTCCGGATGAGATCTTTTCCACGTTGAATGATGCCGATATGGAGTTCGGCAGACTCCGGGATTCCCGGGGCAAACTTACCGAACTTACCCATGGTTCGTGGCTGACATTTATGGAAGAATCCGACCGGGCGGTCCGTAAAAAAGCGTTTCACATGCTCTACCGGCAGTACCGCAAACACCGCAATACTCTTGCCGGGACTTTGGACGGCACGGTGAAGCGTCACGTGGCAATGGCACGTATCCGGCACTTTGATTCTCCGCTGCAGGCGGCACTTTTTTCGGAAAACATCCCGGAAAATATCTACAATAATCTCATTTCCGCCGTCCGGAAAAATCTGCCCGCCCTCTTTGAATATTTTGAACTGCGCAAAAAGGTGCTGCAGATCGACCAACTGGACATGTACGACCTCTATGCTCCGCTGGTCAAGGATGATGAACAGATTTGTTCTTTCGCCGAAGCCGGCAAACTCATCCGCGAAGCGTTAGCTCCGCTCGGCGGCGAATATGCTGATATCATGGCAAAAGCATGGCAGGAACGGTGGATCGATGCCCCCTGCCGCAAAGGGAAGCGTTCCGGAGCGTATTCCGGCGGCTGTTACGACAGTTATCCGTATATACTGATCAACTACAGCGGCAAATTGAGTGATGCATTCACGCTGGCGCACGAATTGGGTCACTCCATGCACAGTGCGTTTTCCCGGAAAAATCAGCACTACCACTATGCGGATTACGATATTTTTGTCGCCGAAGTGGCAAGTACCTGCAACGAATTGCTGCTCTCCAACTATCTGCTGGAGAAAAAACCGGATGATCCGGCATTCCAGGCGGCGATTTTGAGCCGTTTGGCAGATGATATCCGGGCGACGGTCTACCGGCAGACCATGTTCGCCGAATTTGAGAAACTCATCCATGAAGATTCCGCGCAGGGCATTCCGTTGACGGCAGATCATCTTTCCGAAAGATACTACGCGCTCAATGCAGACTACCACGGCTTCATCCGGGCGGATAAGGATATTGAATTGGAGTGGTCACGGATACCGCATTTTTATTACAATTTCTACGTTTACAAGTACGCCACGGGGATGTCGGCGGCACTGCAGCTGGCCAAAGGGATACTTTCCGGAAGCAGTGATGCCAGAGAACGTTATTTAAACTTCCTTAAAGCCGGCGGTTCCAAAGATTCATTGGATATACTGCGGGATGCCGGGGTTGATCTCGCCACGCCGGCTCCGGTAGATGCGGCACTGGAATTTTTCAGCGAAACCGTGAAAAAACTCGGCAGTATAATCTGACGGGCATGATTTGGGCAGAGATCGATGAAAATACTGCGGAAATGATTGATTGACAGCAAAAACAGCAAAAAAAACAAAAAAAATCGATTTTTTTTGCAAAATTATCAAATTTGCTCTTGATTATTCGCATTTTATTGAGTATACTTATTGACAGTCACTGAAAAATGACGTAAAACACATTATAAAAGTCAGGAGGACAAACAATGAAACACAAGTTTTACGACGTCAAAACCAAATCACACGTGGAAACCGAAGTTCTGGAATGTGTGACTTTCACCAATGCCAGCCGTACCAGCTATGCATTCAAAGGCAAAACCGCTGACGGCCGCAGCCTGACTGCTTTTGTCAGCAAAGCCGTTTGGGAAAAAGCCAACAAATAATCCGGTTTGAGATTCGATCCCGCAGCGCGCGGGATTTTTTTTTGCCTTTTTGACGGTTTATGACAGAAAATCACAATGATTTTCATCTGCCCCGTCTGCTTGCACGCGCAGGTGCCAAACATCGCATGGGGCGCTCTCGCCGCCTTTGTATGCATTCCCGACGTTTCTTTTGCAGGGGGGCGCTCACGCCGCCTTTGGGTGCATTCACGGCGTTTCTTTTGCAGGGGGGCGCTCACGCCGCCCCCCTGCCCCCCCAGGCGCCCTTTTTGCTTTGCATTATGGGCAATCTCACGCCTTGCTTGCGTTGCCCGTTCGGTCACATACATAGTATGCTCCCTCCCGAGCGCCTTGCAAAA
>SUWL01000040.1 GCA_015061495.1 Lentisphaerota bacterium
ATTCAAATCTCGATTGGTGTATCTGGTTTCTCCTCCGTCAAAATCCAGATATACGACCTGTTTTTCTGCTGCCGAAATTTGCGGCACATACTGCAATCCGCCATGGTTCTGCATAATATTATTCCTTTATGAATATTGTACATTAATCGGAAATAATATAGCATGAATTCCTTATGTTTTCAAGCAGTTGCGAAAAAATAGACGGGCAACCCGGCAGACGGCAAAATAAGCAGCTGATTTTTACCTTATTTGATCGCCTTGCCGATTTGTTCTCCGGCCTTGATCAGTGTTTCAAGGTTGTCCGCTGAATTTTTAACCAAATCGGCGTCAAAACGCACTTTTTCAGCATCCATTATCAGGATCACTGTTGAACCACCGAATTTGAAAAAACCTTTTTCATCAAATTTCTGATGTTCATGGCTATCCGAGGTGTTGACGATTGAACCAACTCCAAAGGCTCCAACATCAATGAAATAAAACTTGCCAAAAAGTTTTGATTCCAAGCAGGTGACCACTCTGGTATTTTCAACAAATAAATCAGGAGCTTTGGCAAATGCTATCGGATTTACCGAATGATATTTGCCGGAAATTTTTTTCGCTTCTCCGCAGTTTTTGCAGTCACAGGGATAGTGATAACGGTGATAATCCACCGGAGCCAGCCGGATGACCGCAACGGAACACTTTTTCATCGGAATCGGCATGGCGCATAAGTTTTCCAATGACCGCACCGCTCCTTTGACCGGAACTTTTATGTCAGGCTCAACATCCGGATAGATCAGCACTCTGCCGTCGGCAGGAGAACACAGTGCATCGTCCGCAGGTGCCGCCAAGCGGCTGCCGGATTTTAATTTTCTGGTAAAAAAATCATTGAATGCACCATATTCCTGCCAGTTTTTTTCGGCCTCATCTGCCTGCAGTCCGGGCAGGGATATGAGAGATTTTATGGCACGGTGCGACAACTTGGAATCGTAATACCAGCCCATAAGTTTGGATAAAAATCCGGTATTGAACAACAATCCCCATAAACTTCTGCCCAGTAATGTGTTGTAGGCAAAATTCAATGCCCCGTTCCCCATTACGGTTTCGGTTTGCAATTCACCGGTTGAACGGTTTATGTATTGAATCGGTGCTTTTTTATTCATTGCGCAAAATCACTTTCAACATATCATGTGCCACTGCAAGTTTGCTGCCAACCGGTAATGAAATTTTTTCGCCGTTCCGATTGTAAAGCGTGATCCGGTTGGTGTCGGTTCCGAAACCATCAGCTACCAGATTGGCCGCGATCCAATCCAGATTTTTCCGTTCCAGTTTGCCCAGGGCATTTTTTTCAAGATCATCGGTTTCGGCAGCAAATCCAACCAGCAACTGACCGCTTTTTTTGTTATTGCCGACCGTGCCTAATATATCTTCCGTGCGCTCCAATTCCAAAAACAGATTGCCGGGAAGTTTTTTCATTTTCGAATCCAACGGACGGGCAGGACGGTAATCTGCAACCGCCGCCGCCATGATGATCACATCCGCGTCAAATGTGTTGGAATGAACAGCGTTTGCCATATCTGCAGCAGATACCACTTTGATCACTTTGACTCCGGGGGGCGGTGTGATAGATACCGGACCGGAAATTAAAGTTACTTCGTGCCCAGATTCGCAAGCGGCTTGGGCTATCGCATAACCCATTTTGCCGCTTGAATTATTGGAAATGTAGCGAACCGGATCGATTTTTTCTCTGGTAGGACCAGCGGTAATAAGAATTTTCATACTGATTATTTACGATTTCCAAGAAAACGCAGAAGGTAGAGGAAAAGGTTGACGAAATCAAGATAAAGTTCCAACGCCCCAAAAATTGCCAATTTTCTTCCTTCGCCGGAGGATACTTCACCATCGGCAATCGCCAGAGATAAATTCTTGATTTTTTGAGTGTCGTAAGCCGTCAGTCCGACAAAAACGATTATACCAACTGCGCTGATGATCAAATCAAAAACCGAGTTGCCCCAGAAAATGTTCACCAAACTGGAAATGATCAACCCAATCAGCAACATGAATGCCAAATTGCCGATGCTTGTCAGATCTCTTTTGGTCAGCCATCCGTAACATCCCATCGCCCCGAAAGTTAAACAGGTGGATAAAAATGTAGTGGTAATTGAGTCTGAACTGAAAGCCAAAAATATCCAGGAAAGGGTTACTCCATTCAACGCTGCAAATACGATAAATCCGAATGTCGCAAGTGCAGGTGAAATCTTTTTGACCGCGGCACTTAATCCCATTACCAGTAAAACTTCCGCCAACAGCAAAATATAAAACAGTCTCCGGTTTTGAAATGCAAACGCACCAAATCTGGATGAAACATAATGCGCCGTAACACCGGTTATTGCCAATCCCGCAGTCATCCATCCGTATACCCGGTTGATAAAACTGCGCTGGATCGTTGCGGCATCGATTTGGAAAACTTCTGTTCTGCTGTTGTCCATAGTTCAAACTCCTTATCTTACTGAATAGACAGAAAGGGTCATCCGGATAATGACCCCCTCTGTTTTTCAATATAATTCAGTTAATCGCTAAAACAAGCTGCTGCACTGTTTTATTTTATTATCGGAACGATGATCTCTTCGCCCTGACTGATTCTGGCATCTGTAATGCCGCCATTGATGTGCCGCAGCTGGGCTTCGGTAATTCCGAAGGTCCGTGCCATTTCGGCATAGGTGGTATCTTTGTCTGCGACATGTATTTTCTGGTTGTAATCGTCAATATTTTTTACCGGATCAACAGCATTGACGACTGCTTTGGCGGGTTGGTTCGTTATTGTCCCGGGGGTGACATTTTTTTCAACAGGGGCACCGGGTATCGTCAACAGCTGCCCAATCTGCAATCTTTTGGCAGATTCGTCATTGAGATTATTCGCCTTATACAGATCATTGAGTTTCACTTTGAGTTTTTTTGCGATTCCGCCCAATGTGTCACCTTTCTGCACTTTGTATTTGCCTTTTTCAACAGTCGTGGAGGTGGAGGGCGAAGCCTTGGTTCTCCGGGCTGGAATGATCAACTTCTGACCGATCCGCAGCCTTTTGGCGGACTGCTCATTTAAATTGTTGACTTTCATAAGATCCGCCAGATTGACATTGTATTTGCGGGCGATCCGATCCGGGGTGTCGCCTTTTTGGATAATGTGAACACCTTCTTTGCCGGGAACCAGATCATTTGTGCGAGTCTTTTTTGAATAGTTGACTGAATCCACTCCTCCGGATGACTTAACATCTTTCATCGGGGCGTATTGGTGTTTCCGGACAGGTTTTTCCACCGGTTCAATCGGGGTGACGGCAGGTTGGGGCTGGACGGTGACGGGAGCAACTTGGACCGCCGGTGCCACCGGACGCTGCCGGATAGCAGGTTCATCCTCAAGTGAATCCACCGGGATTGGCTGATAACGATGGTTACCCAAATTACAGCCGGTCAAAATCAAACCGGCTCCGGCAACGGCAAAAACAAAACTTTTGCGCACTTTTACATCCTCCAGAAATTAAAGATAATTGGTTTATTTTGTTCAGTGCTATAATATAGGGAGTGTTATGAACTTTTGCAATAGCAAAAATAAATTTTTTTTCATTTTTCGTAACGCAGCACTGTTTCGTTTTCTTTTCCCATACCGAATTTTGTTCTGGCTTCCCTCTCAACTGCCTCTTTTGAATTTTCCAAAGCATCGGCTTTTGATTTTTTTTGGTCCAGGATTTTTTTTATCGCGGCTTCATTTTTTTTGCTTTTTTCCAACTTTTCCAACTGCTCATTTTTCGTTTTGTACAACGGATAGAGGAATACTGCTGTCAGGATGGCGATCGCGATGAAAAATAAAATCCACAAAAGTGCACTTGAACTTTGTTTTTTTTCAGCCATGACAATATTCTCTCCCCTTTTTATCAGCGTTCAGGCTGTAACGAAAGCAGAAACTCCACATTGGTATTGCATTTTTTCAATCTGCCCAGTACCATTTCCATCGCTTCGGCAGACGGAACACCATTGACCGCTTTGCGCAGCAGCCAAACTTTGCCGAGCTCATCAGGATGCAGCAGCAGTTCTTCTTTGCGGGTTCCGGATTTTTCAATGTTGATCGCCGGATAAATGCGGCGGTCGGAAACATTGCGGTCAAGGTGCAGTTCCATATTGCCGGTGCCCTTGAATTCCTCAAAAATGACATCGTCCATTCGGCTGCCGGTTTCGATCAATGCGGTCGCAATGATGGTCAGACTGCCGTGATTTTCAATATTTCTGGCCGCGCCGAAAAAGCGTTTGGGTTTATGCAAGGCGGTGGCATCGACACCGCCGGTCAGGATTTTGCCGCTGTGAGGCTGCAGAGTGTTGTAAGCCCGTGCCAAACGGGTGATGCTGTCCAGCAGGATGACGACATCTTTGCCGTATTCAACCATGCGTTTGGCTTTTTCGATGACCATTTCGGCGACTTGAGCGTGTCTTTCCGGGGGTTCGTCAAAGGTGGAACTTACAACTTCAGCATCAATGCTCCGTTCCATGTCGGTCACTTCTTCCGGACGTTCATCAATGAGCAGGATTATCAAGGTGACTTCCGGATTGTTTGCCCGGATGCTTTTGGCAACTTTTTGCAGCAGAACAGTTTTTCCAGTACGGGGAGGGGCGACGATCAAGCCGCGCTGACCTTTGCCGATGGGAGCAACCAGATCGACGACCCGGGTGGAATACTCTGCCGGTTCCCGTTCCAGAAGCAGCCGCTGTGTCGGGAAGTAGGGTTCCAGACTGTTGAAAGGAATGATCTGTTTTTTTCTTTCCGGAGAATCATTGTTGATGGATTCCACTTTGAGCATGGCAAAGAAACGCTCTTTTTCTCTGGGAGTACGGATCTGTCCGGTTATAAAATCGCCGGTTTTTAAAGCAAAGCGTTTGATCTGCGAAGGACTTAAATAGATGTCTTCTGATGAGGGCAGATAGCTGTAGGTCGGAGAACGGAGAAAACCGAATCCGTCTGGCAGAACTTCCAGGTAACCGCTGCCGTAGAGTTGACCGCATTTTTCGGCGTTGGCACGCAAAATTTCGCAGATAAGAGTGGATTTTTCCAATGCACCAATGCCTTCAATGCCAAGTTCGGCACCCATGGCGGCAAGTTCCATGATCGATTTGTTCTGCAGATCGGTTATATTCAGAGTCGGCGCATTGGGATCCGGCGGCGGAAGCTCCTCGTCAATATATTCCGCATGTTCGATGGAATTGCTGTTGTTATTATTATTACGGTTGTTGCGATGATTTTTATTTTTGTTGTTGCGGAAACGATCCCGGCGATTATTGTTTTTGTTGCCTGAATTGTCACTGTTTTCCTGAAGTGTCTGCTGCTTTTGCGGAGATTGCTGACCATGCGTCGGAGCATCGATCGGGAGTTCTCCGGGGATTTCGCTTGCCGGAGCAGAACTTATTCCAGGGGCATAAACGGTGGTCGGATTCGCATTTGCCGGTAAATCCGGAAGTTCTTCCGCTTTGACGTTTTTCTTGTGTTTTCTACTTTTTTGTGGGGTAGCTTCAACATTCTCCGGGGTAGAAAGTTTGGTTTCTGACTTCTCTTCCGGGGCAGATCCGTTAGCTGCATTTTTGCGGGGGCGCCCACGCCGTTTGGGTTGTTCAGTCTGCACCGGGGTATCGCTGCCTGAAATAGTTTCAAACAATTCGTTTTCGTTTGCCATAAGGGATCCTTTCAGTACTTATTCAAAATAATAACACTCTTTTTCAATTGTTCTTCCAGTTCATTCAGAGAACCGCTGTTGATGATACCGTAGTCGGCCCGTTCCAGTTTTTCTTCCGGAGGTATCTGCATACGGTCTCGCCGGTCAACCTCTTCCGGTGTGAAGTTCCGGTTGCGAAGCCGTTGTTTACGCAGTTCAACCGGACACCATACCGCCATGACGGCATCAAAAAATTTTTCAAATCCGGCTTCATAAAGAAGCGGCAATTCAAATGCTCCGTTAATGTTTTTTTTACGGCACATATTTATACAACGGACTAATTCTCCGGTCAACAGCGGATAGAGAATATCGGTTATCAGTTTCATCTCTTCCGGGCGGGAAAAAAGTCTGGTCCCGAGTTTTGCTCTGTCAATACAATTTCCGGAGGAGAAAAAATCTTCGCCGAAATTATCTCTGATGCACTTGACCAGGTCAGGATGAGCAGTATCATAAAAACTGCGGCACACTGCATCTGCATCGAATATAAACCAGTTTTCGGATTCGAAAAAGCGCAAAACAGAACTTTTTCCGCACCCGAATCCTCCGGTAATGCCGAGAATCATAGGTTTCTTTCCTGAAAATGCTCTGCAGAAATTGATGTCCGGGAAGGGATCGGGAACTGTCAGAGCTATGAACGGTATAAAATCATCACAAAGACGGCAAAAGAAATATGCCGTGAAATCCTGAAACTTAAAATAACATCTTTATACCGTTTTTTCAAGTGTCCGATCTGTAAAAAAACGTTTTTTTGCAGTAAAAATCAGAAAATACCATCAATCAAGCAACTTTTTAGTACACAACATCACCCTATTTGCCGTAATTTTTCCCGACAGAGTGCCGCCCGGCAGATGTCGATTTCATCCGCAGAAATTTGAGCGTGCATGCGTTTTTGCAGATGAGCAGGGCTGATCCCAATGAACAATTCATTGACTTTGTGGATGTCGATATTGCTGAACAGTCCCATGTCGACCCCGAATCGCAAACCGGAAAGAGACTGCAGCGCCTCTTCAAATCCGAGTTTATAACTGTGTTTCAACAGTCCGTAAGACCTGCCGACGTGATCAAGTATGGCGTATCGGTTATTTTCCAACAGCGAACGGCGGGCGTTTTTCTCCTGCATGATCAATTGACGGATAACGGCTTCCAATTCATCAATTATTTTCAATTCACTCTCGCCAAGCGTGCTTTGGTTGGAAATTTGAAACAGATTGCCGTTGTTTCCGGAACCTTCTCCGAAGATTCCGCGGACCGCAAGGCGCAGTTTTCCTATCCCTTTGACAGTCGGTGCAATTTGTTCCGTCAAAACCAGTCCCGGCAAGTGAAGCATCACCGAAGCGCGCATACCGGTGCCGACATTGGTTGGACATGAGGTGAGAAATCCGAAGTGTTCGTCAAATGCGTAATCAAGATGCTGCGACAATTCATCATCGATCCGGTCGATCATTTTCCATGCTTCGCGAAGTTTGAATCCTGGGTGGATTGTTTGCAGACGCAATTGATCTTCTTCGTTGATCATCAGTGAACAACACTCATCCGGGCAGACGAAGAGAGCCCGGTTTTCCGGTGTTTTTATGAATTCCCGGCTCGCCAGTCGGCGTTCCACGAGGATTTCCCGATCTGTTTCATCCAGCTCCGCCGGAATGAATGTCCGGTCTTTGGCATTTTTGAAGCAGGAAACTTCTCCGGCTGCAGAGCTTGCTGTTTCACAAATTTTTTGCAGGATCTCCGGAGAAGCAGCATGCGGAAACGGGTATTTGCTGATGTTGCGTGCCAAGCGGATGCGGCTGGAGATGGCAATGTCATCGTCCGGTTCGCAGTCATCGAGAAAACTTACCGGATTTTTCAACAGGCGGTCGATGGAAGAACTGCTCATTTGTCAGAAGCTCCTTCTATTGATTCCAGTTCGGCTTTCAGCGCATTTATCCGATCCCGGCAAATGGCAGCGGCTTCATATTCTTCGCCTTTGATCAGCAGCTGCAGTTCTTTTTTTAATGCATCTATCTCACTGCGTTTGACCGCCGGTGAATCATGCCTGGTATGTCCGGGACGTTTCCCCAAATGCAGAACTCCGTGCTGAACTTGAGAAACCGCCTCTTTGATCAACTTGTCAAAGGTTTGATAGCATGCCGGACAGCCGAGTTTGCCATCGTGCTGCCGGATTTTTTCAGGAGTCCAGCCGCAGACCTGGCATACGGTCTGGTCTTTCGCTGCCGGTTTGTTTTTGCCGGCGAGTTTATCTGTCAGCTTCCCGACATTGAATATGACTTCAGCCAAATTAAAACCGATTCCCGGAATATCCTGGGAACTTTCTGCTGAATTCGCACATTCATTGCAAAGATGTATATTGGTACATTTCCCGTTATGAAATTCTTTGATATGTACCGTTGCTTCATTTTTTTTGCATTTATCGCAGAGCATGATCTTCTCCTTTTGGTTACGGCATATACTATACTATCAGGTCAATAAAAATGCAAATTTCAGAGTTTCAAGGGTTGAAAAATTTTTTTTCAATGCTATTTTATTGAAAGATGCATTTTGATTGCTGTTTGGCTTCTGTTTCAGAAGGTGTCGTTTTTGTATTTTGGTTAATGTAAGGCTGAAAATTTTATGAGCAGTATCGATGATCCTGGACCTCGACGGTGCAATGCCGTTTTACCGGAGGTGATTTCAGCCGGAAAAGTACAAAACTGACCGTTTGAACATTCTCCACCCCGGTGAATAAGTGCGTTGCACGGGCGTCGTTCCTCTTGAATCCGAATTACCGCGGAAGGAGAACGAAAAATGTTTAAATGTTACGATTTGATAGACGGCAAAGTCACCCGCTGTCCGGATGGACAGCCCGGGTTAATCCAAGTCTACAGTTGTCCTACTGATGAAGAACGCTATTACCTGATTGAGCAGTGCGGGATAGATGAACACACCCTTAATTCTGCACTCGATGAGGATGAAATAAGCCGTGTTGAATATGAGCAGAACCACGTGGCGGTGATTATGAAACGTCCACAGGATATCCAAGTGGATAAGCGTATGGCTTTTCAGGTTTCTTCGCTTGGCGCGTTTCTTTTCCGCGACCGGATCATTGTGGTGCAGTCAGAACCGACTTCGCTTTTCAAACATGGACGTATGCCGCTGCGCGGCAATAGTGTCCCGGGAGTTTTGCTGCGGTTGCTTTATCATGCGACCCAGCATTTTTTGCAGCACCTGCGTCTGATCCATAATATTTCAGATGAAATCGAGAAAAAAATTGAATATGCTCTGACCAACAAATCTCTGGTAAACGTGTTTTCATTGAAAAAAAGTTTGACATATTATGAGTCAGCGACCAGTGCCAACCAACTGCTGCTCGGTAAATTGCGTGATGATGCTTCCCGGATCGGTTTCAAACCGGAAGAACTGGAATTTCTGGAAGATATCGGTATCGAAAATAAACAGTGCGACAATCTTGCCAAAATTTATGCGGAAACATTGCAGAATATGACTGAAGCCAGATCTTCTGTCGCTGGAAACAACCTTTCGGTGATTATGAAATATCTGGCAGTTATCAACATCGTGTTCATGCCTTTGACGGTGATCACCGGTATCGGCGGCATGTCTGAATTTACCATGATGACCGAAGGCATCTGGTGGCCGCATGCTTATGCTCTGCTTATCGTGCTTATGGTAATAATCGGTTTTGTGACCTATCGGCTGGTGCGGGATGTCGGTGCCCCGCGAAATTCAAGGAGGCGCTGAACATGGCTAAAAAAATCAAAAAATTTTCCAGAAACATCAATTATCCGCGTCGGGGAGGGGAGAAATTCAACCGGGCTCTGCGCCAGTTTACGATTGCTGTCGGCATCTATATTTTACTGACGCTGATCGCGGCGGTGATCGGATGCAATGCCGGAGAGTATGATTTGTCGAAGCCGACTTGCGGAGGATTTGCGGTCTGTTTTCTCTTGTTCCCGGCTTATCTGCCATTGCTGATTATTGGCGGGATCGCCGGAATGTTCGGAAGCGCTCTGCATATAGATTGCGGCAAAGAGATCATATCTCTGGCCGTGTGTGATGTTATTATCGGTATCGGAGTTTGGACAGTCGTCCGTTTTGTTGCATTGAAAAAACAGAGTGCTGCATTATTGCGCAGCACCAAGGTTTTTGTGTGGATAATGGTGTACTGGGGAATTTTTCAGCTGCTTTGTTCGCTGGTCTATTTTACATGGCAGAAGAGCAATTTCAATGCTTTGCATCTGCATCTTTCTTCACAGCATCAGCTGGATCAACGGTGATCGACAGCAACGCCTGCTCTGCTTTTTTGCGGAAAAATTCAATAGTGTTTTCATCAGCATCTGCCGGAACATAAATCGGCTCTCCAACGATCATCTGCAGCGTGGAGAACGGTTTGGGAATCTGAAAATTATCCCAGCTTTTCAGCGACCAGCACTTTGAAGCATTCAGAACGATCGGGACAACCGCTCCACCGGTTTTGGATGCCACGACCACCGGTCCGTTTTTGATTACATATTTGGGACCGCGGGGACCGTCCGGGGTGAATACTACATTTCTCCCGCTTTCAATTTCCCGGATAGCTCCGAGCAGGGCATTGGCACCTTTTTTACTGGAAGAGCCGCGCAGGGCTTTCACGTGAAAAAATTTCATGAAGTCAGAAAGATACTGGCCATCCCGGGAGGCGCTGATGACTGCGGATGTTTTATACATGGCTTGTTTGGGAAATGCCATGCAGATAAACATCAGACGGTTGTGCCAAGTTATTGCGATGATCTTACTCGGATCCTGTGCCAGATTGAGCGGATCGATCAATTCATAGCGATACAGAAATCTGAATGATAATTTCATCAAAGTTGCCGGAAACCAGTATATCCAGGTGGGCAGTTTTTTTAATTGCCGGAATTTTTGCTTGAAACTCATTTTTTTATATTCCGTTTTTTGCAGATATCATTTAGAACACATATTCCACACTCCGGAGAGCGGGAGTGACAAACTTTTCTGCCGTGCTGAATAATCAGATGTGAGAAGTTTGTCCACAATTCCGGAGGGGTATTGCGATTGACGATCTCTTCGATTTTTTCCGGAGAATCACTTTTTACAGCACCGATCCGGTTGAGTACCCGTTTGACATGGGTATCTACCGGGAATCCGGGTATCCCGAAACAGTTGCCCAGTATCACATTGGCGCTTTTTCTGCCGATCCCCGGTAACGAGGTCAGTTCTTCCATTGCAGTCGGGACTGTACCGTGAAATTTTCCGGCGATCAGAGTTGCGCTGGCATGCAGATTTTTGCTTTTGCTGCCGGATAGTCCGCAGGGGTGAATGATCTCGGCTATTTCTGCGACCTCCATTTTGCTCATGCTCACCGCATCAGGAGCTTGTTTGAACAGGGTTGCTGTTACCTGATTAACTCTTTCGTCCCGGCATTGCGCCGAAAGCATCACCGCCGCCAGCAGTTGAAACGGAGAGTCATGTTTCAGCGGGCAGACACATTCCCCGTATATTTCAAACAGGCGGTCATATATTTCTGTCAGCAGCAAAGAACACTTCATCGGCCGCACATCTCCGCAAATTTCATACATCTGGTATAGGCATCTGCCAAAAACGATCGCAGCGCGCTTTCCGGTTGACTGCCGGCGGGGCAGGTGGGGACGGCAAATTTGGAATCTTTGATATGCAGTTCAAAATTCAAAACCCCGGTATAGCCGGAATTGCGGACGATCTCTGCGGTTTTCTGCCAGTCCAGATTTCCGGTAAAAGGTGAGGTGTGCTGGTCAGTTATTCCGTTGTTGTCGTGCAAGTGCAGTGCGGTGATCCGTTTGCTGTATTCATAACAGTCGTCAAGCTGATTGCGTAAATTGATGTTGGCGTGTCCTGAATCAAAGCAGAATCCAAAAAGTTCCTCCGGATAGTTGTCCAGCAGATGACGCTGAAATTCCCAGGTGTCCCCCGGCATGTTTTCCAATGCGATCCGGATTTTGCTTTTCTCCAGAATGGGGATCAATTCGTCCATGCTGCGCAATAGAGAGGCAAACTGGCGGCGTTTATAAGCGATTTCATCCGGCGTGGAATCGGTTTTTATCCGCGGCTGATGCATGACCAGTACTCCGGAAGCATCCAGGTATTTCATCATTTCGATGCGGTTTTCAATAAGTTCGATACCGGCTTTACGCTGATATTCGATCGGAGAGAAAAAACTTTTTTCCGCATTGGCACAACCGTGAACATCCTGGAGCTGCAGCCTGTATTTACGCAGCATCTCTTTTATTGCAGTTAATTCATATTTTCCGTAAGCAAAATCGCTGTTCCAGTGATGGCTCCACAGCAAATGGGTAAAACCGGACTCGCTGATCAGGCGAAGGATATTTTCCGGATCTCCGCTGCTGCCGGAGACGTTGGTACAAATCGACAGTTGCATCATATCCTCTCCGGTTTTGCATCGCGAAGCATCAGCGAACGGATCGCATCCGGTACGGAGCGATTTTCATAGATGATATTATATATCTCATTGATAATCGGGGTCTGAACTCCGAATTTTTCCGCCAGGGCTTTGGCGCCTTTGGCAGTCGGAACTCCTTCTGCTACGACCATGCCCATTTCCTGCTGGATGTCACTCATGGCGCGTCCCTTGCCCAATTCTTCGCCGACATGGCGATTGCGGCTGTGACCGCTGCAGCACGTTACGATCAAATCTCCGATGCCGCTTAATCCGGCAAATGTTGACCGCTGTCCACCCAACGCTTCGCCCAACAGGCCCATTTCAAAAATACCTCTGGTCATCATCGCGGCTTTGGGGTTGTCTCCAAGTTTCATGCCGTCGATAATACCGGCGGCGATCGCCATGACATTTTTCAAGGCGCCACCGAGTTCAACTCCGGTCACATCGGTTGAGGTGTAGACCCGGAATGATTCATTCATCATCAGTTTTTGAACTGCTTCTGCGGACGATTCGTTTGCAGAAGCGGCAACTACTGCTGTCGGGACCTGTCTTGAGACTTCCTCTGCATGGCTCGGACCAGAAAGGTCGATAAAATCAACTTCGCCAAGTTCATCGGCAATGATTTCACTTATCCGCTTCCAACTGTTGATTTCAATTCCTTTGGCAACATTTATTACCGGAGTGGAAGCATTGAATGCCGGACGGAGATTTTTCAATACTCCGCGGAGAAACTGGGTAGGAGTTGCGAGAAGCAGCATATCTCTTTTATCAATTGCCGAAGCCAAATCTGCGGATAACTGCAAAGTTTCCGGCAGGGTTACGCCAGGAAGAAATTTGTAATTTTCTTTACGCTGCTTTACGGAATCAAGATAGTCGGGGAATGCGCCCCATAAGGTGACGTCGTGACCGTTTTTCAGCATGTTCAATGCTAATGCGGTTCCCCATGCACCATCGCCGATAACTGTGATTTTCATGGTCGATACCTTCAGTAATTTTTAATAATATCCATGTGTCAGAGTGAATATACACCTGTTTTTAATCTTTATCAAGTCTGTAAAAGCGTCAAACTGTGAAAAATGTTGGCGATTTGCCAAAAAAAAGTATATCGAATACTTGAAAAAAAAGACACTAAAAGTTACATTAATATAGCGAATATATTATTTCAGCATTTTTGTACTATTAGGAAAGGAGAGTTTTATGCCGGACATCAAGCAGGTTTTGAATGAAGAAATTCGTCGTCTTGCCCGCAAGGAGTTGAAAAATTCTTTGGCGCCGCTGGTTAATCAGCTCAACGACCAGAAGCGTCTTGTGGCAGAGTTGAAAAAAGAAATCGCGCAGTTGAAAAAGGCTTTGCCGAAAGAGGAAATAACTGCAGGTGATACGGTCGATAACGGTACTGACGAGAATATCGGTAAACTGCGTCTCTCCGCTTCCGGAATCGTAAAAATCCGCAAAAAACTCGGACTTACTCAAGGAAAATTTGCTGATCTTCTCGGAGTATCCGGACATACTGTAAGTTTGTGGGAAGTCGGTAAAGTTTCTCCCCGTGCCAATGTCAAATCTGCAATTTGTGCATTGCGTACCATCGGAAAAAAGGAGTTTAAACAACGGCTCGCTGCGTTGGATTCAAAATCGGAAAATCAATGAAATCAAAACTTTGAGAAAGGAAATTTAATTATGGCTTATACTGTTGATACTTTGCTTGAGGCGTTGGAAGAAAATATGATGAAAACTGAAGATGCCCTGGTCAATACATTCAGCGGCATCCGCACCGGCAAGGCTTCGCCTGCTTTGGTGGAAAATATCACCTTTGAGTATTATGGTACCCAGACCCGTATCCGTGATGCAGCCGGGATCACCGCTCCGGAACCCCGTTTGCTGGTCATTCAGCCGTGGGATGCAAGTGCCGTTAAAGCGATTGAAAAGGCCTTATTGGCAAGCAATATCGGTATTACCCCCATGAGTGACGGCCGTTCGCTTAAATTGCCGATCCCCGAATTGAGTCAGGATCGCCGTACTGCTTTGAGCAAACAGGCAAAAGCCAGTGCCGAAGAGGCAAAAGTCGCTCTGCGCAATATCCGGCGCGATGCCAATGATGCCGTCAAAAAGTTTGAAAAAGATGGAGAACTCACTGAAGACGAGCGCAAGAAAATGCTTGACGATGTCCAGAAAATCACCGACAGTTATATCGCCAAAGTAGATGCTTTGTTCGCTGCTAAAGATAAAGAATTGATGACTGTCTGATGGCAGAGCAGGAAGCATTGTCAACCGCCGGTAAAACAACCATATCCGGCGGTTTTTTTGTCAAATATCTGACGGTGATAACTGTTGTCGCATTGATTTTACGCCTTATCGTTGACTGGGAAATTACCCGTTCCGGTGGCGGGATCAACAATGCTCTGACACCGCTTGTTACCAGCGATCTGGCAACGTACATCAGGCTTGGCAGAGAGTGTGCTTCCGGGAATTTCCCTGAAACCTTTTACTATCAGCCGTACTATTATGCGGTATTTCTGGCATTATGCAATTTGATCAGCGGCGGTTCGATATGTTTTGTTATCATCGTTCAGACATTGTTGAGTGCAGCAACGGTTTTTCTGACGGGGCTTTGCGGTAGAAAAATTTTTTCAGAACAGGGCGGTTTGATCGCAGCATCTTTGTGTGCGGTATCATCCTCGCTGATTTTGTATGTACCTTTTCACCAGAATGAGACCTTGCAGACATTTCATTTGATACTGCTGCTTTATTTGACATTGTGTGCATTGGAAAAGAAACAGTTCCGGCTATGGGCGGTTACCGGAATTACTGCAGGAATCGCTATTTTGACCCGGGGAAATATCTGGCTGATGGTGCCGGTCATTTTGGGCGGAATGATTTGTTACGGCAGAAAAAATCAAATTTCATGGCACAAAATTTCGCTTTCCGGTGGGATTTTTATTGCTTTGATGCTGCTTGTTCAGCTGCCTTTTATCATCCACAATACCCGGCAAAACGGGCGTTTGACCGGTGCATCAACGGCAGCCAATGCAGTTCTCGCTTTAGGAAATACTCCGGAGGCTCCGGCTGGAGGTCGGGAACCGGATGGAACCGCCGGGGCGATGGCTTATCCGGAAGCCTACCACCGGATGATGCAGAACACCACCGGAAACTTTGCCAAATCAGTGCCGCAGCAGATGTGGAATTGGTTCTGTGATGATCCGTTGGCATTCTGCGAATTACAGTTTCGCAAAGCACTGTTGTTTTGGGATGGCAGAGAAATACCGAATAATGTATCTTTAGTGTTTGACGGGATCAGTTGTTCAATGGTTCTGCGTTTATTGGTGATCGGCAGAAACCGTGTGATTTTCGGTTTGGGAGTCGCCGGACTGATTTTCTTTTTGGCAGAAGTTTTCCGCAAACGTGAAGCCGGTTTGGTGATGCTTTACGGATTTACACTTATGTTTTACGTCGCAGTGGTTGTCTTTTATATTCTTTCCCGATTCAAAGCACCGGTGATCCCATTGCTGGCAATTTTTGCGGGAGGGGCGATCTGGCGGTGGATCGGAATGGTAAAAAATTCGTTTGGAGAAGAACGCAAGCGCAATGTGTTGAAAATTTTGCTTGTGATCTTTTCCGGCTTCTGGTTTTCCTGTTCGGCATACGATATCTACCGTTATTGTGAGCCGGCGGTGAACCGTTGCATTTACCCCGACGGCATCATATTGGATATGCATGGAAACAATATTCAACACTTTGACTATGGACCGTTTCCTTTCGGCGGCTGGTTTTGTGCGGAATTGAAAAGCGGCAGCCGGATCGTGAAACGTTTTGCTGCTTTGAGAAATGCCGCATATTGCAATATCGGTCTGATGCTGCGTTCAAGTGAACCGGTTGAAATCATATTGTCCGCTAATGGAATTCCTTATCGCTTTGAGTTTCCGGCTATCCCCCCGGATAAAAATGACCGCCGGATGGTGCCGATGCAAGTGCCGCTTTACAATGGTCAACTGGAAATCGAAGTCATTTCGGTGCGCGGCGGCGAAATATGGGCGATCTATGATATTCAGCGTGATTACGGTCGCAGTGCATTTAATGGCGAAATGCTTAATGGAGAATGGGTGATTCGAGCGGTTGTGCCGCGTTGACAGGTTGATTTTTCTTGATTTCCGATTAAATTGATTCCTTATAGCCCGGAAAGAGGAGTAATACCGGGGAAACACATGCAGAGGAGTCAAATTTATGTGGAAAATCCTTATTTTATCCTGCGGAGCAGCATGCGGCATTCTGTTCAGCGCAGGGGCTGCCGTAAATGGCGGAAATGTCCGGAAATTGCATTTTGTGCAAGACGATGCCCAGGACTATATGGTTTCAAAGATCTATTCCCTGAAGTACGCACAAGCCAATGACCTGATACCCTTTGTTTCCGGCATTGTTATGCGGTATAACATCAACAGCGTGGTAAACAGCATCGAATATGGCAACAATCAGCAGTTATTAACTGTTACCTGTCCGGAAAAACTGATCCCGTATGTAGATGATTTTGTCGCCAAAGCCGACCGGGAGGTGAAAATCCACGGCAAAGTCCTGGGTGAAATTATTCAGGGAACGGGTATAACCAGGGCGGTTTACCGTCCTTTGTACCGCTCCGGAGAAGATATTGTAAATGTCATGATTCAGTCGGTGATCGGGGAAGGTCCGGCTGGTGCGGTTTATGCATATGATGCCAACAGCAACCAGATTTACTGGAAAGATAACGCATCCAATACATCATATATCTATCAATTTCTCGGTTTTCTGGATCGTCCTGCACCACAAGTGACCATCGAATTTACCATCTTCGAAGTCCGTGAAAGTACCTTGCGTGACCTGGGAATTGAATATCTGGCGTGGAAAAACGGGCCGGGACTGAATATTTTTCAAACCGGATTCAGTGCATTCGGACTTTCTTCAGCGGGCAGTGCTGCGTTGCAGGCGGCTACTGGACCGGTAGGCGGATTTTTTTGCGCGCCGCAGTTTGACGCCAGTTTTATCCGCATGCTTCAACAGGATGGCAAAGCCGAAATCACTGCAACGGCAACTTTGACTGTCGCTAACAGCAATACTGCAGAATATTCGGTGTTTTTCAACCCGGCACAGCAAAATATCGTCAAACAGAATAATGATCAAACCAAGGTTTCGGAAAGCATTTTGACCGGCGAAGAGGGAGTGTATCATAATTATGCCAAAATAACCGGTCCGATCGTCAACATCCATTACGGGATCCCGCAATCTCCCTATCCGTCATCAGAAGCATTTGAAGTGGCACCTTATACTCCCGGAAGTGTCAGCGGCTATCCGGGAACTCTCTTTTTCGCATACGATTTGCAGAGTGCCGCTGTTGTGGAACGCAATAATGTCGGAGCAGAGCTGGCGGAAGTTACCAATATAAACGGAAATATCCTTATCCCATTGAATAAGGAGGTTATTCTCGGGCGCTGGGAAAAAGTTTCTGAAGTTGAACAGGTTATCGGTGTGCCATGGCTGTCGGATATCCCGGTGCTGCGCTATTTTTTCAGTACGGTTACTTCTGTGAAAGAGAAGACCCGGGTTTACGTAGCTGTCAATGCCAGGTTATTCAATGCGGCAAAACCTGGAAAACTTGAAAATGGCAAATTGATGCAGCTTAAGTGATCAGGAGGATTTTTATTATGAAAAAAACGTTTGTTTTGATCTTATTCAGCGCAATACTGTTTCTTGATGCAGCAGTTGTTCCAGGCGTGCCGCGGGATTCCAATACCGGTAATACCGGCGGCTATGACGGTACCAGGGTGGAAGCTCAATTGCTGGTGCAAGTAGCATCAGATACAGATGTCGTACACTTTGTCCGGGATAACAACGATCCCCGGGTGGTGACCAAGACTTATCTGCTCAAACATGTGGATGCCTACGAATTGCGGGACTATTTGCGCCAAATGGTTCAAGCCAAAAGAGTCGGCAATACCTCTATGGTTCAGAGTTATCCTGGCAATACCGGCAGTGTGCCGGTAACGGCGACAACGTCAACTCCGGAATTGAATCCCCCATCCGCTCAACCGGGATTTGATCCTGCCGCTCAATTGGGGAGCAATACCGCAGTGGAGTGTCTGAAGTATGTTGACGGCAGCGGGTTACTGATCATCAGTGCAGAAGAGTATCGTTTCAAGGATAATGCTTACGGAATGGGGTTTGATTCGATCGTCGCGATGCTGGATGATCCGCAACTCAATTCGCTTGGTACCGGTTCGCAAATGTTCATTTATATGCCGAAATTCGTTCCGGCACGCAATTTGCAGAATTTGATCCAGAATGTTGGAATGAACGTCAGTGATGTCACCGAATTATGGCAGGGACAGGATCTGGTTACCGCCGACAACACTTTGAATTGGTTGATTTTCGATGTTTCCAATTACTCGTGCGACAATATTGCCAAATTGCTGTCTGAATATGATGTCCCTATCCCTCAAGTGGAAATAACTTTGCGGGTATATGAGGTGTATTCTGAAAATGACGATAAGATCGGCGTGGATTTCCAGAGTTGGAAAAATAATGAAGGGACCGACTTTTTTTCTGTCGGCGGCCGTTACCGCAACAACTGGGCGGCGATTTACGGCGGCGCCGGAAACCTTAATCGTGTCTATGGTTCAGAGCGCAGCAGTTTTTATAACTTCAACCCCCGCTGGAACACCCGCTATCTGGATTTTCTTGCAGCAAAAGGCAAGGCGGATATCGTGCATACCGGAACGCTGGTGGTTCGCAACAATACCGGCGGCAAATTCAGCCGGACGACCCAGATATTTTTCTCCGATTCATCTCTGCCGGCAAATGGGAGCGTGGAAACTCCGGAAATGGGCGTAGGACCATACGAATTGCTTTCATCACTCATAGGAGAAGCCGTCCGTGGAAAAAATGCGGAGGCTGACACTGCAGATATTCCGGTAGGCAAGGGGAGCAGTCAAGTCGTGGCGGCATCCACCGGGTATGGTTTCTCTATGGAAGTATCCAATGCCGTGGTGGGATTGAAAGAGTGCCGGTTTGATGTGACACTGCAAAATACCAGTTTGATCGGCTTCCAATCCAATGGCGCACCACGTATTTCCCAGGGGAATGTGGTCAAACAATCCGTTTCTCTGCCTTTTGCCGATGGCGTTTTTATCATCGGCGGATTGAATAAAAAAGAGGTCGTTGAATCATCGACCGGAATCCCCTGGCTTTCAGAGATCCCTTATTTGGGATATCTTTTTTCCAGTAAAAGCAAGTCGGTCAAAAACTCGGAATTGATCGTCGTCGGGGAATGTCATTGGGCGGCTCCGGATGAGGTACGGCATAACTCCTCTACCAAACGTTATCCCAAACCGTGAGGCGGCTATGAAAGTATTTTTATCAGTTGCGGCAGTTCTGTTTTTGACTGTCGGGTGTTCATCGGTGAAATGTCCTGATGCCGACAGCAAGGCAATTCAATCAGAAAACATCAGCCGCGGTGAAGAAATCGTGCAGGCGGTTGTTGATACTGATTTTCAAAAGTTCTCCAGGGCGGCACAGGATTTGCCGGAGTTCCCGGAACGGGAGCGAGGTGAATTTCAGGAATCCTGCAAGCGTTTGCAGGAAAAGTTCGGCATTCCGGAATCATTCCGCTATCTTGGCGAGTTGGAAACTCCCCTGCTGCACAATCAACTTTATGCAGTTCGTTTTATCCGCCGGGGAAATGATGGGGGAAAAGTGGCAAATGAGCAGTTGTTTCAAATTATTTTTGCCAAAGATAATAACCAGCTGAAACTTGTCGGGATGCGTTTTATCTGATGGAACAACCGGAGGCGGCGGAGTTTTGACACTCCGCCGTTTTTATTGTATATTCATCGCAATGTTGATGGCAAATGTTCGCAATGCAAGTTCATCATTTACATTGAAAAGCAACGTATATTCCAAATCTTCCGCATGCTTAAGGAGTGCCGATGCCCGTTTGATATCGATATTTACCGGCAACGGTAAATGTTCGAAGATCTCCGGATTCGGCAATGCCGAAAAATCCGCTCCATTTGCCAACAGATAAAGTTGCGAACAAAAAGTGGTTATCAGGGCAACGAAGTTCCGGCGGTCTCGGATATAGGCTCCGCTGGCAGCATCGTTGCGGCGGATTTCTGCTCGTTTGATAAAGGCCGGATCTTCACTGCGTTTGGCGGCATCCATAATTGATGCGAACTCCGCTTCAGCCTGATTTGAAGCTTCTTCTGCAAGAGATGATTGGACCGCGATCAGACGTTGTGCCGTCTGTTCCACTTTGATCAGATCGCAACCGCAATTAAAACACAGATCAAACAATGCCTTGCGGGTTTCATCTGTACCCGGGAAATCGAACCTGATCCTGCTTGACGGCAGAGGCAGCAGTTGGCAGCGTGAACGGGTCGTCGGCAGCAGTGCAGAGGGATTGGCGGTGGTCAGGATCATGGTTGTGTCAGGCGGCGGCTCTTCCAAAGTTTTCAGCAGCGCATTTTGCGCCTCCTGATTCATCCGGTCTGCATCATTTATCAAACCGAATTTGCGGTGCCCTCCGGAAGTATAGCCGATGTGATCCAGCAAATAACGCAAGGTGTTCGGTTCGGGATTGATCCGGTCGCCGACTTTGATCTGATACATTTTGCCGATCGGGGAAACCGTGTGGCAATCCGCATAAGAGCCGTTGGCTATCTGCATGCAAAACGGACAAGTTGTGTCCGGCTTGCCGTTTTTTCCATTTTTGCATCCGGCGATTTGCATCAAAACCATGGCAAATTCACGTCTGACGACCGGATCCGGGGAGTGGATAAGAAAAGCGTGGGAGAGCCTGCCGGAATTGCGGGCATTTTCCAGACAGCTGATCAAATCTCCACAACGTTTGAGATAATCAGAATAAAGCGTCATCGATCACCTTCCTGATTTTCTCGGCGATGGTTTCTTTGCTTAATGTGGCATCCACAACACAAAATCTTTCCGGTTCAGCTTGGGCGATCTGCAAAAATGCTTCCCGCACCCGGCGGTGAAAGTCGATTTTTTCATTTTCAAAACGGTCAAAACCTTCGCTTTCTCTGGCAGCGATCCTCTTAAAACCAACTTCCGGAGCAAGATCCAGAAGCACGGTTACATCCGGTTTGCGCCCGGCGGAGGCAAAATCATTCAAATAGTCGATCACCTGTCTGGACAGATTTCTTGCTCCGCCCTGGTAAGCGCTGGTAGAATCGCAGAAGCGGTCACAGATCACTACTTTTCCGGCTTCCAGAGCCGGCAGTATCTTTTCCCGGACATGCTGGGCACGGGCGGCTTCCATCAACAGCAATTCGGTCGCATCATGAACTTTCTCACCGGAATTGTGAGACTTTACGACCTGCCGGATCTCTTCTGCCAAAACCGTCCCACCCGGTTCCCTGGTCAGGACACACTCTTTGCCTCGATCGGCAAGATATTTTGCCAAAATTGCGACCTGGGAGCTCTTGCCGGCCCCTTCCGGTCCTTCGAAAGTAATAAAAAATCCACTGCTTTTCGACATAATAACTCCATTTTTGACGGATTTTTGAAAAATTAATCGGGAAATCCGCCTTTTATAAGATAGTTCCATTTGCCCGGAAGTTCAAATGGTGTTATATTGTATAAAATGAATTTTTTTCAAAAACAACAGCAAAAACTAAAAAAAGGAAAAAATTATGGCTGCAGAATTGTCCCGTTCCAGTTATCTGGAGAAAAATGTCGGTAGTTTTCCCGAAATCATCGAGGTCGCCGGAAAACGTTATGAAAAGGTCGATGACCTTCGTTATGGAACCAACCCTCATCAGCCCGCCGCTTATTATCGTCCGGTCGATGAAAAGGGTGTCATCGGCGGTATGGAGATCCTTAAAAACGGCAAGAACGGTTTGTCCCAGACCAACCTGGAGGATATCTCCGGTGCGCTCAATATCGTTAAATTCTTTTCCGGAACTCCTGCCTGTGCGGTTATGAAGCATGTTAATCCTTCCGGTGCCGCTGTCGCCTGTCCGGGAGAGTCCCTTTGCGACGTCTATCTCAAAGCCCGTGATGCCGATGCCCGTGCCGCATTTGGCAGTGTGATCGCATTTAACGTGGAAGTCGATGCCGATACTGCCAGTGCCATTATGAGTACCTTTGTCGAATGTGTGGTCGCTCCGGCATTTACCGATGAAGCATTGGCGATTTTTCACGATTCCGAGAAATTCAAATTGAATAAACATGTCCGTATCATCCGTTGCGGCAATCCGGATCTGCTTCCCAAGTATTGTTCCGATGCCGCAGCTGCGGTTGATACCGTCAAAGTTTTGACCGACGGTTCTCTGATCGTTGCAGCTCCGCTGTTGACCTCTCTTAAATCAATTGACGATTTGAAACCTGCCCGTGGAGAAAATACCCGTTGCGGCGAACAGGTTTCCAATGTTTATTGCAGTGATGAGATGAAACGGGATCTGCTCTTTTCGTGGTATGTGAATTTGAGTGTCCGTTCAAACGGAGTGGTCATTTGTTCCAACGGTCAGACCCTCAGTGTCGGAACCGGTGAACAGGATCGTGTCGGTGCTATTGAACAGGCGATCGCCAAATTTGAACAGAAATACACCGGCGAAGGGAAACTGGAGAATTCCGTAATGTCCAGTGATGGATTTTTCCCGTTTGAGGACGGGGTGGAAACTGCCGCAAAAGCCGGGATCAAAGCGATAATCGCTCCGGCAGGCAGTTTGCGTGATGCCGACGTGATCAAACGCGCCAACGAGCTTGGCGTGGCGCTGTTCCATGCTCCGGAACGGATTTTTTCACATCATTGATAAAATAAGCAGTAGCATATTTGATTTTAGGAGTTATAAAAATGAGTAAAAAAGAAAAAGTTGATATCACCAAGGCGCTTGAGGATAATGAACGCATCGAATTGTGGTTGAGCAAAAATTGGAAAAAATGTTTGATTTTTGCTGTGGCAGTTATTGTCGCTGCAGTCGCGATTTTTATCGTGTTTTATTACCGTCAGGAAAGCATTCGCAAAAACAGTGAGGCATTGGCAGCCGCCAAAGGAGAAAAGCTGGAAGCGATGCTGAAAAAAACTCCGGATGCCGCCGGAGCTGATTTTGCCCGCATCCGCCTCGCCAGCGAATTTGTGGAGAAAAAAAGTTTTGATAAGGCTGCTGAACAATTCAAAGCCGTGGCATCTTCCAAAAGCGCCCCTGCTGAATTGCGCATCCGTGCCCGTCTGTCAATCGCCGCCTGTTTGGAGAACAGCGGAAAAAGCAAAGAGGCGGCAGATGCTTATCAACTTATTTACAATGATATGAGTGTCGGACAGTCCGTTCGCAATGAAGCCGGATTTAATGCCGGCAGACTGTTGATCGCTCTTGGCAAAAAGGCTGATGCTGTAAAATTGTTGAAAAAGGTCGCAGAAACTCCGGCTGCCGGAAAAGATAAAGTTCCGGCTGCAGACGAATGGCAGAATCAGGCGGCTGTACTGCTTAAACGGATTTGAAATCATGGAGTTGACCCGCAAAGAAACTTCTCTGCTTCGGGCATTGGCAACCAGAGCCGGACGTAAAAAGTCCGGCTGCTGCCGTTGTGAAGGTCTGCGTGCGGTTCGGGAGTTGTTTGCAAATCATCCGGAAAAAATCCAGTTTGCCGTTGTGACTCCGGAAATGCAGTCTGCGGTTGATTTTCCTGAAGAACTTTTGCGGATAGTGCCGGAAAAGTTGTTTGAGGAGTTTTCCGGCACAGTCAATTCCCAGGGAATAATTGCAGTTGCAGGTATTCCTGATGCGCCAGCCGGAGAGATCGCCGGGGAGTTCGTTCTGGCGGTCGATCAGTTGGGCGATCCAGGGAATTTCGGGACGATCGCCAGAAGTTTGCGGGCAGCCGGTCAAAAAGAGTTGTGGTATACCAAAGGATCGGTTGATCCCTGGGGGGATAAAGCGATCCGTTCCGGAATGGGGGTGCAGTTCAGTATGAATCTGCGCCGTTTTGATTCGCTCGCAGATATGGCAGAATTCGGTAAAAAACACGGTATCAAAAATGTCTTTATCGCAGACCCGCATCAGGGAGAGAATTGTTTTACCTGCGATTCTCTTTTTGACCGTGCCATGATCGTTATCGGCGGAGAACCAAACGGTGTAAGAGGTTCTTATCCGGAAGCAAGGAGGGTGATTATTCCCATGCCTGGCAACTATGAATCGATTAATGCCGCCCAGGCAGCTACCGTGCTTATTTTTGAATCGGTACGCAGAAAGGTTATGTGATGGACAGGTTTTGTGATAAGTGGTTGATAGTTTATGGGGTGGTATTTGCCGGAGCATTGCTGGCTTCGGCTCTGTTGACGCCGGTATTCCGCAAATTGGCACATAAAACCGGCTTTCTGGATTGCCCGTCAAATAACCATAAAGGGCATGCCAAAGCAACAGCTCTGCTGGGGGGCGCGGCGATGTTTTCTGCATGGATGCTGTGTATCGCCATCGGTGTTGCCGCAGTTACCTGCGGCATTCTGCCGGATTTGCTGGCCGGAACTTTTTCGGCGCATCTTGACGGATTTCATTCTGTGGCGGTATCCCGTCTTTCCATCGTGGTCACCGGGGCAGTGCTGGCAGTGGTTTTAGGATTGATCGATGACAAATGGGCGTTGAAAGCTCATTGGAAATTTTTGGGACAGTTTATTATTGCCGTGATTGCGGTGGTTTGGGGAGGCGTGAAGATTAATTTTTTTATTCACAGCCAAATTTTTTCCATCGGGATATCTGTTTTCTGGATCATGCTGTTGATGAATTCCATTAACTTTTTTGACAATATGGATGGACTTGCTGTCGGTACGATTGCGATTGCCATGGGATTTTTTACTGTCATTGCTGCTTTGAATAATGAGTATTTTTACGCTGTTTTCTGCGCGCTGAATTTCGGGATTTGTTGCGGATTTTGGATTTACAACGCCAATCCGGCATCCATTTTTATGGGAGATTCAGGAAGTCATTTCCTCGGTTATCTTGCAGCGGTCACTGCCGGCGGAGTCAGTTACTTTGATCAGAGCTTTTCGTTGACCCGATTTCCGGTATTGATCCCTCTGTTGATTCTGGCCCTGCCGTTATTCGACACGGCAATGGTGGTGATTATCAGAACCATCAATAAAAAACCATTCTGGATCGGAGATCACAATCATATTTCCCACCGTTTTGTCCGTATGGGACTGAATCGGAAAACCGCAGTGATGCTGGTACATTTTACTGCACTGGATATAGCTTTGTGCTCTCTCCCGGTTTACTGGGGGGATTTCAAAACCGCAGCGATATTGCTGTTGCAGGCATTTTTGCTTCTGGTGATAGTCAGTATACTGCAATTTTCACTGGAAGCTAAAAAAGATGCGGTGGAAAAGGTTGAAAAATGATCAATCTTATAGTATTTTATAATGGGTGTCATGTGTAAAGGTAAATATTTCTGCTGTGTCATATAATTGCAGCATGGTGCTGTGTGACAGCAGAAGAATAAGGAGTTTTGTTATGTCATTGGAAACGATTACCGTTTTGTCCAACCGTTATGGTGCAGATCCTGCGTATGTGCTTGCCGGAGGTGGAAACACCTCTTTCAAGGATGATAAATTTCTTTATGTCAAACCCAGCGGTGTTTCGTTGGCGGCGATTAAAGAGAGTGATTTCGTAAAAATGGATCGGGAAATCGTCCGCAGTTGTTTCACTTTGCCGGAGTTTGCCGACAGTGCCGAACGCGAAGCAAAAGTCAAAAGCCTGATGGCATTCGCCATAGTCGGTGAGGGACGCCGTCCGTCGGTGGAAGCTCCGATGCACGAGATCCTGCCGTTTACTTACGTTGTTCATACCCACCCCGCTCTGGTCAACGCTATGACTTGCGGAAATAAAGGCAAAGAGATTTGTGCAGAACTTTTCCCGGATGCGCTCTGGGTGGATTATTGCGACCCCGGTTTCATTCTTGCCAAAGTCGTATTCGATCAGTGCTGTGATTACCAGAAAAAATCCGGTAAAGCACCGCAAGTGATTTTTTTGCAGAATCACGGTGTTTTTGTCGGCGCCGACAGTGCCGATGAGATCGATGCTCTGTATGCACAAATGATGTCAACACTTGCCGGATATTGCCGGGAACAGGGGGTCGAAACGGATGATATTGTTCCCGGTGAAGCTGATATCGAAACCGTCATGCAGTTTGCTCCACAGCTTCGCGGGTATTTGCGTGCCGACCGCAGCGGCAAGCCGGTCACGGTAACTTCATGCGGTGCGTTTACCATCCCCCGCGGTCCGTTGACCCCTGACCATTTGGTGTATGCTAAAGCTTTCGGATTGGTTTCTGAAAATCCCGGCTTGGCAGAAGTTGATGCTTTCGCCGAAAAACACTCTTATGTGCCGAGAATGGTAGAGATCCCCGGCAAGGCGGTATTTTGTGCCGGAAAAAATCGTGCCGGAGCGGCAACGGTTCAAGCACTTGCTCTCAATGGTGCATTGATCGAAAAATTGAGCAACGCATTTGGTGGTGTGCATTACCTGACCGATGCCCAGCGGGAATTTATTGAAAACTGGGAAG
>SUWL01000120.1 GCA_015061495.1 Lentisphaerota bacterium
GGTTTTCTTTTTGAGAGCAGTCACGATATCGCGCAGATAACTTTCAGTCCACCGCAGAGGTAACTGGGGTTCTTTGAAGTTGTGTTTGGCAAATGCCAGAGTGTCATTCTGACCGACCGATATAAAAATTATATCGTATTTGCCTGCCCATATTTCATCGTACATATATCTTCTCATCACGGGCTGTTTTTCCGGAGTCTTATTCAACCGCCAGCTGATGTAACGGGCCAGATCACCGCCGATACCGGCATTGCGAAAAGTCACCATCCCCGGATTGTATTTTTCAAGCATTCCGGCGGTGATGGCAGCGTGATTATGGTCGCGTTCAAAGTCGGACAGCGAATCTGCCAGATACAAGATCCGCAGCGGTTTGCCCTGCAAATCGACTTTGCCGGCGGCATCGTCCAGAGCCTTTACTTCGGCTTCCGGAGCGACGACGACATCCCGCAAAGCACTTACTCCGCCGGTGGTAAAGGTGATACGGTAGAACCCCTCTTTTTCGGCGGTGAATCCCGGGAACGTAACTTTGCCGAGGGAAGATTCTGCCGGGGTGATCGTTGGTTTTTTCAACTCTCCCGGCGCTGAAAAGAGGAAATTGCCCCTGACATCACGCGGATAGACATTGAACACCTGTCCGGGGACCTGTGTACCGGTTTTCACGACCATTGCACCGGTCGGCGGCACGATCAGGGTGTCAAATGCGGAAGCAGTGATCGTGAGGTCATCCAGGTCAACGGAGGCATTTTTGCCATGCAAATAGAGAAACACGGTGTTGAATAATCCATCATTGTTTTTTGAACAATCCAAAGTGAGATTGTAAAGTTTCCACTCCCCGGTCAACGCTGTCTGCCTGGTTTTGATCGAACTGTTTCCCCTTTCAAACCAGATCTTGCCGTTTCCTCTGGCGCGGAAGCGGATGTTGAACATCAATCCGGCAGGAACTTTTACCGAATTGTAAAATTTTATACCTGCCCGACCGAAATCAGCACCTTTGTGCAGTTCGACATGCATGAAGCCATCGGCTTCATGCCATTTGACAATGGTTTTCATACTGGGGGAAAAGGTGGCGGCACCATAACCGTAGATGCCTTTTTCGGTGAAATCTCCGCCGCCGAAAAAATGGACACTTTCGGCGTGGAGTGTCAAAACAGTCAGTGCTGAAACGCACGCGATAAATTTATTCATGATCATTCTCCTTTTTGTTGTTGATCGTTTTCAAGAAAATCTTTTGCTGCCAGATAAACTCCGGCGGTCCAACCCATCATTTCCGGCATCTCATATTCGGCGGCAACTCTGGTTGAACCATCGGTGACATTGTATTTTTCCCACAGCGAACCGCTTTTTTCAAAATTTTCCTTTACGGTATTTATATATTTCCGGGCGATCCTTGCGGCATCAGCCTGATAACCGTATTTTGCCAATGCTTCAAAGCAGATCAGCTGCAGACACGGCCAGCCGTTGGGATGCCCCCATTGCCAATTACCGTCCGCAGAGGTTGCACAAACAGCAGATATGCCAAAGGGGTATTCCAGTTTTTCCAGACACGCCTTGCGTGCGGCGGCGGCATCTGCGGCATTTGCCATACCGCTCCACAGCGGAAACATGGATGCGGCACTGAAAACACTGCACAACCGGTGTTCGCGCAAATTGTAATCAAAAAACACCCCATCCTGCCGGCGGCAGTACCGGTGAATATTCCGGCTCAATTCATCGGCGCGCGACTGCCAGTGATTCACCATCCGGCTGTCAGGAACGGAAAGTTTTGCTGACAGCCTGAAAGAAAGAAGCAGAAGACAATTAAGATCGATTGCCGCACATTCATCGCACTTCCCCCCGAAACGGGCAGTAAAATCCCATCCTGATTCAGCTTCAGCAAGGGTTGCCAATGCAATTTTGCGGCGGATCTGCGGGTCTTTTTCCTGCGGGTCGGCACCGCGCCGGACAACGGCAACTTGATAAAAGTCGGCAATATCGCTCTCCGACGGATCACTGCCGTAATGGTACAATCCGGTTTCCGGATCGCGGCGGTGAGTGTCCCAGAATGATATTTCCAGCTGCAGAGCTTCACCGGCATGTTTTCTGAAAATCCGGTCGTCCGGATACAAATCAAGAACCAGACCGATCAGTGCGCCAAGAAACGGCGGTTGGGAACGATTCAGATAAAAAGTCCGGCTGCCGTTGGGGATGAAACCGAATTTTTTCACTTCATAAAAAAAGTTTTCCGCATTGCTGCGGACAAGTTCTTTACGCCCCTGCAGGGCAAGTCCACGGCAGGCGAAGTACGTATCCCAGTAATACAACTCCTGAAAAGCATTTCTGACCGATGGGACGATATACTTTTCCGGCAGCCCCAGCAGAGTGCCGTTATCCGCCGGATTGTATCTGACCGTATCATCCCAGTGACCGTATATATACTGGCTTATCTTATCCATCATAATATTTACCCTGCTGTCAGGCAAAAATTTCCGGACAGCAGGGGTGATACATCCGGGTTTTACAGATTTACAATCGCCAAACGGGAATTGAACATGCTTTTGGCATTGCTGTCCAGAATGCCGTCCGCTTTGAGCTGACTGTAGTGACCGAGGCTTTCCAGAGAAACATGACCGTCAACATAGCCATTGGTCATTTGATCACTGTGCGGCAGATACCATAAGTTGTTGGTACCGTCAAAACCGCCCCAGTAATGAAAATCCTTGTTGGTCATATGGTAAGCTTCACCATAAATAAATGCCTGGGATGCCGATTTTACTTTTTTGATATGCAGAGCCACGCCGCTGGTGGAATCGCATCCACTGGCGGTATAACCATGCTGATCCCGGGAAGGCAGTTTATGCTTTGCGATCATATAGGTGATAGCATAATATGTTTTGTTGTTATCATAATCAGCACCGCCTTCACCATTGGCACCGACCGGCGGGATGGGCTTTTTAGCTTTGGGGCAGCGGATAGAATCAACTGCGAAATAGCTGTTTTTATAAACTTGCAGTGTCGGCTTGCGGTTGAACGGCACATTCCAGAGGAATGAATTAAAGGCATCCTTACTTTTCAGCATAACACTGTCATCGTTGTCAGTGGCATAGTTTAAAGTTCCCAGCAATGTCTGCTTCATATTGTTGACACAACTGGCACTTACGCCGCGCTCACGGGCGGAATTCAACGCCGGCAGCAGAATTGCCGCCAATATCGCTATGATCGCAATGACTACCAGCAATTCTATTAAAGTGAAATGGGAGTGTGCGGGGGACAAGGAAAACTTTTTTTCACGGGAAAAAAAGTTTTCCCTTTCCCC
>SUWL01000121.1 GCA_015061495.1 Lentisphaerota bacterium
GCGGTACTCTTTGGGATATATCATTGTCCGAGCCCCAGCGAAGCGACTCGTCACGGCGTAGTGAAACGAAGACGGAAGGGCGAGTTTTTCCGCAACCCGCCGCGCGGGCGGGAAAAGAGGTTTTTCCACTCTCCCCAAACCCCACTTCCCTTTTCAAGAAAAGCGGGATACTTTGTTGGTTTGCAGCTGCACTTTGAGGTGTGAATACATGCCGAGACAAGACCGCTGATCCGACTGACTTTTTCATTTCATAACTCCTTGTGATTGTGTGAAATTTTGCAAATATTGACTGGTTCCCGCCTATTTTTGTTGCTGCTGATTGTTTTTTGCCCGCAAAGTCGTACCTGGAACAAATCTGGTATCCACTGAAACCTGTTGAGGTGAAAAATCTCCGCTGGTGATCGCATTTTGCAGCACCTCCACAGCTTTGGCACCGATTTCATAAAAAGGCATTTTTACGGTCGCCAATCCGGAAAACTCCGGAGATTCGATACCGTCAAAGCCGATCACCGAAACATCTTCCGGCACCGACAGACCGATCTCTCCGCATGCCCGGATGAACCACATGGCGATCTGGTCATTCTGACACCAGAAAAGTTCCGGCAATTTACCCTGTTCCCTGCCGTGAAGCAGATTTTTCAACACATCCGGATAGGAACGGCAGTTGAAAAAACAGAATTTTTCATCGCAGGTGATTCCGTATTTTTCAAAAGTATCCCGGAAAATTCTTGCCCGGAAAATGCATTTGTCAACAAAATACGGTTTGGTAACCTGCGGATACCATTTCTCGTAAAATGATACGATCCCGGCCCGTTTGATATTCAGAGAAACCAATGCCCGGGCGGTTTCTTCGGCTCCGGTACTGATGTCCGGCAGGATCTGTGTGATATGCGGACTGGCAGTGTCCGCTGAAATTATCACCTGCGGAATATCCTTGCAGCGCATCATTTTTTGCAGCGATGAATCCGGATACAACCGCCGGTCGCCGATATGGATAAGTCCGGATACCCGATTGACGGTGTTTTTTATAAAAGAGGAGATCACGCTGGCAGGAGAATTGGCATCCGGCAATTGAAGCAGTGCGACAGCGATATTCTTTTCCGCTGCCCGATCGAAAATACCTTTGAAGTACTGCAGAGGTCTCTGATGGTCATATTCCACGACCCTTGAAAATTCATATACGAGAAGTATTCCGATACAGGGCAGAGGATTGATATATTTGCGGCGCCCGACAGAAGATACCTGCCGTATCCGGGCAGAATGGTATTCGATAATGCCCTCGCGGGTTAATTCATCGTATGCTCTGCGGACGGTCATGCGGTTTATTTGCAGCAATCCGGCAAGTTTCCGCTCGGAAAGCAATTTCTCCTGATGTCCCGGTTCAGTTTGCGCGATCAAAATTTTCAATGCATCTGCCAATTGCAAAAACAGAGGCATTGATGAATCACGCTGTAATTTGATGTCAGAGTACTGCATATACCATTACGCTCCTGAACTGTTCTTTATCGGATAACGGTATTATTATACATGACATCACATGATTTTGCAATATTTCCGGTTGAGAAAAACGGAAATGCCCTCTGGTTTTGGTATATTGCAGTAATCCAAAAAAGAAAGACCGACGTTTCATAACTGAAGTCGGTCAAGAGCAGCCGGGAGTCTGTCCGCAATGCGCTGCCGCGGCATGAATGATCACAATTAATTCAATATCTGATAACCGGCAGCGTCAAGAGCTTGACGGATCTGTTTCAATTGTTCAAAATTTCTCGTTTCCATTTTGATATGAAGAAAACAACCGATGATATCGGCGTGTTCACCGCCGGGATCGTGCCGTACCTGAATGACATTTGCCCCGCAATCTGCGATGATGGCTGACACTTCCCGCAGCTGTCCGGGTTTATCCAGCATGGCGATTTTCAACTCCGCCACCCTGCCGCTTGACAGCAACCCCCGGTTGATCACCCGGGAAAGGATGTTGACATCGATGTTTCCACCTGAAACCACTGCACAGACATTTTTCCCGGCAAGGTCAAGTTTTTTTGCCAATACCGCTGCGACCCCCACCGCTCCGGCTCCTTCGGCGACCAGTTTCTGCTTTTCCATCAGGGTCAATATGGCAGTAGCGATCTCATCATCACTGACCGTAACGATACCGTCGACATATTTGCAGCACAACTCCCGGGTAAGCGTCCCGGGAGTTTTTACGGCGATACCGTCGGCAAAGGTGGAAACTTTTGCCAGAGTAACGCCTTGTTTTTCGGCAAAGGCTTTGCACATCCCGGGCGCACCATCCGCCTGCACACCGTAAACTTTGCAATCCGGTTTAAGCTGCTTCAACGTAAATGCCACTCCGGAAACCAGTCCGCCGCCGCCCACGGGAACCAGCACGGTATCGACTTCCGGATACTGTTCCAGAATTTCCAGAGCGATAGAACCCTGACCGGCGATCACATCCTCGTCATCAAAGGGGTGGACAAAAATACTGTCATGTTCCCGGCAATATTTTTCTGCCGCCAGATAGGCATCATCGTAAACGCCGTCGACCAGATGGACTTCGGCGCCGAGTTTTTTGGTCGCCTCAACTTTGGATATCGGAGCGATACTGGGCATGAAAATCACCGCTTTGCGGTGAAGTTTCCCTGCTGCCAGCGACACTCCCTGCGAATGATTGCCGGCTGAACAGGCGACGATCTCCCGTTCATCGGACGGCAAAGAAGCGATTTTGAAAAAAGCTCCGCGCAATTTGAATGAGCCGGTCAACTGTAAATTTTCCGCTTTCAGACGCAACTGGCAATCATCAGTCAAGCCGTTGCTTTCGATCATATCAGTATAGCGTGCCACGCTTTTAAGCAGGTGGCTTGCTTTGTAAACTTTGTCCAATGTCAACATAATTTTGCTCCTTTGTCGGCAGATGAAACCAATGCCGCATAGCGTTTGAGATATCCGGTCAACTGCCGTTGGGAAGCGAACACTTTTTTTTCCCGTCTTGCTTCAAGAGTATCTTTATCCACCAGCAGTTCCAGTGAGTAATCCGGAATGTCGATCCTGATCAGATCGCCCTCTTCGACCAGGGCTATCGTGCCGCCGGAAACCGCTTCCGGAGAAACATGTCCGATCGCCGCTCCCCGGGTCGCCCCGGAAAATCTGCCGTCGGTGATCAGTGCCACATCCGCATCCAATCCCATCCCGGCAATGGCGCTGGTGGGAGAAAGCATTTCCCGCATTCCCGGTCCTCCGGCGGGGCCTTCGTTGCGGATAACGACACAATCGCCTTTGAC
>SUWL01000041.1 GCA_015061495.1 Lentisphaerota bacterium
CCGCTGGTGTGAGGTGTGGAAGTCTACTCCTTTGATATCCCGGGAAGATTCCAGGATCAATGCCATTTCCCGGGGGGAGAGGTCGCTCATTACCATCACCGGGATGCCCGGAACGGTCCGCAGATGCCGGGTGAAGTGTTCCACATCCGGAAAATCTTTGCGTCCGATGACTTTGGCGAGTTTTGAGGCGCAATCCGCCATGTGCAGGGCGCTCTTTTTCCGTCCGCCCTGGTGCATTTCGGCGGGGATGAAGTAGAGGTCATAAGCGGTTTTGTTTCCGGCAAGCAGCTGGTGATCGGCGGAATAGATCCTGCCGCGCAGACCGGGGATGCGCACCAGTTTTTCCGACTGGCGGGTGACCAGTTTCCGGTGTTCTTCGCCCCGGAACAGCTGCAGATAAGCCAGACGCCAGATGATCACGCCGAATGCCAGCAGGAAGATCACCCCCAGCAGGACGATCCTTATCCGGTCATCATCCAGTATCCCGCCGTCGACACCGTCACGGTAGCGGGAATATTTTTTTATATGGTGGGGAATTTGCATCATATCCGCCTCCCGATATCCTGCCGGTTGTTTTCCGGCGGGGAGAAGCGCGGCAGATTGCAGCGGAAGTTGACCGCATCAAACAGCAAAGTGAGCAGCAGCATGAATATGCTTCCGCCGACCGCCTGAAATATCAGCATACTGAATATATCCGGCCCGGGGAAAGGGGTCCCGGCTGTCAGCGCATAAAGGATGTTCCATATCAACTGCATGGTGCCGATGATGAATCCGGCGGCAAGCGGTGCTTCCGGAGTACGCATGCGCAAACGCATGGCGCACTCACCGGCGGCAAAGGTGATCAGGATCCAGACCGGCGCACTGCAAAGCAGCGGCCGGGCATAGAGCAGATCCATGGTCAATCCGGCACATCCGGCGGCGGCGATGCCGTAAGCAATGCCGAATGATCCGGAAAAAAACAGTGCCGCAAAGATCGGCAAGCCCAACGCCAGTCCGACATTGCCGCAAAACAATTCCGGGACGATCAGCAATGCGGTTATGAAGATGGTCAGGAATGTTTTCATCACAACTCCCTGTTTTGCGGTATAATGATCGCCACCGCTACAAAACGGAGGGATTCAAACTTTACCGCCGGAGATACTTCGCACTGGAAATCTTCCTGTTCGTAGGTGCGTGAAACATTGCGGGTGTTGAGTTCTCCGATTTTGATCCCCTCCGGGATGCCGTGTTCAAAACCGGTGGTAATTACCAGTGCGCCATTGATGTAATCTTTGCGCGGCGGCAGCATGGCGATCCCGATATTGCCGTCAGTAACGGTGCGGTCGCCGGAATTGATGAATCCGATCTGATCATTGGAAGTTACCCGGGCGGAAAAACGCAGTGCCGGATCAATAATGGCAGTAACTTTGCTGGTACGGTAATTGACCTGCGAAATCACTCCGATCAGCAGTAAATTGCCATCCGGATCGATATCCACTACTGCCGCACCGGAAACCACTCCATCCCGGGAACCCCGGTCGATGGTGAATCCGTTGCTGAAATTCAGCGGATCGCGCAAAATTATTTCTCCGGTGACGTAACGTTGATTGATACGCTGGCGTAAATTCAAATGACTGCGCAATTTACGGTTTTCCAGCAGCAGATCCTGCATCGCCTGACTGCGCAGGGTCAGTTCGGCATTGACTTTGCTCAATTTTTCCACTTTAGCGGCAAGCGCCCCTTTGTTTTCGAGCAGCAGTGTGGTATCCGAAAGACGGTCAGCGGGAGCGGTGATCCGGGTGTAAGGATAGAAAAAGTTGTCTCCGAAACGGGTCATGGCATAACGCACCACCCGGAATCCTGCCGCTACAGTGACCGCGATCCCCAGTACGGCAAGTACGATGGTGATGGCAACCCGGGAATGGGGGGTGGATGAGAAGTTTTTCATAGCGACCGGAGTCTTTCTTTGAGCAGACGCTGGATGTATTCTTCACCGTAAAGTGAACGCATCAATTCGATATTGAATTCGTAAAAAAGTTCTGCATCCGGCTTGGTGATCATACCGCCGCCGGCGAGTTCGACGATCTGTTTGCGTTTACGCGGATCATGTTCATAAGCCGCAAGATGGCGCATCAGCGTGCGTGGGGACAATTCGGTGAATTTCTTCTGTCCGAATTCCTCGGTATACTCTGCGCCCATCAGCGAAACGATATTGCGGGGCGGTTTTTTCATGCCGAAACTTATGAGGAAATCTTCGATCATTTCCGAACAGCGCTCTTCATCAAAGACCGGATAGGATATCCGTCTGCCCCGGGAGAGGATGCTCGGCGGGAATTCGTAATTTGCCGTCAATACCGGCATGATATTTTCCGGCGGCGAAAAAGCTCCGCCCACATTGGTGCGGAAGTTGTACCAGTCGATATTCCGGGGGTCGATATCGTCAAAGAACAGCACGAACCGGCGGTCAGGACGTTTGCCCAGCAAGGTTATCAACTGCTGCCATGAGGATTCCAGAGTTTCCGGATCGGCAAGGATCACCACCGTGCCCGGGACTGCCAGGGCAAAGGATATGACCATACTGGTTTTGCCGTATCCCGGCAAACTGTTGATCAGCAGCGGCAAATTGGTTTTGCCTCTGGCGAAGTCGGTAAATTGTTCCCGCAAAGCAACCTGCACTCCGGGATAACCGAAAAATTTATCCACGCTCTTTGCCGAAGACGGCTGCACCGCAAAAAATCTTCCCCGGTGCCAGGAAAACACCCGGCTGCCGTTGAATAGGTCAGCAGCTGACAGCGCGGCGGCAAAGTTCCGGATATCCCCGTTGAAATCGGGAAATTTATCAAAAAGTTTTCCGGCACTGGGCAACAGTAAAGCCGCTTCTTCCGGGGGGACGGTGGAAAGCAAATCGTGCAGGAAACGGTGCAAGGTCAAGGCGTTTTCAAGGAGAAAAACGGTGTCATCACTGAAATTTTCTGCAGCAAGCTCCTGCGGAAGCACGCCGAATGACACCAGGGAATTGAATAATTCTCCCATAAAGGCGGCGGCAAGCTGTTCTGCATCGGTTTCCCGGACCAGCGTATTGAGCAGCCGGGAAACCGGGGCGCTCCGGTCAACGATGCTGCCGATACGGCGCAACAGCAGATCCTCCGGCATTACCGGTTCCCCGGTAGTGCCGGAACGCACAAAGAGCAGTTGATATGCTGATTGCGCCGTCATATCCGGATTACATCCTTTCCACAACGGCGTTGGCAAATCCGGAACAGCTCAATTCGGTGGCACCTTCGGTGAGGCGTGCCAGGTCATAGGTCATCATCCGGTCAGCGATCGCCCGGCTGATACCGGCGATGAGCAGATCGGCGGCTTCGTGCCAGTTGAGGTGGCGCAGAAGCATTTCACCGGAGAGGGCAAGGCTGCAGGGGTTGACCTTATCCATGCCCGCATATTTGGGAGCCGTGCCGTGGGTGGCTTCAAAAACGGCATGTCCGGTCGTGTAGTTGATATTTGCTCCGGGGGCGATGCCGATGCCGCCGACACAGGCTGCCAGTGCATCGGAAACGTAATCGCCGTTGAGGTTGAGTGTGGCGATCACATCATATTCATCCGGACGGGTGAGGATCTGCTGCAGAAAGGCGTCGCAGATGCAGTCTTTGACGAGGATCTTTCCTTCCGGGGCAACACCGTTGCAATCGGCATAAGCGACTGCCACATCGGCATATTCCCGTTTGACCAGTTCATAACCCCAGTTTTTAAAGCCGCCTTCGGTGAATTTCATGATATTGCCCTTGTGGACGATGGTGACACTGCGGCGTTTATTGGCAACGGCATAGTCCAGCGCGGCACGGATGAGCCGTTCACTGCCTTCGACGGAAACCGGTTTGATACCGATGCTGGAAGTTTCAGGGAAACGGATCTTTTTGACCCCCATTTCGTTCCGGAGGAATTCGATGACTTTGGCAGCTTCCGGAGTGCCGGACATCCATTCGATACCGGCATAGATATCTTCGGTATTTTCACGGAAAACGATCATATCGGTCTTTTCCGGGGCTTTTACCGGAGAAGGCACGCCGGTGAAGTAGCGCACCGGGCGGACACAGGCGTAAAGGTCAAGTTCCTGACGCAGAGCGACATTCAGCGAACGGAAACCGCCGCCGACCGGAGTGGTCAGGGGGCCTTTGATGGCGATCAGACAGCGGCGGATCTCATCGATGGTTTCCTGGGGAAGCCAAACGGTGTCGTTGTACACGGCGTTGGCTTTTTCTCCGGCGTAAATTTCCTGCCAGGCGATTTCGCGTTTGCCGTTGTAGGCTTTCTTGACGGCACTGTTCCACATGTGCATGGATGCGCGCATGATATCCGGACCGATGCCGTCTCCCTCGATAAAGCTGACGATCGGATTATCCGGTACTTGCAAGCCTTCGGCGGTATTGACGATATATTCGCCTTTTGCAGGGCGGACGATGTGTGATTCACTCATGGTAAAAACTCCTTCTTTTGGGAATTGAAACACTGCATTTAATATAGCACGCCAACTGCTTGTATTCAATGGACGATGCTGCAAAATCGGCAAAACTCATGTCGCAGACAAAGAGTTGCTGCCCGGAAAGGCGGGAAGATCACGGAGTTGATTTTTCCGGATGGAGAACGGCAAAGTGGAACTTGAATTTTTTCTTTTTCCCGAATCGCGCCTGATAGGGGATCTCCACCGTCTGCCATACCGGCTGCTGATCGAAGTGCTGTAAAATATTTTTTCCGCTGCGTTCCGGGTGTCCGGAAACGATCAGTGCGCCGTGTTTGCGGATGTTTTCCCGGTGGATGCCGATCAGTATCGGATCATTGTCCGGACAGCAGCGCAGGGAGTATTTCATGGCGTTCTGGACCAGAGCGGCATGCCACTCTTCGCCGATGATAAAGGGGATCTCTTTACCGGTCTGATCGCGGTAGTAGTTGCGGGCATGGGTGAGCAGTTCCTCTTTGCTGATGTGGCGGCGGTAGGAACTTCTGGTATTGGAGTAGATCAGCATGGAGAGCATGACCGTCAGGGCAAACAGCACTGTCAGCACCGAAAAAATCCGGATCGTTCTTTCCGTAACTTCATCCCGGTAAAACGCCATGATCAGAATACCTGCCGGGAAGAACATCTGATAGGTCCACATGGTTTCCAGCCGGTTGCCGCAGATGCCCATAAGCAGCAGCACTGCCGCCTGACCGCCGAGGATGAATAAGGCGAATTTCGCCGCCTGCGGATTGACGCAACGGATCGCAGGGAGTTGAAGTTTTTTGGTTGAAATCATCTGGGTCAGGTAAGCCGGCAGACTCATTGCCGCCAGCGGAACGATCATGGCAAGCAGGATCATCACCAGCTGCATAACGTAACCGTAGTCGGCTTTTTCTCCGGAACTGACATACTTCAACACCAGAAAATCGGTCTGCCAGAGGTGGCGCAAATGGGGGGCAAGCAGGGCAAAAAAGAGAATTCCTGCCAGATACGGTTTGTAAGTGGTCAGACATTTGCGGGCATTTTTGTCGCAGATGATGTACGCCAGGAAGGAGACAAAAAATACTCCGGCATAATATTTGGTCATAAATGCGCACGCTCCGCTGACGGCAAGCAGCAGCCAGTGCTGCAGTTTATTGACGGTCACTCCCCGGTAAAAGCCGTAGAGCATCATCGGCACGAACAGCAAATGGGGGGTGTTGGCGTTGAATTTCGGGGTTTCGCTGTTGTAAAAGTAGTAGAATGAGATCAGCAGTGTTGCCATGACCGCTGTTTTGTTTTCAAAAAAGCACCGGGCAAGCTTGTAGATGAATACGAATCCGGCAAAGAGGCAGATCTGACTGGCGAGGAAGATCGCAAAGTTGGGGAATCCGAACAGCTTGCAGAAGTGGTAAAGCATATACCCTGCCATCGGCGGATGCTTGGCGCCGCCCAAGTTGAATGTACTGCCCCACATGAGGGTTTCCGCCGGGTCATAGTGCAGAGAATCGTGGTAAGATGCCGGGATGACCACCCACATTATCGCCTGAAAGATCAGAAAAATCAGCAGAAATTTCCGGGAATAGTCCCAGTCGCGCCAGAACAGTTTTTTTTCCATAAATACCGTATTCCTTGTGAATCAAAAACATAGTGTCCTGTTAATATAGCACATCCGGCGGCAGGTTGCAACCTGTTGCGGCAAAATACTGTAAAAACAACGGCAGAAAAATGCCGGTTCGACGGGTTGTGACAGAAAATCATTATGCCCCTGCCACAAAACGTTGCAGAGGCAAAAAGTCCCGCGCCGCGCACCGGAGGGCAAAACAATCCGAAAAGAACAGCGCCGCGCACCGGAGGGCAAAAATTTTTTTTGCCCTCCGGTGCGCGGCGCGGGACTCGAACCCGCACGCGTGAGCAAAGGAACCTAAATCCTTCGTGTCTGCCAATTTCACCAGCCGCGCAAAGCAGTTAAAATGCTGTCAGATTTCGAAATCCAGACAGAGTCTGGTTTTGGTATATGGGCGCACTGCGCCGTCGGCGACCGCGACATGTTCGGGGTGGACGGCATAATTTTTCAGTGCTTCAAAGTCGGTAAAAGTTGAGTCGAGCATCACATCGGCATTGGAAGATGGCAAACCGTTATTATTCACGGTGATGGCGGTCAATCCGGGGATTTTGCCCATCAATCCTTCCAAACCGGCTTTGATACCGGCTTTAACGGCGGACTTTTCCGCATCGTTCAATTCATCTTTCAGCTGCCACAAAATAATATGCCTGACCATTTTTTACTCCGTTATCTGATTGTTCATGGTGAAATATAGTCTGTATGGTTCAAGTTTGCAAGTATTTTTTCACTTAAACTTGCAATTTTTCCGCAAACGGGCTATTTTATGTGAATGTGGATATATCTTTACAGGTCAAAATAGTGGGGAAAATTATGGGGAAAAAGTCTCTGAAGACATTGCTGGATGCATTTTTTGCCGGGGTATTCATTGGAATTGCCGGTACGGTTTATCTCTCCTGTGCGAATCCGGTTACCGGGGCATTTCTCTTCGGATCCGGTTTGTTGACGATCGTCTGTTTCAAACTGAAACTTTTCACCGGAGCCATTGGCTATCTGGTGGAGCAGGGGAACAATTTTTACCGTTACCTCTGGGAACTGCTGCTGATCTGGGTCGGCAACTTCGCCGGTTGTGCTGCGGTCGGTTATGCAGTGAGAAACACCCGGACACTGGCAAACATCGGTGACAAGGTCGGGAAAATTGCTGAAATCAAACTGTATGATTCGCCATTGAGTCTGCTGATACTGGCGATTTTCTGCGGGATATTGATGTTTACGGCGGTGGATGCATTCAAAAATGAGAAACTTCCGGCGGTATGCCGTCCGGTGATGGTTTTTCTTTGTGTGATGGTCTTTATTTTGAGCGGCTTTGAACACTGTATTGCCAACATGTATTACTTTTCGGCGGCGGATATGTGGAATGGTCAAACTCTGCTGCTGATATTGCTGATGACGCTTGGCAATTCCATCGGCGGCAATCTTTTTGCCGCGTTGGTCAAATTATCGCCCCGCCTTACGGAGCAGGTCAAGTAATCTGCGGGTGCGCAGGCGCAATGAATCCCGGGGATCGAGGCGCGGCAGTTTGCCGTTTTCGCGGTAGAGCGTACCGCCGGGGCCGTGGAGTGAAACCACGCCGTTGACCACGGAAACTTTACGGATATCTGCCAGACAAGCCAATATCCGCAAGTGATTTAGCAGCAGTAAATTTTCCACTTCATCCGGCAAAATGCCATACCGGTCGCGCAACTCTTCAGCGAATTCTTCGAGTGCGGTTTCCGAGCGGATCTCTGCCAGACGGCGGTATGCGGATATCCGCAGCCGTTCATTTTCGATATACGTTGGCGGTATTGCTGCCGGATATACGCCGTTTCGGGTGCGCAGTGCAGGGCGGATGAATTCGATATTCAGTTCCACATCCGGCAGCAGATCTTCATTGCACAACTGCTGGAGGTCGCCGGTGGAATTTTTCTGCATTCTTGTGATCTCCTGTTTGAGCAGTTTGCAGTACAAGTCGAATCCGATCATGCAGAGATGTCCGGATTGTTCCGAACCGAGCAGATTTCCGGCGCCGCGGATCTCCAGATCCCGCAATGCCAACTGGAATCCGGCTCCCAGCGTGGAACAGCGGCGGATCGCTGCGAGCCGTTTTTTTGCCGTTGTGCCAACCAGCTGATTGCGCGGCAGAAGCATGTAGGCATACGCCTGATGTTTCCACCTGCCGACCCGTCCGCGCAGCTGATAGAGCTGTGCCAGTCCGAAGCGGTCGGCGCGTTCAATGATGATCGTATTGGCATTGGGGACATCCAGCCCGGATTCAATGATCGTACTGCAGACCAGACAATCGATGTTTCCCTCAAGGAAACCGGTCATGATCTCTTCCAGAGCTTCTTCGGGCATCTGTCCGTGGGCGACCGCGATTCTGGCATCGGGGACGAGCGAGCGCAAATGGGAAGCGCACTCATCGATCGTCTGCACCCGGTTGTGCAGATAATAGACCTGTCCGCCCCGGGCAAGTTCGGCTTTGATAGCGGTGGCAACCAGATCGTCTTCCTGCGGCGCGATGACCGTTTTGACCGGCAGCCGGAGTTTGGGCGGAGTGACCAGAGTGCTTAAATCCCGGGCACCGGACATCGCCATATACAAGGTCCGGGGGATGGGGGTGGCGGACATGCTCAATACGTCAGCTTCCACCCGGAAACGGCGCAAGCGTTCTTTTTGTTCGACGCCGAATCGCTGTTCTTCGTCGATGACCACCAGTCCGAGGTTGCGGAATGCGAATGTTTTGCCGCACAGCCGGTGGGTGCCGATCAGAATATCCACGCCTCCGGCAAGCAGCCGGTCGGCGATTTTCTGCTGTTCTGCGGCGGTCCGGAAGCGGCTTACAACTTCGACGATATAGGGAAACTCCCGGAATCTTTCACAGAAACTCCGGTAGTGCTGGTGCGCCAGAACCGTAGTCGGGGCGATCACTGCCACCTGATATCCCGCTGAAACCGCCCGGAATGCCGCCCGCATGGCGATTTCAGTTTTGCCGTAACCGACATCGCCGCACAGCAGCCGGTCCATCGGTTTGGGTGAAAGCATATCCTTTTTGATTTCGATAGTCGAACGGCTCTGACAGCGGGTGTCCTTAAAGGGGAAAGCCCGCAGAAATGCCGCCATGGCTTTGGCATCGGCTTTGAAACTTATGCCGGGTACTGCCTGACGGACTGCCTGAAATCTCAACATATCCGCCGCATAAGAGCGCACACCGAGCCGGGCATTTTCCTTGTCTTTTTTCCATTTTACCGAATTTAGCGCATGGAGTTTGACCTTGCCTGCCGCTCCGAGATAGCGGCTGATTTTTGCCGCCTGCAGCAGTGAAACGTAGAGCAGTTGACCGTCGCGGAACTCCAGAACCAGCATTTCCCGGGTTTCGCCGTTGCTTTCGCGCAGCTGTACACCCCGGTAAATGGCGATGCCGTAATCCACATGCACCACGCAGTCGCCTTCTTCAAAGTCGGTCAGGGAAAATTCACTGTTGTCCACCGGCAAAGTTTCCGTATCGTCCGGCAAAGTTTCCGCATTGTGTTCATCATGTTCATTGAGCAGTTTGAATCCGGCATGCAGCAATTCGCCTGCGGTCAGGAGCAGCAGTTCGTTTTCCAGATAAAATCCGCCATTGATCCGGCTGGCGGCATATTCGATGGCAGGGGAGTCGAATTTTTCCGTTTTCATCCATGTCTGCAGCGCGGGGAGATCTTCGGCATCCGGCATTGTCAGCAGGATTTGGGCGCCGTCCTTTACTGCATCGGTGATCCGGCGGCAGAAGAGCTGCTTTTGCAGCAGTTCGGTTTCTTTGCGGACGGCATCCGGCAGTTGTGAACCGGTTTCGGCTGCGAACGGGGTTTGCAGCGGGGAATTTTCTGCGCCCGGCATATCCAATTCATAAAAATTACAGTTTGGCACCCGGGTATTCAATTCCTGCCACCGTTCCGGTGCGCCGGGGACACTGTATTTGGCGAGCAGCTCTTCTCCGGCATCCGGAAAGATATTCAAGATCCGGAATTTTCCGGATTTTTCCATGTAGGCAAACGCGTCAGAATCCGCCGCCCCGCCTGCGGTGATTCCCGCCCGGTTGATGATCCGGCAGCACTCTGTTTGCCGGGTGGAACGCTGGGTTTCCGGATCAAAAAAACGGATGGATTCGATCTCGTTATCAAAAAATTCGATCCGGCACGGCTCATCGTGCGCCGGACTGAATATATCCAGAATACCGCCGCGGCGGGAAAATTCTCCGGCGATCGTCACCATCGCTTCATCATCGTAGTCCAGCTGAACAAGTTTCGTTACGATCTCAAGCGGGGATATCTCCATGCCGGCACGCAACTCCAGTTGGCCGTCTTCACTCTCCTGCGGGCAGGGGGCGGGACCCAGAAACGCATGGACACTGCCGATGACCAGATCAAATTTTTCATTCAATATCCGGTTCAACGCCCGCGCCCGCCGGGCTTCGCCGCCGGGGAAAAGCAGTTTGCCTCTGCCGCACTCCGGGATCGTCAAAACTTTGCGTTCGATCCCCAGCATCCGCATCAATTCGCTTATATCGGTATGAAAACGGTCGGCACTTTGCGCTTCCGGCAGTGTGACACACAAGGTCCTGCCCTCTTCCAAAAGCAGTTTTAATGCCGCCGGGGCACAGCCGCATAACGGCATGAAACCGGTGTTTTCGGCGGTTTTTTTGCCGTCATACAAAAAATTTTCGATTTTTTTTGACCATTTCATAATATTCAGTGTTGAAAATTTTTCAAATCCGCATATAATTGTTTCATGGGTATATTGTCATTCGATCACAACCGTACTTGTCCGCTATATGTTACAGTATAGTTGTCCGATGGCGTTTTTTACAGTCCGTAATTAAAAAAAATAACGTTTTTATTATATGGTGATGTCCGGAATTTGGTGAAATTACACATTGAAACTGCTGACCGCACTTATTGCGACGTACAAAAAATATATCACAAACATTGCAATTTGTCAAGAGATTCCCGGTAATGCGCCGTCGACGGTCAGATTTTTTTACAGCAAATCGCTTTCTTTTCACGAGAAAAGAGAGTAATCAAAGAAAAGCGGACCACCCGACTTTCTTTTCCTGAAAGGAAAGCCGGCAGAGAAAAGCAACAGTTTAAATAAAGTATATATCAACAACTTTTTTTGAGAGGATGAAACCATGGCTGAAATTACCAACGGCAAAAAAATCCGCCGCGCCGGTGTCAAATTGACCCCCAAGTTTCCGCTGCAGTCCGCAGTCGAGGTCGAAACTGCCGAAACTGAAACCGTTTCCGCAGAACCGACTTTGCGGAAAAGTAAACTCGTGATCAAAAAAGTTTCCGCAGCTCCGACTAAATTTGCTCCGCGTTCCGGCAAGGTCAAACCCATCATTCCCGCCGATGATTACGAAGAACCGGCAGAAACACCCGCAGTTTCCGCCGAAACTTCAGCGGTTTCCACCCGGCTGCGTACCAAAAAGGAGGTCGATGCCGCCCGTAAAAGCGCGCTTGATGCCAAATTGCTCATCGGCAGCAAAAATGATACCATGAAGGTCTATATGGGCGAGATCGCTCAAATCCCCCTCGTGGATAAAAAAGAGGAATCCGATCTGGCTAAAGATATCCACAGTACCGATCCGGCACGCCATGAAGCCGCCCGTACCACCCTTATTAAAGCCAACTTGCGGCTCGTGGTCAAGATCGCGCACGATTTTAAGGGGCTCGGTCTGCCGCTGCTCGACCTCATCAGTGAAGGAAATATCGGTCTGATGCGTGCCGTCGAAAAATTCGATCCTGCCAAAGGTGCCAAGTTCTCCAGTTATGCTGCATGGTGGATCAAACAGTCCATGCGCCGCGCACTTGCCAACCAGAGCCGCACTATCCGTATCCCCGTTCAGTCCGCCGGCAAGATCAATAAGATCAAAACCGTCCGGATGCGTCTGGCAGAAGAACTCGGCCGTGAACCGTCCGATGCCGAAATCGCCGAACATCTCGACTTCAGCGAACGTACCGTTTCCGGTCTCCGCCTTGCAGATTTGCGGACTATCTCTCTGCATGACCCCATTCAGCAGGGCGAAGAAGGCGAATTTCAGGATATCATCCCCGACCGGCACGCCATGACTCCGGATCAGATCATCGGCGATATCGAATCGGTTTTCCGCCTGATGGATCTGCTGGATAAACTCGATGAAAGAGAACGCAAAATTCTGGAAATGCGCTTCGGTCTCCGCGGCGGCAGAACTCTCACCCTCGAAGAGGTCAGCCAGCAGATCGGCCGTACCCGTGAACGCGTCCGCCAGATCCAGAATCAGGCTCTCGCCAAACTTAAACAACTCCTGATGGATGAAGCCGGATATTCCAATAACGGCGTCCAAACCGAAGAGTAAAAAACTTATCACCCGGTATTAATGAATAACTTCACGCCTGTGCGGTACGCGCACAGGCGTTTTCTGTTTGCAGGGGGGGCGGTGTGAGCACCGCCTGCGAAAAAACGCCGGAAAAGCGTGCAAAGCAATGCGTGAGATTGCCCATAATGCAACGCAAAAATCAGAAAAGTTCGGAGTTATCCCTGACTGCTTCAGAGAGGCCGAGTTTTTTCCACGCTTTGGGCGTGGCGACCCGTCCTCTGGAAGTCCGTACCAGATATCCGTGCTGGATGAGGAACGGCTCGTAGACATCTTCCAGAGAATCTTCATCCTCTCCGGTGGATACGGCGATATTTTTCAATCCTACCGGACCGCCGCGGAAGTTGTTGATGATGACTTCGAGGATACGCAAGTCCATCTCATCCAGTCCGTCCCGGTCGATTTGAAGCATTTCCAGAGCTTTGGCAGCCACGTCGCCGGTAATAGTGCCGCCGGCCCGGATCTGGGCGTAATCCCGCGCCCGGCGCAGCAGGTTGTTGGCAATACGCGGAGTCCCCCGGCATCGGGAAGCGATCTGCAGTGCGCCTTCATCCTGCAGCGGGACATCAAGAATGGATGCGGAACGCTTGAGAATTTCAGAGAGGCTGGCGGTATCATAATAATCCAGACGCATATTCAAGCCGAATCGCGCCCGCAGCGGTGCCGAGATCATCCCCAGCCGGGTGGTCGCACCGATCAGCGTGAATCGCGGGACATTGAGCCGGACACTTCTGGCACCCGCGCCCTGTTCGAGCATGATATCGATGAAAAAGTCTTCCATCGCGCTGTAGAGGTACTCTTCAACCGTGGCACTCAAGCGGTGGATCTCATCGATAAAGAGGACATCGCCGGGTTCAAGTGAGGTGAGCAGTCCGGCGAGGTCGCCGGGTTTTTCGATGGCAGGACCGCTGGAACTTTTCAGTTTTGTTCCGCGTTCATTGGCGATGATATATGCCAGCGTGGTTTTGCCCAGTCCGGGAGGACCGCAAAGCAGGATATGATCCAGAGCTTCGTCACGTTCTCTGGCGGCACGGACGAATAATTCCAGTTGTTCTTTTACCCGGTCCTGTCCCGGAAATTCGGCAAAGGTCGGCGGCCGCAATGAAGATTCTTTCGCCGGATCACGCCGGTTCAGTGTGGAAGTTATGAAACGTTCGCTCATTTTTTTGTTTTACAGTTATATGAAATTTTTTTTGTTTTACCGGTATGTACAGCGCATCAGTGATATTTCTCCCGGATATATCCGGGATATTTTCTTAAAAAAACTTGTTTTTCTGCCAATTATGTGTTACTTTAATAAAGATAACGCAATTTTGGTCAAATTACCAGTTGCAAATGCGGAAAAAGCGGACTTTTTTTGAAAAACTCCCTTTTTTGCGCGGCAACACGAACTAAAATAAGGAGAAAAAAGATGTTCGACTGCAAAATGGCGAAAAAAACTGCGGATACCATCCGGGTGCTTTCCGCAGAAGCGATCCAAAAAGCCAAATCCGGTCACCCCGGTATGCCGCTGGGCTGTGCCGATTATGCCGCGGTGCTGTGGAGCAAATACCTGCGCCACGATCCTGCCGCTCCCAATTGGATCGGCCGTGACCGTTTCATCCTTTCCGCCGGTCATGGTTCCATGCTGATCTACAGTTTGCTCCATCTTTTCAACTACGGTCTGGATATGGAAGAGCTCAAAAACTTCCGTCAGTGGGGCAGTCTCACTCCGGGCCACCCTGAACTCGGTCACACCGACGGCGTGGATATCACCACCGGTCCGCTGGGCAGCGGTTTCGCTTCCGCAGTGGGTATGTCCATTGCCAACCGTTACTTCGCCGCCCGTACCGGTTTGGACAAAACCGACTTTTTCGCCAATAAAATTTTCATCATCTCCGGTGACGGCTGCATGATGGAAGGTGCCACCAGCGAAGCCGCTTCGCTCGCCGGTCACCTGAAACTTGACGACCTGATCGTTTTCTACGATGATAACAATATCAGCATTGAGGGATCCACCGGTATCGCCTTTACCGAAGATGTCGCCGCCCGTTTCGCCGCTTACAACTGGCGCGTGATCCGCTGCGACAACGCCAACGATATCGAAAAATGCGACGCCGCCCTCGCCGAAGCAGTCAAATCTGACGGCCGTCCCACCATCATCGTCGGCAAAACCCAGATCGGTTTCGGCGCTCCCAACAAACAGGGTAAGGCTTCCGCACACGGCGAACCGCTCGGTGATGAGGAGATCGCCGCTCTGCGCGCCAATCTCGGCTATACTGAACCGGCATTCACCGTCGCCGAAGATGTCAAAGCATACTGCGCCGCATGTGTCGCCGACAGCAAAGCTGCCGCCGCTGACTGGAACGCCAAATTCAAGGCTTTCTGCGATGCCGATGCCGCCGCCGCCGATCTTATCGACAAATATGTCAATCAGACCGTTCCGGAAAACATTCTCGAAGAACTGCTCAAAGTCGCTCCGGTTTCCGAACCGGTCGCGTCCCGCGCCAGCAGCGGTACCATTTTGCAGAAAGCCGCTGAATTGGTCCCTGCTCTTTTCGGCGGTGCCGCTGACCTGGCTCCCTCCACCAAGAGCAATATCAAAGGCGAAACCGATTTCGGCCCCGGTAACTACGGCGGCAGAAATATCCACTTCGGTGTCCGCGAACTCGCCATGGGTCTTGCCGCCAACGGTATGGCTGCCAACGGTACGGCGATCCCTTACAGTTCGACCTTCTTCGTTTTCTCGGACTATATGAAACCGGCTATCCGCCTCGCCGCTATCCAGAAACTGCACCAGATCTACATTTTTACCCACGACTCCTTCTACGTCGGTGAAGACGGCCCCACCCACGAACCGATCGAACAGATCGCCATGCTCCGCAGCATCCCCGGTGTGACCGTCATCCGCCCGGCTGAAGCTCACGAAGTCGCCGGTGCATGGGCTGCCGCGCTGAAAGCCGACGGTCCGGTCGCTCTGCTGCTCACCCGGCAGAATCTGAAACCCTACGATGAAGAAACCGCCAAAAACGTCAATGTCGAACGCGGCGCATTCGTGGTCAGCGATGATGAAGATTTCGGTCTGATCCTGCTGGCTACCGGTTCTGAAGTCGATCTCGCTCTGGAAGCTGCCAAGATCCTCCGCGCTGAAGGTGCCAAGATCCGTGTGGTCTCCATGCCTTCACAGGAACTTTTCCTGCAGCAGGATTACGACTATCAGGACGACGTCCTGCCCTGCTACGTGCCGGTGGTATCCATCGAGGCTGCCAGTACTTTCGGCTGGGAACGCTTCACCGGTCTGGACGGTATGAATATCGGTCTCAACCACTTCGGCGCTTCCGCCCCCTACAAAGTCCTCGCTGAAAAATTCGGCTTCACCCCCCAGGGCGTGGTCGATCAGATCAAAGAGTGCTTCGACTTCAACGCTGATGACTGCGGATGCGGTTGCGGCGATGATGACTGCGGATGCGGATGTGACTGCCACAAGGAGTGATCCGGCAGTGATCTGAAATATCCGGGGCGCACGGGGGAATGTTCTTCTCCTTTGCGCCCTTTTTTAATGAAATAACTCAACTGCAAGCAAAGGAAAAAATCATGTCCGGTATTTTTAAAGCCTACGACATCCGCGGTGTCTACCCCACCGATATCAATGCCGATATCGCTTACGCCATCGGCAGAGCGTACATCACTTTTACCGGGGCGAAAAAGGTCGTCATCGGCAGAGATATGCGCCCGCACTCACAGCAGCTTTTTGACGGCATTTGCCGCGGTATCACCGAACAGGGTGCCGATGTTATCGATCTGGGACTTTCTTCCACTCCGCAAAGTTACTTCGCCAACGGTACGCTCCACGCCGACGGCAGCATCATGATCACCGCCAGCCACAACCCCGGCGAATGGAACGGATTCAAACTCTGCAAAGCCGATGCCATTCCCATCAGCGGAGCAACCGGTATCATGGATATTCAGAAAATCGTTGAAGAGCGCTCATGGCAGGATTCCGCCGTCAAAGGTTCGGTTTCCTCTTATGATATCACCGGTGAATACGGCGCATTTCTCCGCTCTTTTGCCAAACTTGACCGCAAACTCAAAGTCGTCGTGGACTACGCCAACGCCATGGGATTGTATGAGATCGCCGGAATCAAAGATCTTTTTGACATCATCCCCATGTACGATGAATTGGACGGAACTTTCCCCAGTCACGAAGCCAACCCTCTGAAAACCGATACGCTGGATGCCATCCGCGCAAAAGTTAAAGAGGTCAAAGCCGATTTCGGTGCCGCTTTTGACGGCGATGCCGACCGCTGCGGATTTATCGACGATAACGGCGATATCATCCCCATGGATCTTTTTACCGCCCTGATCGCCCAGGATATCCTTTCCCGCGGACCGGCAACCATCCTTTACGACCTGCGTTCCAGCCGCGCCGTTAAAGAATGTATCGAAAACAACGGCGGTAAAGCCATCCAGTGCCGCGTCGGACACGCATTCATCAAAAATCAAATGCGGGAAAATGATGCCGTTTTCGCCGGTGAACTCTCCGGGCACTATTACTTCAAACAGAACTTCACCGCCGAATCACAGGGTCTGGCAATGATCATGCTTGCCAATCTCATCTGCGCTAAAAATCTGCCGCTCCATGAATTGATTGCCCCGCTGAAAAAATACTCTTCCAGTGGAGAAATCAATTCCAAAGTCGCCGATGTCGCCCCCATCCTCGCCGAAATCAAAGCCAAATATTCCGACGGACACATGTTTGAACTCGACGGTATTTCTTCCGAATATGACCGCTGGTGGTTCAACGTCCGCGCTTCAAATACCGAACCGCTTCTGCGGCTCATCGTCGAAGCCGATACCCCGGAACTTATGGCCGAAAAACGCGACGAATTGCTCGCTATCATCCGTAAATAAAAACCGATGGCAGAGTATTTCGATGTCTACGACGAGGCGGGAAACCACCTCGGAATCGCCCCGCGCAGTGAATGTCACGGCAATCCCGCTCTCATTCACTGCACGGCTCATGTTATCGTCTGCCACCCGGTCTCCGGCGCTGTGCTGTTGCAGAAACGACGCATGGATAAGGATATCCAACCCGGCAAGTGGGATACCGCCGTCGGCGGACACCTCGACGCCGGAGAAGATTTTGAAACTGCCGCCCGCCGGGAACTTGCCGAAGAACTCGGCGTTACCGGAAATGTTGAACTTGTTCACCTTTTCGACAGCAAGATCCGGAACGAAATCGAATCGGAAAATGTCCGGGTTTTCGGCGTAAAACTCCCCGGACCATTCAATTTCCAGAAAAGTGAAATCGACGAGGTCCGCTTCTTTTCCCCCGCCGAACTTGAAGATCCTTTCTGGCGGCTAAATTTCACCCCGAACCTCCTCCTTGAACTCTCTTACTTCTTTTCACGTGAAAAGAAGTAAGTCAGATTTCGGAGTAGTTGCCGAGGAAGGTGAAGTTTTCCCGGGAAATGAGACCGGCAAGCAAGTTGCGCAGGTGCGGTTCAGTGAGGGATGCTTCAAAGTCGAAGTAGAACATATATTCGAAGTTCTCGTGTTTGCATGGACGGCTCTCGATTTTGGACAGGTTGATACCCAGAGCGGCGAAACGGGAAAGCAGCTGGCAGAGGGCTCCGGGCTTATGAGAGAGAGAGCCCATGATGCTGATTTTTGCGGAAGCGGGATAAATTTCCGGTTTTCTGGAAATGCAGATAAAGCGGGTATAATTGGAATCCCGATCCTGGATATTTTCGGCGGCGATATTCAGAGAGTAGATTGCTGCGCACTCTTTACTGGCGATAGCAGCGACATCTTTTCTGCCGGATTCGCTGACTTTTTTGGCGGCGAGGGCGGTGCTTCCGGCGGTAGAAAGTTTGAGATCGCCCAAATTTTTCAGGTAAGCAGCGCACTGTTTGAGTCCCTGTTCGTGAGAGATCACTTCGCGGACATCGCTGATTTTTGCTCCGGGAGCCAGCAGTAAGGAGTGCTGTACGGGCAGCAGGCAGCTGCGGACGATATAGAATTTGTGATCGAGCATGAGGTCGTAGACCTGACAGATGGTACCGGAAGTGGAATTTTCCACGGGCAAAATACCGTATCGGCACAAGCCTTTTTCCACAGCGTTGAAAACGGCATTAAAGTCGTTGAAGTAGGTGATATCTGCCAGATTGAAAAGGCGGTCGGCAGCCAGTTGTGCGTATGCGCCCGGCACGCCGCAGCATCCGACTTTGGCAGCTGTCGGGAAGATCGGCGGGGTATTATCCATCGCGCAAGTGATCGTATCCGGCAGTTGATATTCATGGTATTGGCGGTTGATATCATCGCAAATGGCGAGCCGGCGGTTGAGAAGAGCGGACATTTCCTGATCGATGATTTCGAGTTCCTGTCGTGCGTTTGAGATATTCATAATATTGTTATTCCTCAAGGTGATTTTATTCGGTAATGGAACTGCAGAGTTCTCTGGCATCGGTCATGACTTTGATTTTTTTCATCAGGATTCTGAATTCCGGCATGGTCAAACTCTGCATACCGTCGCATTTGGCGCAAGCGGGGTTGTTGTGAACTTCGATGATCAAGCCGTCAGCACCGGCGGCAACGGCGGCAAGGGAGAGCGGCGGAACGAATCTGGCGACTCCGGCGGCGTGGCTGGGATCGATGATCACGGGCAGGTGTGAAAGGGTTTTGAGCGCGGGTATTGCGGAAATATCCTGGGTATTGCGGGTATAAGTTTCAAAAGTCCGCACGCCGCGTTCGCAAAGGATGACATTATCATTACCGAAAGCCATGATATATTCGGCGCTCATCAGCAACTCCTGATAGGTATTGGCAAGTCCGCGTTTCAGCAAAATTGGTTTATCGGAGTGTCCGAGCTGCTTGAGCAATTCAAAATTCTGCATATTGCGTGCGCCGACCTGGATGACATCGACATCGGCAAAAAGTTCCAGTTGTGAAAGATCCATGATTTCGGTAACGATGGGCAATCCGGTATCTTTTTTAGCTTCCAGCAGCAATCTGATACCTTCATCGCGCAATCCCTGAAAGGCGTATGGGGAAGTCCGGGGTTTGAATGCGCCGCCGCGCAGCAGTTTGGCACCGGATTCTTTGACGGAACGGGCGACGGTGATGATCTGTTCTTCGCTCTCCACGGAGCAGGGACCGGCGATCACGGTCATGGAATTGCCGCCGATTTTTGAGCCGTTGACATTGATGATGGTATCCAGCGGGTGGAACTTGCGGTTGGCGTTTTTGAATGGTTCCTGCACCCGGCGGACGGCTTCAACGATCTCCATCTGACCGAGCAATTCGATATCGATTTTAGCGGTATCGCCGACCAGTCCGAGGATGGTCTGGTGCAAACCGTGGGTGATGTGGGGGGTGACGTGCTGTTCTTTGATCCATGAAAGGAGATTTTCCAACTGGTTGGGATCGGGATTTTCTTTGAGGATGATGACCATTTTTTTGTTTCCTTATATTTTTTTATTGTTTATAATAATGTTGTTATGTACTTATACCGGCAATGGCAAATTGACAGGATCAGAATTTTATCAGGTGCTGGCAGGTTTTACAAAATTTCGGATATTACCTGTATTTTAATTGTTATTATTTGCTGATGACCATAAAAATAAAACCCCGCTGTGAAACTTCATCACTGCGGGGTCGGAAATAAACTGTATCAAATTATATTGCGGTATTACAAGACAACAGCCATCCATCCCCGCATTCTAAAGCAGAAAGCGGAGTTGTCGAAACTAAATCGGATGCTGTAATCAAAATTTTTCATTTTCAACTTTCGTTTTTCACGTGTTTCCGTATAAGATAACCCCGGAAAAAATATTTTTCAAGCGGAAAATACTATTTTTTAAAAAAAATTGTTATTCTCCCATCTGTGGTGATATACTGCATCCACCTGTTTTCATTTCACTGCGCCGTGGCAAGCCGACAGGATCAAACCGTTATTGCACGGTTGACAAATCATAATGTGTGTGATATATTTTTATGCTTGCGATTATCGCAAGCAACGACTGTTGAATGCAATTTCCACAAATTCGGGACATGACCAAAGTAACATATAAAAGGAATAACGCTGATGAAAAAGATCCTGTTTTTTACTGTTTGTGCCGCTTTATCCGTGGTTTCTGCCGGAAATATTCTGGAAATCAACTTCAATACGCCCGGCGACTGGCGGGCAGAAAATCAGGATATCATGCTTAAACCGCTTGCCCGCGGCACAGCTGACCGTCCGTCGGCACCCGGAGTGAAAGGTTCAGCAGTTTGGTTCGCTGCGGGGAACCAGCAGGATTTTCCCGGCGGCACTTCCGGGAAAGTGATCGGCACACTGCGCTATCACGGCATCAAAAATTTCCCGCAAAACAGCGGAGCGATCCGGTTGTATACTGCACCGTATTTCAACGGTATTCCCCGTAAAAATTCCAAAAATCACAACTATATTTTCCGTTTTTTCAACACCGGCGGTCCCGGCAAGATCATCACGGCATTTTTTTACGACAACCGCCGGATAGATCTGCAGTTTGCCATGGATAACGGCAAATATGCATTTCTTTCTGCAGATATTCCGGCAGAAAAGAAGCAGAAATTTCTGCAGCTGGATATAATCTGGCAACCCGGAGTACAACAACTTTATGTCGATGGTAAACTGGCTTGCGAAAAACACGCCGCCGGTAAGATCCTGCCGGTCAATGCCGTGGAAATCGGCGGAGTGGACAATTTCGGCCCGTTCATGATGCAGGGCGTACTGGATGAATTGACCGTTTCCCCGGATCTGCCGGACGATCTGGTGATCGTAAAAAAACAGCCGCAGACAATCAGCCGTGATGTTGACGGAGATCCGGACAAATTTCCAGTAATTGCCGCCGGTAATTTTATGCTTAACGGCAGCTGGCAAGGGGAAAAAGGCACATCCGCAAAAGTTGAAAACGGTAAACTTATACTCTCCTGGGCGGGAAAAGATTTCCGCAAAAAACGGATCTTCGGTCCGGAAATCAAGGTGAATCCCGGAACATTTATCAAAGGTACACTGCACTTTGCCAAACGGCGTTTTGACGACGGCAGCTTCGCACCGGCAGAAGTGGTATTTTTTGACCGGCAGGGCAAGGAGATCTTCAGCCGCCGTTTTGATACATCCAATATTTCCGGCTACCGCCCCATGCGGCTGAATGAATTTCAGGAAACTGTCGGCAACCGGGTCACAATCGCTTATTTCAACTACTTCCGGGTCCCGGAAAATGCCGCAACGGTGAGACCTGCATGGAGTTTTGCCCGCAACCCGGTAGTTATCGAAGTAAGCCGACTGGAGTTCCGTTATGTCGATCCGGCAAAAAAACCGTGGTTCAGTCAGCCTGACGGCAAGGGAAATCTGCAGTTGACTTGCCGGCAAACTGCGCCCGGTGATGTTGATGCCATTCTCGCCAAACGCACCAGACCGACTGTGAAACTTGCCCGTTGCGGCGACCGGGTGGAGATCCTCGTTGACGGTAAGCCGGTACCGCCGCTTTTCATGCACAACTGTTTGTATAATATCAAAAACCGGACGGCATATACCGCTGAATTCAGCCGGATGGGTGCCAAATTCATCACCGTACCGCTCGCATTGGGCAGAGGATTGTACCCCCACCATCCGGCGGCACTTGCTCCGGATGGCAAACTGGATCTTTCCGGCTGGCAGCAGCGTTTGCGCGAACACATCGTCCAGCATCCGGACGGTTATCTCATGCTGGCGATCATCATTTTTCCGCCGGATAAGTGGCTGCGGGAAAATGAAGATCAGCTGATGAAAGATCACAACGGTGTGAACTTCATCTACGGTTACCCCCATTACCCGCTTGGCAAGGGTGCCGCCAAAGAGCTGCCAAAAGGCAATTTTTCCCGCTATCCTTCCCAGTTTTCCGAAAAATATACCCGTTATATCTGCGCCGAACTGGAACGGGTGCTGACCGAATTTGAAAAACTCCCCGAAGCTAAAGCCGTCGCCGGTATCTATCTGCTCGGCGGCGATGATGACCAGTTCCGTATGCCTTCGATCAATACCACTCCGGACTGCAGTCCGGTCGCTCTGGAAGGCTTCCGGAAATTCCTCCGCCGCAAGTACCGGACCGATGAAAATCTCCGGGCGGCATGGGGAGATAAAAACGCCGCATTTGATAAAGTTACCATCCCCGCTGCCAAAACGGAGATCTGGCCGCGCGACCGCCAGTATTATGCTATGGGCGGTAAAGATTCATGGCTCTCTGATTATGTTGCAAGTTATTCGCTTGCTGAAAGACGCTTCAAAAGTGCCATCCGCAATACCGCTAAAAAAGCGATCCCGCGCCTGATCGTCGGCAACTACGATTGCGCTTACGGATTGTCCGGCAGCTGGGGACACACCGGATATCATCAGCATGAAGCATATCAGGACAACGGAGATTTTTCTTTGTACATCCCAAGTTACGGTCGTGACCGGGAGTGCGGAGACTTGAGTCTGGGGATCTATCAATTCACCGGTTCGGCGCAGCTGCACGGCAAACTGCCGCTTATGGAACTGGATGTCCGCAATCTTGAAATCAGCGGTCTGACCTGGATGCCCTACAAAAGCCGCAATTTCCAACAGCTCCACAATGCCGATACCTTCCGCATCGGTTTGCGGCGTCTGGCAGTGCAAAGTTTGGTCATGGGCGGCGGATTTCATTACTTCAACCTCTATCAGCAGTGGTGCCGCACGCCAAAAGCGCTGGAATCACTTAAAGATATGTTCCGGATCGCAGCTTATGCCCGCCCTTCACAACTTGACCGCAACCGTATTGCCGTTTTCATTGATGAACACTCCGATATGTACGCCAACACCCATCCGGGCTGGATACCGGGATTTTTCAACTTCAAAAATGTCCCGTGCAGTGCAGTCCAACGGTCCGGAGTGCCTTTCAACTACTTCCTGGCATCCGATGCGCTCCACCCGGATTTTACCGCGCCCGGAGTGCTGTTTTTCGCCGATGCCGCCACGCTGAAACCGGAAACCGTCGCTGAAATCCGCCGCCGGTACGGCAAAGATGACCGTGTCATCGTCTGGCACGGTTCACCATCTTTCCTCGTTGAAACTGATTTGAAAAAGATCTCTGCCGCCATCGGATTCAACTTGAAATATATGCCGGCATACGATAACGCTTTACCGGCGGATTTCGATGATAATTATGAACTTATTTCTCCGGATGAACCCCGGAAATCCCCGCTTTATACACTCGACAGCAACGATCCGCTGCTCAAGGATGTCCACGGATTTTTTATGCAGGAATCCATCGTTGTGCCGCATGTCTATTCGCCGCATTGGGCGGTGGCTGACCAGGAAGCTGTGCCGCTTGCCAAATTTTTCGGCACCGGCGCCGTCGGCATGGCAGTAAAACGTTATAAAAATCATACCGAAGTATTTATCGGTCAACCCGGTGCCATTACCCCGACCCTTTTCCGCAACTTTGCTCTGGAAGCAGG
>SUWL01000042.1 GCA_015061495.1 Lentisphaerota bacterium
CGGCAGTAATTGCCGGAGTATTCGGCTTTATTTTCGGCGGCGGCAGCCGTCAGAATAAAAACACTTCCGCTCCGGCAGTTTTGCCGGTCACAGACCACGAAAAAGAAGCCGGGCGTAAAGCAGAGGCAGAACGTAAAGCAGAAGTCGAGCGCAAAGCGAAAGCAGAGGCGCGCAAATATGCTTTGAAAGTCCTCGAATTCAGTGCAGACGGCAAAACCGTTACCGGTGTAAAAGATATAATCTCGAACGATGTGACTACTCTCGGGGAGGGGACGTCGTTTGAATTTCGCACGGGTTTGACCAGTGTGACCATTCCTGACGGTGTGACGACTATCGGGAATTCTGCGTTTATCGGTTGCACGAGTTTGACGAGCGTGACGATCCCAGACAGTGTGACGACTATCGGGAATTATGCGTTTTGGGGTTGCACGAGTTTGACCAGTGTGACCATTCCCCGGAATTGTAAATACGACGAATCCGAATGGAGTGCTTCTTTCCCGGAAGGCTGCGAAGTTATCCGGCGGTAAGCGTAGCGCAAAAAGCCGGCAGATGCAGTGCAGGCGGCTTGCCGTTTGAGCAGCTGTAAAAGGTTGCAGGGCTGATAAAGACGGGGATTTTTCATAAAAGCAAGTTGATTTTTGGCATTTGCAGAAGTATCTTACACAAAAGCATATGTAATGATACAAATTTATCAGAGAGCGCTGATAGTATTGATTTTCAGTATTTTGTTTATATTGCCATATTATTGGAGGTGCAGAGATGAAAGTTCCATGTCCATTTTGTTCCTACTCCTATGAGTTGGAGGAAGACGGCAAGTATCAGTGCGGCATTTGCGGCAGCAGATATTATCTGATCAATGGCAAAGTATTAACGCCGCATGGCGCCAACCGGTATGGTGCCGATGCGGTCATCGTTGATCGTTTCCGGGTCATAGGAGAACTTTTTCCCGGCAGCAATGAGGTGATGTATTGCTGTGTCGATGAGTTGTTGGGAAAGCTGGTTTGTCTGAAAGACAACCATCCGGAAGAGGGGTATACCAAAGTCAACCGCAACCGTTTCGTCGTGGTCGGAGGGATTTCCATTCCCGGCAAAAATGTACTTAACAGCGGTGAAATGATCATGTTCAGTAATAATTCTGAAGAAATAGTACCTATCCCCGCACCCGCACCGATTCCTGCGCCCGCCCCTGCTGTTGAACTTGCCCCTGCACCGGTTGCACCCGCGCCGGTTGCACCCGCACCCACACCGGTTGCACCCGTGCCCACACCGGTTGCACCCGCACCCGCACCAGTTGCACCCGCGCCCGCACCGGTTGCACCCGCGCCTGCACCGGTTGCACCCGCGCCCACACCGGTTGCGCCCGCCCCTGCTATTGAACTTGCCCCTGCATCGGTTGCACCCGCACCCGCACCAATTCCCGCGTCTGCGCCGGTTGAGCCTGTTCCCGCAGATGAACCGGCACCGGTCGTTTCTGCCCCTGCTCCAGCATCAAAGAGTGGGATCGAGTTGTCGGACAGCATTTTGAAAGAGCCGGAACGTAAAAAGGGGCGTGCCGGAAAAGTTATCCTGTGGATTTTCCTGGTTCTGGTGTTGGCTGTTTTGATTGGAGGCGGTGTCCTTTATTACAAATATCCGGAACTTTGCATCGAAAAATACAACTGTTGTAAAGCGGAAATAAAGAGGGTGATTTTCAAGCAGGTTCCCGCAGCTGCGGAAAAAACGGAAAGCAATGCTGCACCTGTCGTTGCGGAAAAAACGGAAGATAAGGTTGTTCCCGCCGTTCCGGAGAAAAAGGCAGAAGATAAATCTGTTCCTGCCGGTGTGGAAAAACCGGAAAGTAAAGTCGCTCCCGCTGCTGCGGAAAAGGTTGGATCCATTTCCGGCGACCGGAATTAACGCTTTTGCTTTTTCCGGGGATCGGATATTTCAAAAAAAGCCTTCGCTGCAAATCTTGCGGCAAAGGCTTTTTTTCAGCAGTTGTCAGAAGTTGCGGACGTTTTCCCACTTGCCGCTGGCACTTGCCGCATAAACCGCATGTACCAGTGATGCAGAATTGGCGGCATCGGCGAAACTTACCGCCGGAGTACTGCCGGATGCGACCGCATTAATGAAATCTGCCAGCTGGGCAGTGTGTCCGGTACCGTAATAAGTTTTACCATGGATGTCGGCACGATGGTCTTTGCCCAGAAGCGCACTGATTTTAGCGACATGGTCAGCATCGGCACCGTCAATATAGGATAATTTTTCGTCGATGAATTCGATCTGCACTTCTGTGCCGCAAATGGTCAACGCACTGCGCCAGTGGGCAAATGCGCTGTTTGTGGCATTGACTGTGACAAAAAGTCCATTGGCAAAGAGGGCGACAAATGCCGCAGTGTCTTCAACTTCAATAACTTCGCCGTGGGTGAGATTGGCGGATAGTGCCGCTACTTTTTTAACATCTCCAAAAAGAAAACGCAACTGATCGAGGAAATGGATCGCCTGGTTGATCAGTACACCGCCGCCTTCACCGGCGATTGTACCGCGCCATGCATCTTTCTGATAATATTCATCTGTCCGCAGACAGGCGAAATTCAAGTTGACGGTCAGGATTTTGCCGAATGCGTTGTTTTTTATCAACTCTTTCAGCGCAATATTTTTTTCGTTGAAACGGTGTTGAAATATTCCGGTGACCACCAGATCCGGACGGGAAGCGGCGCATTGGAGCATCGCTTCCAGATCTTCCGGGGTGCGCCCAGGGGATTTTTCACAGATCACATGTTTCCCGGCGCGGATGGCATCGCAGACTATCGCCGCGTGACTTGCATGATCGGTGCAGACACTTACACAGTCAAGTTCCTGGTCCTTAAGCATGTCCCGGTAGTCGGTGAAAACTTTTGCTCCCGGGACTTCTGCCGCCAGTTTTTCCGCCCGTCCGGCGATCAAGTCGCAGAAGCTGACCATTTGGACGCCTTCAATAGCCTGATAACCTGCGAGGTGTGTTCCGGAGATGACCCCGCAGCCGATAATACCGCATTTCAACATAAGTTATGATCCCGCTTGAGTAATAAAAACATTTGCAAGCCGGTATCGTCCGGTAAAACATTGCCGGCTGAAACGTTCTCAAAATTTACCATTTTCATAATGTAAACGGCAATCGGTGATAATTCAAATGTTTTTTGTGTAAAAAGTCTTTTTTACAGCGGATTTTATCCTTTCGGCGGATAACGGCTGAAAGAAACGGTGTGCCGTCTTGTCTTGCAAAATCATTTGCCAGATGATATATTAATGCAAAGGTCCGTGTGCATCAGGAGGTATGTTGAAATGTTGTCAGGTAAATACATCGCTGCCGGAATATCCGCCATGTGGCTGTTTTGCGGCTGCCAAAGCGCAATAGACCACTCTACGCCCCGCAGGTTGATCGAATCTTACGCTCATGCTTTTGCCGCCGGTGATTATGATTCGATGGTGGAGGCATGGTCGCCGGAAACCCGGAAAATGACCCGGAAATTTGCTGAAGACAACCAGCTTGAAGAACGCGATTTTGTCAAATTTATGATCGCATGCGGAGGAAGTTCCTCCGAAAAAAGTGCCGGAAAAATGGCTGATGATCCGGAATTTCTGCAGCAGATGATCGACAAAGAGCTGTCATTGCTGAAAGTCGTTACCGGGAAACGGGAGGAAGGGGTGATCCTGATCGACGGCAAGTGGTATTTGCAGTTTTTTTGACCATTGAAAAAACGCGTATGACCGGATACATCTCCGGAAATTGCCGCGGCAAGTGCAATCCGGGCGCGTTCACGCCCGGACTGCCAGGCAGAATTAGCCGATGCTGACTCCGGAAGGCATGTCGCCGTCGATGGTCACCAGTTTGAGGTTGTCTCCATCTTTGGCGGCAAGGAGCATACCTTGTGACTCAATTCCCCGGATTTTGGCAGGTTTGAGGTTCGCCACAATGACGATGGTTTTTCCCACGATCGCTTCCGGAGAGTAGAATTGAGCGACTCCGGCGACCAGCTGACGGGTTTCGCTGCCGACTTCGATGGAAAGTTTCAGCAGTTTATCAGCACCTTCAACTTTTTCTGCCGTAAGGACTTTGGCGGTTTTAAGCTGGGTTTTGAAAAACTCGTCGATCGTGACTGCCACGTTGACCACTTTTTCAGCAGGTTTTGCCGCTTGGGGAGCATCATTTTTGGAAGATTTGGCTTTTTTCTCCGGCTTGACTTCGGCAGCGGGAGCTTCTTCCACAATGATGCGGGGGAACAGCGGAGCAGTTTCTTTCATCACCAGACCGGTGACTGATTTCAGGGAAGCAAGATCAGCAATGCCCCGGATATTGAGTTTGTCTGCGCCGAGAACCGCCAGCAGTTCCGCCATCTTTTCCGGCATTACCGGAGCGAGAAGTACCGCGATGCGGCAGAGGGCGTCGGCAGCATTGTGGAGAACGGAATGCAGACGGGCTGTATCACCGTTTTTGGCAAGATTCCACGGAGCGCATTTTTCCAGATAGCGGTTTCCGGCGCGGACGGCATTGAGTACCGCATTGATGCCCTGATCAAGTTTGTATGCTTCCAGACAGGAACCCATATCGGCAACCGCAGCGGCAACTGCGGCGGCAAGTTCTTTGTCTTCATCAGTGACTTCGCCGGGGGCGGGAATTTCGCCGCCGGTGGCGCGGATGGTCAGTTTGTTGACCCGGGAAAGCAGATTGCCCAGATCGTTGGCAAGATCGCTGTTGTAGCGGGCAATGAAACTCTCTTCGCTGAAGTTCGCATCATTGCCGGGACTCATTTCCGCCATCAGGAAGTAGCGGAACGCATCCACGCCGGCACGGTCGATCATATCCATCGGATTGACCACATTGCCGACGGACTTGCTCATTTTGGAATTATCCACCAGCCACCAGCCGTGGGCGAAAATCGTCTGCGGCATAGGCAGACCGATCGCTTTGAGCATGGTCGGCCAGTAAACGGTATGGGTAGTGAGGATATCTTTGCCGATCAGGTGGCAGCTCGCCGGCCACCAGGAGTTGAACTTCTCATCATCTGAACCATATCCCACGCCGGAAATATAGTTGATCAGTGCGTCAAACCAGACATAACAGACATAATCTTTGTCAAAAGGCAATTCGATGCCCCATGCCAGACGGGATTTCGGGCGGCTGATGCAGAGATCTTCCAGCGGCTGTTTGAGAAATCCCAGCGTTTCATTGGCACGGAAAGCCGGCAGGATGAAATCCGGATGGCTTTTGATATGGTCGATCAGCCAATCCTGATATTTACTCATCCGGAAAAAGTAGTTGCTTTCAGTAATGGCATTGACCTCTCTGCCGCATTCGGGGCATTTGCCGTCGACGAGATCTTTTTCGGTGAAAAAGCGTTCGCATCCGACACAGTACCAGCCGGTGTACTCCGACTTGTAGATTTCGCCGCGATCGTAAAGATCCTGCATGATTTTGGAAACGATTTTTTTGTGATCTTCCTGCGTGGTGCGGATGAAGTAGTCGTTGGTGATGCCCAACCGCTGCCACAACTCCTGAAAACGCACGACCGTTTCATCACAGTGAGCCAGCGGGGAAACCCCGCGTTTTTCGGCGGCATTCTGGACCTTCTGCCCGTGTTCATCCGTTCCGGTAAGGAAAAAGGTGCGGTCGCCGAATGAACGGTGGGTTCGGGCAAGCACGTCTGCCAGCACGGTGGTGTAAGAGTGACCGATATGCGGACGGTCATTGACATAATAGATCGGGGTAGTTACGTAAAATTTTTCGCTCATGATTCATCTCCTTAAATAAATATGTATATATTCCTGATAATATACAGCAACAGCGAAGTTTATGCAAATAGGAAAATGGCAAAGTCCCGTTAAATCAGCGCATTTTCCGGCGTATTCGCAGAATCCGGAGGGTGTCCCGGTGCAAAAGTGCTGCTTTTTGCCGGTATTCCGGCGGCAGAGCAGCGGGATCTTTGATGGAGGCAAGCATAGTGCTGACCTGTTCCGGCTTTTCCTGCAGGGCGAAACTCCACGCCATGAAGTAGCAGACCAGATCCGGGGAAATGCCGTTGGCAAGAGCCTGGACAGAAACTGCCTCGATGGTTTCAAAAGCTTTGTATTTCAAAGATTTGTCCATTAACATTTTATAGGCTCTTTCCGATTGGAAACGGTGTGATTCCCAATAGTCGTAATAAGCATCGACGACGATGGTTGACGGAGTTCCGGGAGTGTGTTCCAGAGCAACGGCATAAGCCGAATAGTCCGACTGCCGTATCCGCACGGGAACGTCGCCGTGGAAAATGCTGAAAAATGCGCCGAGTCCCGCTCCGAAAAATGCGATCCTCCGGCGGCAGACTGATTTCATGCGGATGACGACAACTGCGGCACAGGCGGTGATCATAAGGAAGTACGGCACCAGTATCAGCCGGTACCTGCCGATCGGTTCTCTCGCGCACAGCGGCAGAGCTAAAGAGAGCAGCGGCAGCAGCAGCAGACCGTAACGGTGCTTCCATGCTCCGGAAAGCAGCAGGATCATGATCCCGGCAGATGTCAGCGGGATCAACAGTCCGGGGGCGAGCAGGATGTTAAATGCCGGGATCTTTTTGCACCAGAAGTAGATGTTCTGATTTTCCGGCAGTTCTCCGTATTTCAGCAGTTGCGGTGCCTGTTTTGCGGCATTGCAGATGGTGTTGATCAGCAGTTTTGTTTTGCTGTTGCCGGCGTTTTCCGGAGCATCAGCGGCGGCTGCGGTCTTTGCCGCATCACCGGCATTGTACTGCAGATTGTAGTTGAGAACATCAAAAAACGGGGAAAAATACCAGTTTATCGCGTTGAATGAAGAAGCCGCCAGTAATAAAAACAACGGCAGTACCGCCGCTGCCAATACCCGTTTGAGAAGTTTGCGTCTGAACATTTTTATTAAACAGTACATGCCCAGCACACCGACCAATGGCACGATCGCCAGACGGCCTTCCAGGGCGGCAAAACAGCAGAAGCCGAAAAGCAATGAACTTTTTACATTGAAACGTTTGCGCAGTGCGTACAGCATGCTCCAGAATGCGAACAGGGCGAAATTCGCGGCAAACGTCTCTTTCAATACGGAAAATTCATAGACCAACAGAGGCAGATAAAATGCTCCGGCAATCCCGCAGATCAGTGCGGCAGTGCGTTTCCCGGATAATTTCAGGACGATATCTGCCATGCATACGCATCCGGCGACTCCGACAAGTGCCTGGATGGTGAAAATGGCCCAGACACTGTGGTGTTGACTGTTGATGAACCAGATGAGAAATATTATCAGCCGGTGAAAGGTGAAGAACGGTGCGTAATTTTTCCCTTCACCCCATTCTGAATAATGCAAAAGCGTCTGCATATCCAGCCCCGGCACCAGATGGTAATTGGCAAATGCGGAGTTGCTGAAAAGCAATGCAAAGATCACCCGGGCGGCAATGGCACAGGCAGCGGTGACAAGCAAAATGTTTTTTCCGGTGAGTTTCACGGGCATCTCCTTTGCAGAATATCCGCTCCTAATATATCACCGAAATGCGGTTAAAGCAAGATAAAGTGATTATCTTGCGAAGATTTGCAGAAAAATTCTTGCATATTTGCTCCGATATGATTATATTAATATAATGGACACATCTTGACCGTGGGCAATCGCGGCGGGGAATTTTCCCCCGTTGAGGAAAGTCCGGACTGCACAGAGCGGGGAGCCCCTTTGAAAAGAGGGGTGCTGCGGACGATATTCCGCAGAAAGACCAGTGCAACAGAGAGCAGACCGCCGCCGGTTTCCGGCGGTAAGGGTGAAAGGGTGGGGTAAGAGCCCACCGGGTGAATGTGAGAGCTTCACTGCGAGGTAAACTCCTCCTGCAGCAAGACCAAATAGGGAGTGAGCCGTTGCTCGCGGCGCTAATAACTCCGGGTTCTGGTCGCACAGACAGATGATTGCCGCCGCCGCAAGGCGGTACAGAATCCGGCTTACAGCGGTCGGGATGTTTCCATACAGTTGTCATATTTGCGGCATCAGTGCCGTTTACAGTTCAGGAGCTAAAGGGAATACATGGCGAAGTATGCTGTTTTGAGTGATATACACTCCAATGCTGAAGCATTTGAAGCGGTGTTGAAAAAGTGTTCAGCCGTTGGTGTCGATCACTATCTGTTTTTGGGAGATCTCGTCGGGTACAATGCGGATGTCAAACGTTGTATAGCTATGGCGAAAGAGTTGAATTTCCTCTGTGCGGTCCGGGGCAATCACGATGATTTTGCGATCAGTAAAAATGATGTGGCAAGCAGTTTCAATGTTTATGCCGCTGCTGCTATCGAATGGACGAGGACGGTCCTTTCGGCGGAAGAGATCGCTTTTCTGGAAGAGATGCCGTTGAAACGTACGGTTCCCGGTTTGCCGGTGACACTGGTACATGCCACGCTGGATTCTCCTGACACCTGGGGGTATGTATTCGATGCCCATCATGCGGTTGGCAACTTCTCTTATCAGATATCGCAGTTGTGTTTTTGCGGTCACTCCCATGTGCCGGTGGCGTTTGAAAAAGTCCCGTTTGCTCCCGGCGGCAAACTGGTCGAAGCGATCGAGGGGTGGGAGCGCAACTTGGTTTATTCGCTTGCGGATGATGATTTTTCGATTGCAGACGAGTTGGAAGTGTCAGTCAAAAAAGGACACAAGTATCTTTTTAACATCGGCAGTATCGGTCAGCCTCGCAATGGTGACTGCCGGGCATCTTTTGCGGTCTATGATTCTGAAGCGCAGACGGTTACCCGTTACCGGGTGCCTTATGATATTGCGGCGACGCAGGAAAAAGTCCGGGCGGCGGGCTTGCCGGAAAAACTGGCGCTCCGTCTGGCAAAGGGGCGTTAAAGGAGAGTGCGGTTTTGCGGATATTAGTGATCAAGCCGAGCAGTTTCGGAGACATCATCCATCTTTTTCCGGCGCTGGCGCTGTTGAGGAAGCGTTTTCCGGATGGTGTGCTGGATTTTGTGGTCAATCCGGAATTTTCTTCCCTGCTGGACTTTTCGCCGTTTCCGGTGTGCCGGAGGATCATTTTTGAACGCCGCAAACTTGCTTCGGTGCGTTTTCTGCCGGAAATTTTGCGACTGCGTAAAGCATTGCGGGCGGAAAAATATGATGTGGTCATCGACTTTCAGGGATTGTTCCGCAGTGGATTTATGACTTTTATGACCCGCTCCCGGGTCAAAGCGGGGTTCGCTGGAGCGAGAGAAAAAAGTGCTGAAATTTTTTATAACCGCAAAATCAAAGTTTCAGCTGTCCATGCGGTCGAGCGTTACGGGGAACTGGTCAGGAAACTGTTTGGTATTTCCGAACCGCTGTGTCAGCCGGAACTGCCGGTGAATACCCCCGCGGCTGCCGCGCTGCCGGAACTGCCGGCAAAGTACATCGTGCTGCTGCCGGGAACCAGATGGGAAAGCAAACGGTTTCCCCCGGAATTTTTCGGAGCGGTATGCCGGGAGATTTCCGCCGGGCTTCCCGGATATGCCTTTGTTGCCGCCGGGAGTGCTTCCGAGCGGGAATACGCCGCTGCCATCGGCGGAAATGTACTGAATCTTGCCGGTGAAACGACCTTGCCGCAGTTGATGGAATTATTGCGTAATGCGGCGGCGGTCATCGGCAATGATTCCGGGCCGCTGCATGCGGCGGCGGCATTGAGAATACCGGTATTCGGGTTTTACGGCCCCACCGATCCGGGGTTGACCGGACCGTGGGGGGAAAATTGTCACTTCTTTTACGCTGAATGTGAATGCCGGGGGTGTTTGAGAAGATCCTGTCCGGACGGCAGTTACCGTTGCCGGCAGTTGGATGCCGGTGCTGTCGCCGGTGAAGTAATCAGGCAAGTGGAGGGTGCGGATGAATAAAAAACATATAAGAATACTGTTGATCGTACTGCTGTTATCCGGTTTTCTGCCGCTGTCCGGTCAGTTAAAAGTCGGATTGCGTTTCAACCGCAACAAATATATGCAGTATGAACATGTTTACGCATGTGTCACCATCCGGAATGATTCCGGCAAGCCGCTGCTTTTCGGCAGCCGTCCGGAATTGCAGGGTTTCGTATTGTTCGATGTCCGTGACAGCAGCAACCGGTTGATTTTCCGCAGTAAGGATGCGGAAATTTCCGTACAGGGGCTTTACCTTGCCCCCGGAGAGATCAAGAATATGATAATTCCTCTGCACCGCTATTATGATTTGAGGAAAGAGGGGACATATTATGTGCATGCGTATGTTTCGCATAACCGGCTGCCCCGGGAGTACCGCAGCAGTTCCCAGGTATTGCGGGTTTCCGCCGGAGCGGTGATCTGGAAACGGACTGTCGGTATTCCCAAACATGACGGTGATGAAAGCGGTTCGATCGAAAGGACCTATTCTATTTGCAAAGTTGACGGTGACCAGGTGAAATATTACTATTTGCGCGTGGAGGATAACGGCAAAGTGTACGCCGTCACCCGGCTGGGAGTAGTTCAGTCTCACGCTGATTTGCAGGCGCAGGTGGATATGTTGAGCCGACTGCACATGCTGATCCCGGTTGCGCCTAAAATATTCCATTACATGGCATTCAATGCAGATGGGACATTGCTGGAAAACAGTTATTGGAAAGTTTTCGGCACGGTGCCGATGCTTTACCGCAATCCGAAAAACGGTACAGTGACCCGCATGGGCGGTGAACCGGCTAAAAAGGGGGTCGATTACGACGATCCGAAAAAAGGTTCGCTGACCATTGCAGAAGTGCTTGATGAATATACTGTCCGCCCCCGGGCGGCGCAGGATGGCGGGATGGTCGATCTGGGGAAAGACCTTATGCCGGTGAAGGCCTCGGATGAAGATTGAGAAAATAAGTTTCTTTGCGCTGGCATACGGCGGAGCTGCGATCGGCAGGATCGCCGACGGCAGGATCTGTTTTGTGCCGGGGGCTTTGCCGGGTGAAACGGCAATAGTCCGGATCGTCGCAGAAAAGAAACGCTTTGTTTCCGGAGAATTACAGGAGTTGACCGTCCGTTCGGCAAACCGCATTGATGCCCCCTGTGCGCTGTACGGCAGATGTCCGGGGTGTTCATATATGCATTGCACTTATGAAACGGAGATCAAGTGGAAAGATCAGCAGCTGCGGGACTTCCTGGTGCGGAACAAATTGGCGGATGAAGCGGTGTTTCTGCCGCCGTTTCCTGCGCCGGAAAGGTTTTTTTACCGCAATAAACTTACTCTGCATGGTGGAGATGGCGGAGAAGCCGGATACTATGCTTTGGATAATGAAACGGTCATTCCGGTGCCGCATTGTCAGCTGGCGCAGGAGCCGCTGAATGCCCTGCTGCCGCAACGGGGCGGGGAGAAGATATTGCTGCGTTTCACGGAAAAAGATGGGGCGCGCAAAATATCCGGTGCCTCAAATGAGGTACTGCATGAGTCGGTTCCGGGGGCAGGGGAGTTTGAAGTCGGCGGCGAGGGATTTTTTCAAGTCAATCTGCCGGTGGCATCGGAATTGGTGAAAATGGTGGAATCAGCCGTGACTGCTGCCGGGGGCAGGGAGGTTCTGGAGTTGTACTGCGGTGTGGGAGTTTTTTCCATTGCGCTTGCCGGAAAAATTTCCGGTTTGCGTTGTACCGGGATCGAATTGAATAAAAAAGCTATAGAGTTTGCCAAACTGAATGCGCAGAAGCACGGGGTTGCTCAACGCTGCCGTTTTTTTGCGCAGGATGCCGGAAAGGATCTGTCGAAGTTCCGGAACCGGCGGGATTTGATCATGCTGCTTGATCCGCCCCGGGGCGGAGTGGAAAAGGCGACATTGCAAAAAGTTATCGCGGTGAATGCGTCCACGGTGATTTATATTTCCTGTGCGGCAGATACGCTGGCAAGGGATTTGAAAGAGTTTGTTGCCGCCGGGTATATGGTGGACAGCGTGCGGATGCTGGACATGTTCCCCTGCACCGCACACTTTGAAAGTTTGACCGTGTTGAAAAAGTAAGGAAATTAGGATATGGGATTTTATGCATCTGTGATTTCTCCGTTTCTGCGTTCGACCACCTTCGGGGAGCGTTTGGATGCGGCACTGGTGGCATTCAATGCCAATTTGCAGTTTGCCGGTTTTATGTATGCCCGTTCCGGCGGCACGATTTTTTCGGATTCTGAAATTGAAGAAATTTTTGCCGGTTTGGATGCGGATTCCATTTCTATTGCCAAAAGGTTCATGTCGCATCAGCATAAATGCCTGCCAAACAGTCTGATGGTTCATCCAAAGTACTTTTACACTCAAGCTGAAAAAGATGAATACCGGAAAATATTGCCGGATTACTGCCGGACACTGCGGCGGTATCATCTGCCGCGGCACATGACGATGGTTGAATCAATCTGTTATCATCATGGACTGCGCTTTGCTCCGGAAGCGGTAAAAGAACATATCAAAGGGAAACTTTTTGCTGATGTCGGCGGTTGGTTGGGGGACTCCACTCTGGTATTTGAAAACTATTCTCCGGCAAAGATCATCGCATTTGAACCGGTTGACTCTTGTCGTGAGAATTATCTTAAAACGATGAAACGCAATCGGATAGCTCCTGGACGTTATGAGTTGATACCTTTCGGCTTGTCGGATGAGACCGGAGCGTTTGACGGTATTGAGTGCCGCAGATTGGATGATTTCCATTACGATGTTCCGTTTGGAGTGCTTAAAGCGGATATAGAGGGATTCGGATTACGTTTTTTGCAGGGTGCCAAAAACACGATTATGCGTGACCGACCGTTGCTGTCACTGTCTATTTACCACAATGAAGATGAGTTTGTCGGAATTTACCGTACCTTGAAAGAGTGGAATATCGGTTATCGCTGTGAAATTAAATCGTTCGCACCCATGGATTCACATGGCGAAGTTTCCCTTTTCGCTTATCCGGAAGAGTGGCATTGAAGTTTGAAAAATGAAAACTTTTATCAGAAAATGTATCGAAAAGATCGAGTTGCTGTTGTTGCGGTCGTTGTTTCCCGGGAAAAGACGGTCTGCCGGTGCAGATGCTCCGGTCGTGATTATTCAAAATGCTCATGTCGGTGATTTTTTGATATCCATGCCGTTTTTTGAAAGGGTGAAACAATATTTCGACCGTCCGGTTATTTTTATCAGTGACCGTAGAATAAAAGAACTTGCAGAAAATTGCGGTTTGTTTTCCGGATTTGTGGAAGTTGATATGAGATCTGTCAGTTCTGTTTTGCATCCTGTAGTTCGCTGGCAGACCTTTTTAGCAGTCAAAAAAATCAATGCGTTCGCAGTCATCCGTTCCTGGGATGTCGGCGCAAACGCGTTTATGGATCTCCTTGCCGCTGCTGTTCCCGCTGTGGAAAAGTATGCTATGGCAGATTCGTTGCAGTTGAAAAAACTTTATACATCGCTGCATCTTTACGATCGCAGCAAAGGAATTCTGGAAAACGAAACTGCATTCGCAGATCATATTTGTGGAGATAAGCAAGTCCCGCAAGTCGGAAATTTGGAATATTTTGAACCGCTGCCTCTTCCTGATATTCAGCGTTATTGCCTGATCGTTCCCGGTGCCGATGACCTGCAACGCCGTTGGGAAGCAGAAAAATTTGTTTTTCTTATTCGGAATATCGCTGAAAAATCCGGATTGAAAATCATACTGTCCGGGGCTCCATCCGAAATACCTCTGCTTGAATCCATATATGCTGTGTTGGATGAAAAAATAAAAAAACAAGTGATTATCCGTTATCCGCTTGAGGACAGATATCAATCATTTTTGCGCTTGTTCAGTGATGTCAAGCACGCTGAATTTATTGTGACCAATGAAACCGGACCGGTTCATATCGCTGCCAAATATGGGGTGAAAACGGTTTGTATTTGCGGTAATTGGCACTTCGGGATATTTGTTCCTGCAAAGTTGTATACTGCGACGTTGTGGTGTTATGAGAATGTCAGCTGCCGTAATTGCGGAGGACGTTGCAGCTATAAAACAGTGCCTTTTGAGTGTCTTCACCGTGTAAACAAAGAAAGGGTCTGGCAGGTCATTGAATCAGAGTGCCTCGCCGGTAATTGAATTATGGCAGAGAAAAAATTTTTTATCTGGGACAGACTATTGCCGCGAAAGATGATTTTGTGGTTGAAAAAGAAAGTGCTTTCGGCGGTTTATTCCAAAAATCCCGGTTGTACCATCGCTTCAGCCGACGATTGCCGTTACTGGTGTGATCTGGCGGTAAAAAGCGGCGAAAGGATCACTTTTTCGCACTGCGGAGGTTTGGGCGATCTGCTTTTTTCGCTTCATTTTTGCCGGGAATTTGCCGGATATTACGGGATAAACGGCTATGATTTTCACATCTATACGGTGGATAATGCTCCTCCGGGGCTTGGGGTTGCCGCTGCTGATTTTATAAAACCGCTTTTGGAAAATCTGCCGGAAATCGGTAAAGTTACCATCGGATATGATCTGCCTGCCGATGCCAACGAGGTGGCGCTGGGGAACTACTGGAAGCAGAAGATAAATTTCGGTGCAACTGATATCCGTTCGTGGTATTACAACCTGACCACCGTACATTTGCCGCGGGAGTTCTGGAAACCGGTCATTCAGGCGGATGCTGATTACAGGCATCAGGACAAAATACTTTTCTCTTATACCGGAAGATATTGCAATGTTCACATCGACTGCGGGCAGCTGAAACAATTCCGGGAGCATCTGGTATTCATCGGCACGGCAGGGGAATATGAAACCTTTTGCCGCAGTTTTTTCGATTTGGAGTATCAGCCTTGTGAAAATATGCTGGAAATGGCGCAATATATGGCTGGCGCCAAAGGTTTTATCGGCGGTCAGAGCGGAATCTATTCGCTGGCTGAATGTATGAAGATCCCCCGGATCCTGCTCGCTCCGGAATTTGTGAAGAGTGACGGCGTGATAATTCCCGGACCGCACAATAACCACCCGATCGGCGGCTGGTGTGAAGATGTCGCTTCGACGGAAAAGATGGTTTTCGCCGTAAAATCTTTGTTGGCAAAGGAGTGAAAAAAGTGACAGTTTCAGTGGTTATTGCCGCTTACTGCGGAGAAAAATTTATCGGTGAGCAGCTCGCTTCGCTGTTGACACAGACCTTGCCGCCCGATGAGATCGTCATCACCGATGATTCTCCGGATGAGCGGACTACGGCGGCGGTCGCCAACTGGCTGTCCGATCCCCGGGTGCGGTATTTCCATAATGAAAAACAGCTCGGAGTAAACGGCAATTTTGAAAAAGCCCTCTCGCTTGCCCGCGGTGATATCATCTTTTTCTGCGACCAGGACGATGTGTGGCTGCCGGAAAAGATCGCCGAAATGGTCGCCGCACTGGAAAATTCCCCGGATGCCGATGGCGTTTTCTGCAACAGTACCGTAGTAAACCGTTCTCTTGAGCCGTCAGGGTATTCGCTCTGGCAGATGCGGGGTTTTACCGGAAAAATGCAGAAAAAGTTCGCTTCCGGCAGTCAGGCGGAACTGTTTTTGAAACGGGTGACCTGTTCCACGCACAATATTGCTATCCGGCGCCGGATTTTGGATCGGGTGCTGCCGTTCCCGGTGCTGGATCCTTTTTTTGCCGATACATTTCTCGGCTTGCTGCTTGCCGCTGAAAACAAATGGGTGATGCTCGACCGGGAATTGACCTGTTACCGGGTGCATGGCGGTAACTTGTCCGCGCCCAAACTTGCCAATATCCGGGAACAGGCGGAACTTTCCCGCAAGGCAAGGCAGAAAAATGCGCTTGTCCGCAGAGTGTCGTTGTGCGAAGCTGTACTTGAACGGCTCCCGGAAAATATCCCGGCAGATATCCGGAATAAATTTGCCGGATACCGCAAACATTATCTGGTGCGCAGCGGCTATTCTGCCAATTTTTTCATCCGGGCAGCGCAGATCACCGCAGAAATACTTTCTTTGCGTTACAGTTGCTATTCCAACGGTTGGAAATCCATTGCGGCAGATTTGTTCCTCTTTCGGTGAAAAATTCTGATTTGCGACTTGCAAAATCGATGAATCGGGGTTATATTATTGGAATTGTAGAATGTTTGTGTAAAAAATCAACCATCAATATAGTTAGGAGTTAAAAATGTACGCTATCATTCAGACTGGCAGCAAACAGTACAAAGTCGCCGTTGGCGACATCGTTGAAGTCGAAAAACTCGGTCTTGAAGCCGGTGCCGAAGTTACCTTTGATCAGGTTCTCGCCGTCGCCGGAGATGACGGCAAACTCAACATCGGTACCCCGATGGTCGAGGGTGCCAAAGTTTCCGCCAAAGTTCTGGACAACTTCCGCGCCAAAAAGATCGTTGTTTTCAAAATGAAACGCCGCAAAGGCTATCGCCGCACCCAGGGACACCGTCAGAATCTTACCCGTGTTGAGATCACCGCGATCGCATAAGGTGTGAAAGATGGAATACGGAGCCAATGGTGCTTTGCTGGGTACTGATCTGCCCGGTATCAAGCTTGTCAACCGCGGTAAAGTCCGGGATATCTACGATCTCGGAGATGCGCTGCTTTTCGTTGCCACCGACCGTTTGAGCGCTTTTGACGTGGTCATGTCCACCGGGGTCCCCCGCAAAGGTGAAGTGCTGACCCAGATTTCGCTTTTCTGGTTTGACCTGCTCAAAGATGTCCCCAACCACCTGATTTCGGCGGATGTGACTTCCCGTGAGGAACTCAAACCCTACGCCAAAGATCTGCAGGGACGTTCACTGATCGTCAAAAAAGCCAAAGTTCTTCCGGTGGAGTGCATCGTGCGCGGTTATCTGGTCGGCAGCGGCTGGAAAGATTATCAGAAAACCGGTATGGTTTCCGGCTTGAAACTGCGTGACGGTTACAAGCAGGCTTCCAAACTGGATGAACCGCTTTTTACACCTTCCACCAAAGCAGCGGTGGGTGATCACGACGAAGCCATCAGTTTTGAGGGTGTCGCAGAGATCATCGGTGAGGAAAAGGCGGCGAAAGTCCGTGATTTGGCTCTGCACATCTACACCACTGCCCGGGATTATGCCGCTGAACGCGGTATCATCGTGGCGGATACCAAATTTGAATTCGGTGAGATCGACGGAGAGATCATTCTGATCGATGAAGTACTCACCCCCGATTCCAGCCGTTTCTGGCCTGCCGATCAGTATGTGGAAGGCACCAGTCCGGTAAGTTTGGACAAGCAGTTTGTCCGTGACTATCTGGAGAGTCTGGATTGGGATAAAAATCCGCCCGCACCGGCTCTGCCGGATGAAGTGGTGGAAAAAACTGCCGCCAAGTATCTGGATGCATACCGGATGCTTGCCGGTAAGGAACTTTGATTCCACAGCAATTTTGTAAAAGCGGCGTTATGCGCCGCTTTTTTTTGGACTTTTACCGGTTCTCATGCAAGGTTATGGTGAAAAATGTTTGATGTGATCACTGATTTGAGTGCTGTTCAACTTGGAGTGCTGATCGTTGCGGCGATGCTGATCGGCATCAATAAAACGGCGATCCCCGGTTTGGGAGTGCTGCCGGTGGTGATGCTGACGCTGGTTTTTGAAACCCGCATGTCTACCGGGGTGCAGTTGGGGATGCTGGCGCTGGCGGATATCGTGGCTGTTGCCTATTACCGCAAACAGGCGGATTGGCGGATTTTGCTGCGGCTGCTGCCGTGGGCGTTGGCGGGTATCGCGTTGGGCAGTGTGATTTTGCGCTTTATCCCGACCGACGGGACGGTGATGAAACGGACGATCGGCGGATTGGTGCTGGCGTTGATGGTATTGAGTGTGATCCGCAAAAAACTTGCGCCGGAAAAGATTCCCAACGGTGTCGGTTGGGCGGGGTTTTACGGGATCATGCTTGGTTCGACGACCCAGCTTGCCAATGCGGCAGGACCGATTTCCTCCATCTATTTTCTGGCGATGAAACTGCCGAAAGAGAAGTATCTGGGGTGCTGTGCGTGGTTTTTTCTGATTTTGAACTGGATCAAACTGCCGGTTTTCGCATTGGAGGGGCGGGTAACCTGGGAGTCGGTCAAACTTGATCTCTGCATGCTGCCGGTCATTATTTTCGGTGGATTTCTCGGGATAGTGCTGCTGAAAAAGATGCCGCAGAAGATCTTTGAAACCGTTATTCAGATATTGGTTCTCGTCGCCTCATTGCGCTTGCTCTGGGGATGAAAAAAAGTTCGCTTTCCCTGAAAGAAGACGGGAATATGGGGAAGGGAAAAACTTTTTTTCTCGTGAAAAGAAGTTTTTCCCTTCCTCTGTATATTCATTTTTTCAAAAAAATCAATGACAGCCGTGGTCACCGCAGGTGTGACCTTCGCCGTGGTGATGGTGATTGCAGTGGAAGTTTTCCCGGAGCTGCAAGGTGCCGTTGAGGTAGGCGATAACGACATCGCGGACGCTGCCTTCGGCGCCGCCTTTGACCTGGATACCGGCATTGGTCAGGGCGTTGATTGCGCCGCCGCCGATACCGCCGCAGATGAGGAGTTGTACTTTTTCAGCGGCGAGCAAGGTCGCCAGAGCGCCGTGTCCGGAATCTCCGGAAGAGAGGCGTGATTCGTTGATGATTTGGTTATCTGCGGTTTCAAAGATGGCAAATCCGGGGGTATGTCCGAAGTGCTGAAAAACCGAATCATTTTCACAAGTTACTGCGATTTTCATTATTTTTTCCTTTCTGTATGGATGGGTACTTCTGGGGGTAATATACTCAAATATTCCGTAAAATCAAGGTGTCATGAGAAAAAAAAGTGCTTTTTTTTATTGTATTTCCGGGTAAGGATATATATTGTTATTGAGCGGTTGACAAATCGTGATATTGGTGATATATTGCTGTAACTGCATCTGAAGCGATCGGCAACTCTTGAATGACGGATTTGCCAATGGAGAGCGAAAAATGAAAAAACGGGTCTTGAAAGTTTATTTTGCCGGAGATCTTTTTGACAGCAAGGATCTGGGCGGCAATGTGATGCTGGCATCTGCCATGGAAAAAGTTTCCGGGGGGCGTTATCAGGTGATACTGCCGCAGGACGGGGAGTGTGAAATTGTCAACCGCACATCGCAAAGTATCCGTGATTGTGATTTTTTGCAGTTGTTTCAAAGTGACCTGATCGTGGCGAATTTCGATGGTCATGATCTGGATTCCGGAACGGTGACGGAATTTTGTTTTGCCAAAATGGTGGATATTCCGGCGGTACTGCTGCGGACGGATTTCCGTTTCAGCGGGGATGGTACATTGCCGGATGGAGATCCGTGGAATCTGATGTGTTCCCACTATCCGCGCACCGAAGTGCGGCATATCAACGGGATGAAACTTTACCATGAGTGCCGCAGTGGGGCCGGCGGAATAGAGCTTTACTATCAACGCATTGCCGCCATTGTGACCGAAGCGATGGATACGGTGATAACGCAACCGTCGTGGCTGAAGGCGGATCAGGCATTGGGACAGTATCGAAATGCGGTAAAAAGCATTGGCGGTTCGCTTGATAAACTATTGGATGAGCAAAGTTTAGCCAACGTTGTCACCGGGAAGATCGCGGCGGGGATATATGGAGCGTGAATGGTGAAATTACTTCAGGGTTTTCCATTTTTTTGCTTTTTTCAGCCGGTTTACGACGGTATTCATCACTGCGGCGGCTTTGGTAAATTCTTTCTTTTCGATATGCTCCATGATCACGGTATCGGCATAGACTCCTTTGCGGACAGGGGTTTTTTCAGCAAATTCCCAGAAAAGCGGGTGCTGCTCAACTTCCATAAGAGAGAGGCGGTAGCGGAAACGCAAAACTTTGTCCAGTTCTTTTAATCCGGATCGTTCGAGATACTCTTTTTCCATTTTTTTACGGTGCAGTTCACTTTCCCGCTTCTCTTTTTTCCGGTCGCGGCTCTCTTTGAGAAAGAGAGAGGTCGCCCGTAACCCCAGCCCGATGCCGGTGGTGATGTAATCAGCGGCACGGCAGTATAAGACACCGGAAAGTACAAAAAGCAGAATGAGAGCAGATCGTTTCATCGCAGTAACTCCATGTTTGATTGAATATTGTACAATATACTGCTGACCGGAGCAAAAGTCAAGTCATCAGAATCCAACGGTTTCCGTGAACATGATTTTTCATGGTAAATCAACCCGGAATTATATTTGGTCAAAATGGTGCAGCGGATTTGCAAAGCGGTTTTAATACATGTATATTATTGCTTGAATTCCAACAAAAAGGATAACGATCGATAATGAAGAAAATTTTTACGCTATTATTGATGCTTCTGCTGTTGTCAAATGTCTTGGCAAGGCCGATGGTCGGGGCTCCTGACGATTGGCTTCGTAGGCTGATTTATGACGATTTTCCGGAAACGTCGCTGCGGCATTGGCAATATCGGAACGAATATGAATTGCTTGCCGGCAGTCTGATGAACAGCCAGGAAAAAAATCGGCTGATGGAAGCCAGATATAAGGAACTTAAAGATTTTGCCGAAAGATTGGAGGCAAACCGGCAAAAAAATGAGCGTTTGCGGCATATTCAAAAAGCCGAATTGTGGATAAATCTGGCCTTTGCCAATGATCCTGCCGCTGGAAACCGTTGGCGGGAAAAGCTGGAAGAGGTGTCAAAAAAGCACTCTGATTATCGTGTTTTTCCGGTTGATAAAATGGATTATCAGATCGCCCGTCAGCAACTTATCAGAAAATTGAACCGGAAATATGCCGCCGCCGGCGATTCACGGAAACTGATGTTTGAAAAACTCCGGGAGATCGACCGTCTGAATGAGGATTATGAAGAAAAATTAAAAATCCTGAAAAACGATTTTGCTGAATTTTTCGCTTCATCGATCCCGCGAAATTACCGGAATGCCGTAGAAGCCGGTTTGACCTTTTCGCCAGATTGGAAAACGGTTACCGGCTGCACGAACAAAGCCGTAAGTTCGGTGACTGTCCCGCCGGGGGTGCAGATAGTTGCATCCGGGGTGTTCCAGGAATGCCGGCAGCTGCAAGAGGTCAAATTGCCTGCATCATTGCGGGTGATCGGCAATTGGGCATTTTACCATTGTGAAAAATTGCAGACTATTGATATCCCTGCCGGGGTATTTTTTATCGGGAGCAGTGCATTTGAATCCAGCGGATTGGTTTCTGTTGCACTTCCGCCGAAACTTCAGATATTGTCTGAATCGGTATTTGAAAGATGTTCCGGACTGAAATCGGTCGTTTTACCGGCGGAATTACGTTTTATCGGTTCCCGTGCTTTTTTCAGGACGGAAAATCTGCGTTCCATAACGATTCCCGGTAAGGTTGTTTCGATCGGCGAACAGGCTTGGGACTGCAGCGGTATTTCTGCTTTGACTTTGCCGCCGTCGGTTCGTATCATCGACGAATCTGCTTTTGCCCGCTGTAATAATCTTTCAGAAGTCCAATTGCCGAAGTGTTTGAACCGTATTGAAAAAGATGTGTTCAACGAATGTATAAAACTTTCTTCAATAAAACTTCCTGATTCAATTGAAATGATTGGAGATGGTGCATTTGACGGTTGTGTTTCTTTGGAGGAAATAACGTTGCCGTCGTGCGTTTATTCCATAGGAGCGGCAGCATTCCGTGAATGCGGGAATTTGAAAAGTGTAAATGTCCGCCGGGTAAAATCCCGGAAGAAGCAAAAATATGGTTTCATGGACGGGCTGGCATTCAGTCAATGCGGTGAACTGCAGAAAGTTGAACTTCCGGATGGTATCCGGAAAATAGAAAACAATGCTTTTGAGCAATGTTGTAAGTTGGAACACGTCACTTTGCCGGCGGCACTTTACGACATCGGTGAAAATGCGTTTTGTGATTGTGAAAAACTGACGGTCACACTTCCCGGCGGCTTGCGGAATATCGGTAAAAATGCATTCAGTTCTTTTAAGAATGTCAAGATCACAAATGGACGTTATTTCAAGAGCGATAAGGCTGGAGTCATCCTCGATTTTACCAGAAGGACGCTGCTGTATATGCCGGAAACATTCAAGGGAAATTATGTTGTTCCCGACGGGATCGAATATATCGCTGTAAATGCGCTTAAAGGCTGTACCGGTTTGACTGGTATCAAACTGCCGTTGTCGTTGAAAAAGATCGGTGCGTATGCGTTTGAGGATTGCCATAATCTGGCGGCAGTTCAGTTGCCGTCACGGCTTGAAATGATCGAGCCCGGGGCGTTCAAAAACTGCAAGTCATTGAAAAGTATAAAAGTTCCTGCCAAAGTACCGTATATCCATCACTTTGTCTTTTCCGGATGCAGTACTTTGGAAAAGGTCGAACTTTCTGCAAAAACAGATGCGATTGGTGCGTATGCGTTTGCAAAATGTGAAAAACTGCGGGAGATCACACTGCCGCAGAATGTCCGCGGCATCAGGAACGATGCATTCAACGGTTGTACCGAATTGGGAAATATTACGTTTCCGGAGAAATTGGAATTTATCGGAGAAAGGGCATTCAAGGATTGCAAACGGATGACGCAAATAATTATTCCGTCAAACGTAGAGGCGCTGCAGACGGAGGCATTTGCCGGATGCAGCAGCGTGCAGAGTGTAAAGGTTTCACCTTATACGATTCGGGAAAGCACGAATATTCTCATTTCAGGCGGCAGGATCGGGGCATTTACGACTCCGTGGTATGCTCCATTTCCCAAACATATTGTGATCGAGATCCCGGTGCGGCGGGCAGTTTACTGTAAATATTACGTAGAAGAGAATTATTGATCAGAATTTATCTGCCGCCGGGAAGAAAATATGGTTGACCGTATGAAAATCTTTGCTGCCGAAATCCAGCACCATAGGCAATTCGCCATGCATGGGATCGCGATCGGAAGTGGTCATTTCTCTGCCGGAGAGCAATATTCTTACCGTAGAAGTTTCCGGCAGATGGAAGTTGACTGTGCCGCGGTATCCGAGGGTGTCAAAAAAATCTTTGCGGTAAGCCGGCGGTGTACCCGGCAAGGCATTTAATTCGATGATGGTTTCATCCGCCTTTAATGCATACATCCGGTCGGTTGAGGTGAAAAGAAATCCCGGCTCGGCGAATATGCGTTCCCAGGAGTGCAAAGTGCCGGAAACCTGCCGCAAAACTTTGCCGTCAAAAACTTCGGAAGCGGCATATATTTCCGCGATGCACGATTTTTCTTCAGCGGTAAGTTGTGAACCGGATTTCCAGTTTGCTCCGCTTCCGGCGGCAGTCTGCAGGGCAGGGGGGAGCGTAAGTTTCCGCCAGGAGGCGCTCTCATAAACCCGGAAGTGCGCGGTGTATAACGGTGCTGAAATAAAGCTGCGGTTTTGCGCCCATTGTGCGGCGAAGCGGCACAAGTTTTTGGCAATTCCCCGGTTACGGTATTCCGGTAACGTTGCTACCGAAGCGATACCCGCCATCATATGATTTTTGCCGCCGCATTGTATGGTGTACGGGATGATTCCGCAGTGACCGACCGCCATATTTCCGTCAAAGGCGGCAAAAGAGATCTCTTCGTAAGGGATTTTGCCGTTTTTTACTGCCAATTGTTCCCAGAAATCGGGGAAACACACCTCCCAGAGCGGCAAAATAAGCTGCTGTTCACTTGAAGCCAATTGGCGAATATCCATGGGGCAAATCTCCGGTTTGATATCCGTATAATATAATGTCGGAATTTGTTTTTGCAACTGTAGCGGCAGTATTTTGAGAAAAAACGGCGATAATTGCGGATTTTTTGCAGAATCGACTTGCAAAATTGGAAAAACGGTGTATCTTATAAAACGTAATGCAAGCACAGTCTTAAATGTGGCGGGTTAGCTCAGTTGGTTAGAGCGTCGGAATCATAATCCGCAGGTCCCCGGTTCGAGTCCGGGACCCGCTACCACTTTTTTGAAGTGCCGGAGTGGCGGAATGGCAGACGCGCTAGACTCAAAATCTGGTGTACCCCGTACGTGTGGGTTCAAGTCCCACCTCCGGTACCATTTTTTTTGCCT
>SUWL01000122.1 GCA_015061495.1 Lentisphaerota bacterium
CAAAACCGATCCGGCAAGCGATGCCCAGAATTGCCACGGCATCCCCGTCCATATCGGGACCGGCGTCCAGAACTGGGCATGCACCCACATCAGCATTGCCGTGGAACAGATCACCGCATAAAACGGCAGTGTCATGTGATATTTTTTCGCCAGCAGATTCCATGAAGCGTGGAGTGCGGCAGATGTTATGATCAGGAAAAATGCGATCCAGCTCATGATTCCCCCAAAAAACCTACAGAACTCTTCCTAATATAGCATCCGATACGTTTTTTTCAAGGTCATCCGCCGCAAAAAAACGGCACATCTCACCGGGAAAACCACGGTAAAATGTGCCGTATCCACGCGATTTTGTCCGCTTTACCGGATCACTTCAACACCCCGGAAAGCAGTTCGACCACCTCTCTGGCAAACGCCGCCGGATCCGGCAGCGGAGACCCCTCGAGCAGCAGTGCCTGATCGTAGAGGATACCGGCATAGCGTTTCAATGCAGCATCGTCCGCATTGGCGGCAAGACGGCTGCTGAATGCGGCGATCAGCGGGTGGTCGCCGTTGAGTTCCAAAATCCGTTTGCTCACCGGAACTTCCTGATTCATCGCCCGGAAAAGCCGTTCCATGTGCGGGCTCAATGCCTGCCCGTCCACGATCAGACAGCAGGGACTGCCGGTCAATCTGCCGGAAAAGCGGACTTCGCTGACTTTGTCTTCGAGGGATTTTTTGAGGAACTCCGCCACGGCGGCATATTTTTCCTGCGCCGCCTTGCTCTTTTCCTCAAGTTCCTTGTCCTCAAAATCACCTTTATTTACCGATTTGAAAAACTTTTGCGCATACTGATACATCGACTGCATCACCCATTCGTCAATGGGATCGACCATGAACAGCACATCGTATCCTTTGGCCCGGAAGTACTCCAGCGCCGGTGAAGATGCGACCGCTTCACGTTTTTCGCCGGTGATGAAATAGATATCTTTCTGGGACTCCGGCATGGCATCGACATACTCTTTGAGGGTGATACGCTTGCCTTCGGGGGTGTTCATGGATTCATAAAGCACCAGATCTTTGATTTTTTCCGCATTGGCGCGATCCATGTGGATGCCTTCTTTGATGATCCTGCCGAATTCCACAAAGAATTTCTCGTAATTTTCCCGGTCGTTTTCCAGAAGTTTTTTCAATTCGGTCAGGATCTTGCCGGTGACGGCATTGCGGATCTTGTCCAGCATGGGATTCTGCTGCAGGATCTCCCGGGAAACATTCAGCGGCAGGTCGCTGGAATCCACCACGCCGCAGACAAAACGCAGATAGTCCGGCAGCAGTTCTTTGCACTCATCAGTGATGAACATGCGCTTGATATAGAGCTGCAAACCTTTTTTCTGAATATCGGGCATCAGCAGATTGAATGGAGCCTGTTTGGGCAGGAAAAGCAGTGCTTTGAATTCGCTGGCACCTTCGGCGGTCATATGGATCGCTTTCAGATATTCAGTTCCGGAGAAGTTGGCAAGATGGGCGTAGAAACTTTTATATTCATCATCAGTGATCTCCGAAGGTTTCCGCAACCAGATCGCTTTTTGAGAATTCAAAGTACGCTCTTCAACGGTTTCATTTTTCTCATCATCGATCTTCTTTTCCGGCATGACGATGGGATACGCGATAAAATCGGAATACCGGTGGACGATTTCGGAGATCTTCCAGTTTTCCAGATACAGTTCCGCATCTTCTTTCAAATGCAGGACGATATCCGTACCCGGAGTACTTTTTTCAGCGGCATCCAATTCATAACTCCCCTCCCCGGTACTGCTCCAGCGGACCGCAGGTGCATCGCCCCGGCGGGTGGTAAGTTCCACGGAGGAAGCAACCATGAATGCCGAATAAAATCCGACACCGAATTGTCCGATAAGTTCCGGGATATCCGCACTGTTTTCGCCCTTTTCCTCCAGCATTTTCAGGAAGGCTCTGGTACCGCTTTTGGCGATCGTACCGATATTTTCCACGACGTCATCGGCAGTCATTCCGATACCGTTATCGCTGATAGTCAAAGTTTTCGCTTCTTTATCCGGAGTTATGACGATCTTCCAATCCCGGGCACTGCCGGGATCGGTCAGACTCTCAAAGCGCGCCTTGTCCAAAGCATCGGCGGCATTGGCGACCAACTCCCGCAAAAAGATATCCCGGTTGGAATAAAGTGAATGGATCATCAGCTGCAAAAGCTGCTGAACTTCGGTCTTGAATTCTCTGGTTTCAGCCATGATTTCCTCTCTGTTTATGGTTGATACGATCCGGTATTTTCAAGTTAATGTTCCTGTCCCATTTATTGTGATGCATACATCCAGGCGGCGCATTGCGGGTAATCTCCCGGCAAATCTGCGGACGTTTTCACCGTCATGTACGAAAAGTACACTATGTCCGCCGCAGCCTTTGGCGAAGGAGGCTCCTGCTCATCCGCCTTGATTTGCCTGCGACCTTACCGCGCACTGCATCTACCGCGTTGGTCAGACCGTTATTGCGCAGTTGACAAATCATAATGCCGGTGATATATTCTCATGTTTGCGATTATCGCAAGCAACGGTTCCTGGATGCCAGTTTCACAAAATTTGGGACACTGCCAAGTTATTATCTGATAAATATAGTTTTTTATTTGAAAAAATCAAGTCAAAAAGCCATTGTTGTGTTGATTTTTTATCCGTCAGTGCTATAATAAACAGTGTGACGGAATTTTTATCAATCATAATTCGGAGAAAAAACATGAGCGAATTGTCTGAAAACTTGCGCGCAGTACTGCATGAAAAAGAAAATATCTGCACCGGTCTGGAACAACTGGAAAACGCCGCGGATATCGATTATCAAAGTGAAATCGAACGGTTGATCCAGGCATATAACGATTCCGGAAATCTTCCGCCGGAATACGCAGAATTGCTGGATAAACGCTTCGCTGAAGCCGTCAAAAACGCCCGCGCCGAGAGGCACGTT
>SUWL01000043.1 GCA_015061495.1 Lentisphaerota bacterium
TCACCTTTGGCTCCGACGAGTGAAAATACCCATTCTCGCCAAAGGGAGCAACTGCTATCTGATAACCGGGGAATAATATACAAGAATTACGGAGAAATCAGGTGGTGGCGAGGCGTGAACGCACACTAAAAAAACCTCCGCATGTTCGAAACATACGGAGGTTTTGATTTTGCTGGTTTGCTCATCTCCCGTCATGCGGGAGAGTCAACCTGACATCAGTCGAGTTTGAGAGCATCCATGGCGCCGGATTCAAAGACTTCACCGACGTTGACCAGTGCTTCGCCGGGTTTGAGAGCGGCGGTGTACTCTTCTTCAGCGGCTTTGAGGTCGGCTTCGGAGAAGTCGCCGTCAACAGCTTTGATGGAGAGACCGATACGACGTTCATCGGTGTCAACTTTGATCACGCGGGCTTCGACATCGTCGCCGACTTTGAGGACGTCTTTGACTTTGTCAACACGCTCATTGCTCAACTGGGAGATGTGGATCAAACCGTCGATCTTGTTGCTCAATTCAACGAAAGCACCGAAAGTGGTGATCTTGGTGACGCAGCCTTTGACGATGTCGCCGACTTTGTAGAGATCGTTGATGTTGCTCCAGGGATCGTTTTCAGCCTGTTTCAGACCCAGAGAAATACGCTGCTGCTCGGGATTGATTTCCAGAATGACGACTTCGATTTCCTGTCCGGGAGTGAGGACTTCGCTGGGTTTGTTGATTTTGCGGGTCCAGGACATATCGGAAACGTGGATCATACCGTCGATGTCGTTTTCGATTTCGACGAATGCACCGTAGTTGGTCATATTGCGGACCTTACCGACGATGTGTTTACCGACAGGATATTTTTCAGCGAGGACTTCCCAGGGATTGCGCTCTTTCTGACGCAGACCCAGAGAAATTTTGCGGCTGTCGCGGTCGATATCCAGCACGACTGCTTCGACGACTTCGTCTTTGGCGAGGACATCGCTGGCTTTGTTGATGCGTTTCGTCCAGGACATTTCGGAAACGTGGATCAGACCCTCGATACCGGTTTCGATCTCAACGAATGCGCCATAGGGCATAAGGTTGACGACTTTACCGGAAACGCGGCTGCCTTTGGGATATTTGGCAACGACATCGTCCCAGGGATTGCGGGTTTTCTGTTTCAGACCCAGAGAGACGCGCTCTTTATCTTTGTCGATACCAATAACGATAACTTCCAGTTCCTGACCGACGGAAAGGACTTCGCTGGGATGGTTGATGCGGCCCCAGGAGATATCGGTGATGTGGAGCAGACCGTCAATGCCGCCCAGATCGATGAATGCGCCGAAGTCGGTGATATTTTTGACGACACCTTTGACCACGGAATCGACCGCCATATCGGACATGAGGGTAGCTCTCTGCTCGCGCAGGGACTCTTCCAGCAGTTCGCGGCGGGAAACGACGATATTGTGACGCTCGATGTTGATTTTGATGATTTTGACATCATACTCTTTGTTGAGGTAGTCATCCATGTTGCGAACCGGGCTGACATCCAGCTGGCTGCCGGGCAGGAAGGCGGGGAATCCCTCGACATCGACCATAATACCGCCTTTGACACGGTGACGCATGATACCTTTGACGATGTGTCCTTCGCCGTATTCGGTGGTGATCCGTTCCCAGGCTTTGATGGAGTTGGCTTTTTCCAGGCTCAAAGTGGGCATATTCTGGCGGTTTTCGATCTCTTCCAGGAAAACGTCGATATCGTCACCGACATTGACTGCATCGAAATTCAGAAATTCAGATGCCGGGATGAATCCCTCTGCTTTGTAACCGATGTCCACCCGGGCACCGTCAGAGGATTTGGCGACGATTTTACCGGCAACGATTTTGCCTTTGCTGATGGTACCGACCTCTTCCTTGCCTTTCAGCAGCTCTTCCATGCTCTCGGGCATGCCGCTGAAATCAAGAAAGCTCTCCGCGAATTTGTTTTCTTCCATTTGGTTGGGTTTTCTTGTTAATTTGTTTACCATACACAACTTCACGTTTATACCGGCACCGTGCCGGAATAAACCGTACGAATGCTTAATATAGCACGCTTTTACCTGCAATTCAAGAAGTTTGAGACTTTTTCAACAAAAAAAAAGCCGTCTTCCGGGAAGTTCCGGAAAACGGCTTGAAAACTTGCAGTTTTTTACGCTTACTTTGCGGCGGGGGCAGCTTTTTCTGCGGCGGGGGCAGCTTTTTCTGCGGCGGGGGCAGCTTTTTCTGCGGCGGGAGCGGCTTTTTCTGCGGCTTCCCTTGCAGCCTGACGTTTCAGTCTGCCTTTGATGGATTCCCAGGTGATTCCTTCACCTTTGACATTGGCATCGGTGAAAACCACATTCAACTCACCTTTTGCCTCATCATACTGGGCATACATTTTGAAGTTGTCAACTTCTTTACCGTCTTTATCGGTGACGACGATTTTGTAACCATTTGCCTGACCTTCACCCTCGTCGAAATATTCAATGGTATAGGTGGCACCGCTTTTTGCCAGCCCCTCATCCAGCATGGCGGCAATTTTGCTCTTGACTGCGGAACTTTCGCTCTCTTCATACCACCAGCGCATGATCTGGGGTTTGGCAACAAAGAACAGGATCAATGCCACGACCACGGTCAAACCGACGATCCGGGCCAGACTCAACAGGACTTTGACTGCCGGAGATTTCGGAGCCTTTTCTTCGGTTTTCGCTTCGGCTTCGCAGCCGCAGCTGCAGCCGCACTCGCATTCAGTTTTTTCAACGTTCTCTTCGACAACTTTGTTTTCGCAATCGGGACAGTCGCTCATGATAAAAACTCCTTAATTTTATTAAATCGACCTGATTGTACAGGCCTTCCTCTTACAAATATAGTTCCGTTTTACGTTTTTGTCAAGCCGGGATATTCTCTTTTACTGCAAATTGATGAACCATTCACCGTCAACATTGGACATTTTGTTTTCGCCTTTGAGCAGATCCCGGCAAGCCCGGTTGAACAACTCCTGGTCATCTTCAAACTGTTCCAGATTTTCAGCAGAATATTTTTCCTTCAGTTCCGTCTGCAGAACTTCGAGCAGCTTCTCTTTGGTTTCATCTTCGGATTTGCCGAATTCTTTCACCATCTTTTCCCGCATTTCCGGAGAAAAAAGTTTCCAGAGGTCATCTTCTTCTCCGTCAACGATGGCTTCAACCACCGCTGCCGCCAGTTTTTCCGGGGACTCCTGATCTCCGGCACAGCCGGAAAACAACAACATCATGCCGATCAGCAAAAACAGAACGCTTCTCATACTTAACCACCTCTTTCAGCGGCACATGACCGACAATTTTTCCATCGCCCGGTCAAGCAATCCCAATTCATAGAGCAGATCCAGCACCGTATAGCGGCGGCGGATCAACTGGGCACATCTGATACCGTGCAGAAACTGCTCCTTATCCAGTCCGATTTCAGCGGGAGCAGTGGGACAGTGGGCATCTTTGAGGATCTCCACCATACGTTCATAGGGGATCAGACGCTCCCGGATGCCGGACTGGATCTTTTGCCAGACCTCCCGGATCAGCTGACGGCGGGCGGCAAGTTTTTCACCGCAAAGATGTTTATCCAGCGCAGTGATTTTAGGCTGGGAACCGTAGCATCCTTTTTTCAGCAGTTCATCGATCTCCGCGGCGCGCTCTTCCATACTCAACCCCGGCAGCATCAGCGGTTCGAGTTCCTCAAAAGAGTGTTCCAGCACATATTCCATGAGCAAAGTCGACGCCAGCAATCCGACACCGACTTTGAAACCGTGGGAAACATCTTCACCGTCTTTGGTCAAACCCTCCATCTCCCAGACGTGACTGAACAGGTGTTCCGCACCGGATGCCGGACGGCTCTCCTGATACATCTGCATACTGTAACCGGTGGCGGCAAGCCCGTCAAACACGGCAAGCATATCATTTTTATCAGCGATCCACTTGCGGATATTGCCCTGGATAAGATCCCAGACATCCTGACGGATCGGCTCTTCACCGACACAGTCGGCGATCACCCAATCCGCACCGGCTGGAACTTTGGTAAGCAGATCGGCGTAACCGGAAGCAAACATATCCGCCGGAGCTGTGGCAAGGATATCCGTATCCGCGCACAATGCTTTAGGTGCCGGACACTTGACTGTTTTTTTCGTCCCCTCGACCACCAATGCCGAACCGGCAGCGGTGAAACCGTCCACGGAACATGCGGTCGGCACACAACAGTAACGCAATCCTGCCAGCGATGCTCCGCACTTGGTCAAATCGTTGATGACTCCCGAACCGACCGCCACCGGGACACAATCTGCCGGAAAGAGCCTGCCGAGCATTTTGCAATATTCATAATCCGGATGCAATCTCGGTTCGCCGGGGAAAATGTATTTACCGGCGACTTCCACCCCGGCGGCAGTCAGAATATTCTGCGCCTCTTTTCCGGCTGCCTGCCAGGTATTGTCATCGGCAACCAGAAAGGGTTTCGCTCCGGGAAACGCCTTTGCCAGCACATCCGGCAAAAACTTCAACGCTCCGGGCCCCAGACAAAACAACTCCGTATCCAAACCGGACGGAACCGGAATAAGCGGCATAGCCATAATAATCGCTCCTGATTTATGATTTCATCTCACACCTGCCTTATAATATATACGGGTAAAACGATAATTCAAGTTTGCATTTCACCGTAAAAAGCATTATATTATAAAAAATGTTAAGGAGAATGTTTAGAAATGAACAACACCGATAAATTTACCGGCATCAAAGCGGTCTTTCTGGATATGGACGGCACGATCTACCACGGCAGTACCCTCTATCCGACGACCATACCATTCATCAATTTTCTGGAAGAACACCATATCCGTTACGCCTACTGCTCAAACAACACCTCCTACAGCAAACAGCAGTACGTGGAACGTCTGGCGAAATTCGGCTTGTCCGCTTCGGAAAAGAACTTCTATACCGCCACCGATTTTCTGGTCGATACGCTGAAAAAAGAGCATCCGGAGTGGAAACGGCTGTTTCTGCTGGGGATGCCAGCCATGGCAGATGAATTGCGCAGTCACGGATATGAGATCGTGGACGACGATCCGGAAGCCGTGATCGTCTCTTTTGATAAACTTCTCTGCTATGAGCGGCTCTGCAAGGCGGCATATTTTGTCCGGGAAAAAGTCCCCGGCTTCTCCACGCATCCGGATCTCTTCTGCCCCAGCGATCAGCCCACTTGTCTGGTGGATTGCGGAGCGATCTCCCGCTGTGTGGAACTGGCAAGCGGCGTGCAGCTGCGGCAACTGGGCAAACCGGATGCCGGATTTCTCCGCTGCGCCGCCGGCAGATTCGCGCTTGATGCGTCAGAAACGCTGATGATCGGTGACCGCCTTGCCACCGATATCGCCGCCGGAGTCAATGCCGGCACCCTCACCTGCCGCATCGTTGGTCCGGGAGCGGATCTCGCCAGTTTCGCCCCGGTGGAACCGACGTGGACCTGCAATAATTTGGGTGAACTGCAAACCTTATGGGAGGATAGTTTAAATGCTTGATTTTATTGTTGAACTTGCCGAATTTGCCGGCAGGGAATCACTGCGTTACTTCGGCAAACTCAAAGCTGCCGATATCGAAGGCAAAGCCACCGATAAAGATCTGGTTTCCATCGCCGATAAAGCTGTGGAAGAGGTCATTATCCGCAAAATCACCGAAAAATTCCCCGATCACGATATTTTCGGGGAAGAGACCGGACATGCCGGGAAAAATTCTGAATTCTGCTGGGTGATCGACCCCATTGACGGCACCCAGTCTTTTGTGAAACACCATCCGTACTACTCCATTTCCATTGCCCTTTATCAAAACGGCAAAGGTTTTGCCGGTGCGGTCAATGCTCCGGCGTTGGGCAGACTTTTCGCCGCCCAGCAGGGAGTGGGGGCTTTTGAAAACGGTTCTGCAATAAAAGTTTCCGATTGTACATCTCTGCATGAAGCGGCATGTGCCACCGGTTTTGCCAGATTGCGGGAAAACAAAGTTGAACCGGTCGTGGCAAAATTTGCCCGCATCCTGCCGCAAATGCGCGATATCAAACGGTGCGGTTCAGCAGCACTGGATCTGGCATTCACCGCCGCCGGTATTTACGACGGCTACTGGGAGGAGGGTCTGCAATTGTACGACGTCGCCGCCGGAGCGATCATCGCCCGGGAAGCCGGTGCGTTGGTGTACGACTTTTACGGCAAAGACAATTACCCCGCAGACGGGATCATCGCCGGAACTCCGGCTGTCGCTGCCGAACTGCTGAAACTGCTCGCCGACTGACCGGCGAGCATCCCGGATGCCAGCGCCCATGAAATATTGAATCCGCCGCACGGTCCGGTAATATCCAACATCTCCCCGGCAAAAAACAAGCCGGGGATTTTTTTGCTTGCCAACGTGCGGGGATCGACCTCTTTGAGTGAAACACCGCCGCGGGTGACCATCGCCTTTTCCCAATTTTCCACACCGTTCAACTCAAAAATCGAACCTTTGAGTTTTTCGGCAAGCTTGCGGGATGATGCCGCCTGCCAGCGGGAAATTTCCGGATCATCACCATCCAGCAGCAGCTGTGCTGCCTTTTTGGGCAGCCATTTGCCCAACAGTCCGGAAATATGCTTCTTGCCTCCGGCTTGACGCCAGGCGGCAAATTCAGCATGCAGTTCTTCCGGACTGATATAGGGCAGAAAGTCGATTTTCAGCCTGACCACCGGATCCCGGCTCAATGCTTCAGCCGCCTGCCCTGCCAGATCCAGAATGGCGAAAGCGGAAAATCCCCGATGGGTAAAAAGCAGTTCTCCCCGTGCCGATATCCGGTTTCTGCCTTTGAGTTCCAAAGTTGCCATGCAATCCGCCAGCGAGATCCCGGCACAATTTCCGACCCTGGCATCAGCGCAGACCACACCGGTCATTGCCGGAAAAAGTTCCGTCACTTTATGCCCGCATTTACCGGCAAGTTCATACCCTGCCATGCTGCCGCCAAGTGCCGGATAACCTCTGCCGCCGCAGGCAAGGATCACCGCCGCACCACGGTATACATTTCTGCCGGCAGTCACCTGCCAACCGCGATCGCAACGGATATCTGTGACCTTTTCGCCGCACTTTACCGTACCTTTGCACCGGGCAATGCCATCCAGAAACAACTGCAAGACATCCCGCGCTTTACCGGATTCCGGGAAATAGTGAAAACCGTCACTTAAAATCAGCGGTACCTGATGGGCATGAAAAAACTCCAGCAGTGTCTGTCCGTGAAAATTCTGCAGTGCCGGAAGCATGAACCGCCAGTTTTTTCCGAAACGGACGGCAAAATCCTCCATTCCCAGAATATTGGCAACATTGCATCTGCCGCCGCCGGAAGCGAGCAGTTTCAAACCGGGGTCGCTCATCTTTTCCAGAATCAGCACCCGTTTCCCGGTCAGACCTGCCGCATAACCCGCCGACAATCCCGCCGGTCCGGAACCGATGACAATTATATCATATTTCTGCATAAGTTACTGTGCCACACTCCGGCGGAATCTGCCCAGTGAAAAGATGAACAACACCGCTCCGATGCCAAAGAGCATGACAAAAGGCTTCCAAACCACATCCATTCCCGCTCCACGGAAAAGTATGCTCTGGGAGAAATCCACGAAGTGGGTCGTCGGTGCCGCCAGCATGACATCCTGCACCCATTGCGGCATACTCTCCTGCGGAGTGGAACTGCCCGAAAGCATCTGCATCGGCAGCAGTACCAGAATCATCAGCATCCCCAATTGCGGCATATTCTGCGCCACGCACGCCAGAAATATTCCCAGTGCCGTCACCGCAAACAAGTGCAGTGCCACACCACAGGCAAACAGCGCAAGTGAACCGTTTACCGGGACATCCAGCAATCCCATGACCACCACCAGCAGCGACACCATCGTGGCAACCAGCACCACCAGCAGCATTGACCATATTTTGGAAAACATGATTTCAAAGGGGGTCACCGGCATGACCAGCAGATGTTCCAGCGTGCCGTTTTCCCGTTCCCGGATCAACGCTGCTCCGGTCAGAATGATCGCCAGCATCGTAATATTGTTGACCAGCTGCATCAATGCTTTGAACCAGCTCTGGGTCAAATTCGCATTATAACGGTTGCGGACAACAGAATTCACCACTGCCTGCGGCATTTTGCCGTCATTGTCAAATTTGGCGATCTCACGGTTGATGATCTGCTGGATATATCCGGCTCCGGAAAATGCCTGCGACATACGCGTGGCATCCACATTCAACTGGATCTCCGGAGTTCTTCCCGCCAGCAGGTCTTTTTCAAATTCAGCTGGGATGACCAGTACAAAGGTGTATTTGCCCTCATCCATCCCCGGATCAATCTCTTCCAGAGTGATCGCTTCGGCGGGCAGAAACATCGGCGGGAAAAAGGCATCAAATACCCGCTGGGACATCTGCGAATGATCTTCATCAACGATCGCGATCGTTGCTTTATTGATCGTATCGCTGCTCGATGCTCCGGTAACGTAGATGCCCAGAGTGAATGAGTAGATTATCAGCGCAATAAGCATATAATCCCTGCCGAGACCGCGCAGCTCTTTCACTCCCAGAAAAAAGATATTTTTAATGGTCTGTCTCATATCACTTCTCCTGTTTTTTCAGGAACATCACCCCGCATCCGACCACGATCGGCGCAGTGATCGCCAATATCAGCAGTTCCAGATAAAGGTCGCCTATCCCCAAAGCCTTGTTGAATACGCCCCGGCTGATAAGCAGCATATAACTGGTCGGATAAGTAAGCCCGATCACCTTGCCCATACCTTCCTGGGCAGTTACCGGATCGACCATGCCGCAGAATTGCACCGCCGGAAGCATCGTCCCGAGCATCGTCATAAAAATAACTGCTATCTGACTGCGGGTCACAGACGATGCCAGCAAACCGATGCCGGTGGCACAAATACTGTAAAGTATCAGCGAAATCGCCAGCAGCGTCACACTGCCTTTGATCGGCACATCAAAGATCGTCACCGCCATAGTCACCAGCATAAATGCGCTCATCATGGCAAACATCACATAAGGCAGCTGCTTGCCGACCATAAATTCAAAGCGCGTCAGCGGAGTAACGTACAAGTTGATGATCGACCCCATCTCCTTTTCCCGGACGACCGCCAGAGCCGCCAGGACTGCCGGGATCATCAGCAACAGCAGCGGAATGACTGCCGGAACCATTGCCGGTAAGCTCAACACATCCGGATTGTAGCGGTAACGGGTCTGCACCGACAGTCCGGCTCCGCTGTTTCTGCCCAACCCCTTTTCACGGGAAATCTGCTCCAGCCACTGCTGATGCAAACTGGCAATATAACCGTTGACAGTTTCCGCCCGGGAAGGCATGGCAGCATCGACCAGAAACAAAACTTCCGGATGTTTACCGGCTTCCAGATCTTTGCCGAAATCCGGCGGTATTTCAATCGCCAGACTCAAATCTCCGCTGCGGATCCGGTTTTCCAGATCTTCGTAATCCCGGATGGGAGATTGCTGGATGAAGTAGCGTGACCCGGAAACATTCAAGGTATAACTCTGACTCAACATGCTTCCATCCCGGTCAAGTACGGCAAACTTCAGATCTTCCACGTCCATACTGATGCCGAATCCCATGACCAGCATCAGCAAAATCGCCCCGAAAATCGCCAGAGTCGCCCGGATCGGGTCGCGGATAAGTTCCAGATATTCCCGCCAGCAGCAGCAGGCGAAACGCTGAAAACTGAAATATTTGCTCTCCCGCTGATACCACTTTTTACCGGAAGCGGATGCGCCGCTTTCCGGAGCGGCTTCCAGTTTGACCGGCTCTTTGGAAGCCGGATCGGCATCTTCCAGATAACCGATGAATGCCGCTTCCAGAGTCGGTGCCTGACGCTTTGCCACCAGATTTGCCGGAGTATCGCACGCCAGAGAACGCCCGGCATGCATCAGTGAGATCCGGTCGCACCTCTCGGCTTCATTCATAAAGTGGGTGGTGATGAAAATCGTAACTTTGTCCTTGCGGGACAACTCAATTATCAACTCCCAGAAAAGATCCCGCGCCACCGGATCAACTCCGGATGTCGGTTCGTCAAGGATCAGTATCTGCGGACGGTGGATAACTGCCGCCGCCAGCGAGAGCCGCTGTTTGATACCCAGCGGCAGAGATTGCGGCGTTTCATGCTCATACCTGGTCAACTGGAAACGGTTGAGCATCTCATCGACCCGGTCATTGACCTCATTTTCAGCGATCCGGTAAAGCCGGGCATAAAGAGCGAGGTTCTGCCGGATGGTCAACTCATTGTAAAGCGAAAACAACTGGGTCATGTATCCCAGACGCAGACGGGTCTCCATATTGTCGGCTTCCATGGGTTTGCCGAAAAGTTTGGCGACCCCCTCCGAGGGATTCATCAAACCGGTAAGCATCCGCATGGTAGTGGTCTTACCGCAGCCGTTCGACCCTAAAAAACCGAATATTTCCCCTTCACGAATCCGGAAACTGACATGATCCACGGCGGTGAATGAGCCGAAACGCTTGGTGAGATTTTCAGCTTCAATAGAGATCCGCTCTTCACCGCTGCCGGCAAGCGGCGGCACCACCAAAGCGGCATGTCCGGAACGTTTCTCCTCCGGAAGCAGCTGAATAAAGGCATCGTCCAGATTGGAACAGTTGGTCTTTGCCAGCAATTCTGCCGGAGTACCGGTATCCAGAATATTTCCGTCATCCATGGCGATCAGCCATTCAAAACGCTGTGCCTCATCCATATATGCGGTTGCTACGATCACGGTCATTTGCGGCTGGGTAAGCCGGACGCTGTCCACCAGATCCCAGAATTGCCGCCGGGCAAGCGGATCGACACCGGTGGTCGGTTCATCCAGCACCAGTAGATCCGGGTCATGGATCAAAGCACAGCACAGACCGAGTTTCTGCTTCATTCCCCCGGAGAGTTTCCCTGCCGGACGGTCGAGGAAGTTGTATAACCCGGTACTTTTGGTCAGATGATCGATCCGGCGGCGGCGTTCTCCGGCATCATGCCCGAAAAGTTTTCCGAAAAACTGCAGATTTTCCTCCACCGTCAGCGTGAAGTAGAGGTTTTTTCCCAATCCCTGCGGCATATACGCGATTTTCGGGCATACCTTATCCCGGTGCATTTTATCGCGCATATCACCGCCGAGGACGGTAACAGTGCCATCCTGCATGGCTCTTGCACCGGTGATCAGAGAGAGCATTGTAGATTTTCCCACGCCGTCCGGACCGATCAGACCGACCAGTTTGCGGGGGGCGATCTCCAGAGAAAAGTCATTCAATGCCCGGTTTTTGCCAAAGGAAAAATTCACATGTTCCAGTTTGACGACCGCTTCTTCTGTCAAACCGCTGATGACCTTTGGCGCAAATGTTTTATCCGAGTGGGAGTTGTTCATTTATTTCTGCTCTTTTTCGCGTTTCAATTTCAGGAATTCCGGCCATGCGGCTTTGGGATCGAGCTGCACCCATGCTTCGCCGGGCAAACCGGTTTTGATCCGGTCAATGTATGGTTTGATCAATTCGGGATCGACTTTGGCTTTGACCCGGAACATCAACTTCTGGCGCTCTTCGCGGGTTTCCACGGTTTTGGGAGTAAATTGAGCGATTGGGTCAACGAAAGAGATCTTTGCGGGGATCGGAGTATCGGGCACGGCATCCAGGACGATACGGGCATCGGCACCGATAGCGATTTTGCCGACCTCTTTTTCCGGAACGAAAAAGGTCATGTAAACATCGGTCAGATCCACCAGATTGAGCACCCGGTCACCGCTGCTCAAAACTTCTCCCTCCTGGGCGATCTGATATTGAACTCTGCCATCGACAGGAGAGACCAGTTTTGAATCATTGATATCTTCCTGAACCAGCTGCACATTGGCGTTGGCAGCTTCGACATCGGCCAGAGCGGTCAGATAGTTGCTTTCGGCTTTTTCTTTAGCCTCTTTAGTGGTGGCCTGTTTTTCATCCAGCTGGGAATAACGGGATTTTTCCTGTTCGGCAAAGAGCAGTTTGCTTTGCTTCTGCTTCAACTCCGCTTTTGCCTGGGCAAGTTTGGCATTGAGGACATTGAGCTGCATCATTGCCAGAGTCTGACCTTTTTTGATGTAATCGCCCTCATCCACGCTGACAGTTTCCAGTCTGCCGGCAAGTTTGGCAGCAATGCTCACTTCGGTGGCTTCAAGACGGCCGTTGCCGCTGGTAAAACCTTCCTGATGGTATTTGGAGTACTCCTGGTAGCGTTTGAATCCATAAAAGCCCAATGCGCCGATGCACAGGATCAAAATGGCGATGATGATTTTTTTCATATTGACCTTTCCTTTCCATAATGTTGGTAAAAACTTGGGGGATATTCCGTAATATATCACGGGGACTTTTTAATTACAAATCTCCGCTCATGCTTTTATCCGGAAAATTTTGCATTTCCTATGCATTAGATCGTTGAATACAGAATATTTTCCTATTTTCCGGTTACGCGTATTTGCAAAATCTATTTCTCCGGTCTATATTAAGTTTAAAAGTTGTGTATTACGATTTCAAAACCCACCAGTTATACGAGGGAAACGATGGACTATCAAAACATTTCGATCAATCCGGATTTCATGCCCGATGTTTCAGTGAATATCGGCAATCCGTCCCCTGCTCCGGCAGCAGCTCCTGCGGAAGTCAAACAGCCGGAACCGCCCAAACAGCCGAGCATCTACGGAGAGATCCCGCAAATTCCGACGATGGATGCCGTCCAGGGAATCAAATTTGACTTCAACGATGGTATCCGGGTGCTTTTCCCGCATAACGGCAAAGAATACCATGTCACTTTTTCCGACATTGACACGGGGATCATCCTTTACAGTGCCGACACGGTTCCCGGAGCATACGTGACCAGTGTCAAAAAGTTCTATATCCGTTTCCGTCTGATCATTCACGAAAAAGGCGGCACCGAACCGATCTTCACCCACGATTTTGATTGTAAAGATAAAGAAGTCATGATCCAGCTGCCGGTCGGCACTCTCGGTGACAGCATCGGCTGGTTCAGCTATGTGGAGCGTTTCCAGCAGAAGCATAACTGCAAACTGATTTGCGTGATGACCCCGTGGATCGCCGATATCGTCAAAAAACAGTATCCTGATATCACCTTTATCACCACTGAAGAAACCAAAAATTACCAGCCCTATGCCTGTTACTACATGGGACTGTTTTTCCGCGGAGACGTCGATCATCAGCCGATCGACTTCCGTTACATCGGCCTGCACCGGACAGCCGGTTATATCCTCGGTGTTGATCCGGCAGATATTCCGCCGCGGGTGGATTTGAGCGCGCCGCGCAAAATCAAGGAAAAATATGTATGTATTGCCGCGCAAAGTTCCAGTCAGGCGAAATACTGGAACAACCCGTTCGGCTGGATGACGGTGGTCAACTTCCTCAAAGAGAACGGTTACCGTGTACTTTGCATCGACAAGGAAAAGATCCACGGCACCGGACTTAATTGGAATTTCATTCCCTATGGAGCAGAAGACTTCACCGGAGATATTCCGCTGCAGGAACGAATTGACCTGATCAAAGATGCCGATTTCTTTATCGGATTATCCAGCGGTTTAAGTTGGCTGGCATGGTGCTGCAAAGTGCCCGTGGTGATGATTTCCGGCTTCACCCATCCGACCAACGAATTTGAAACTCCGTACCGGGTGATCAATTACCACACCTGCCACAGCTGCTGGAACGATATGAGGTTGGATTTTGACCACTTCGACTTCCTCTGGTGTCCCCGTCATAAAGGTACGGACCGCCACTTTGAGTGTACCAAACTCATCTCTCCTGAACAGGTGATCACCACCATCAAAAAGATCCCGACCTTTCATCCGGCAGAATGATCGCACCTTTTTGAAAACAATGTAGAAAAAAGGCAAAATCCAAAAACTGGATTTTGCCTTTTCTTGTCTTACCTCTTTTCCCGCGAAAAAACTATCGCTTTTATTTGCCTGCTTTCTTGGCTGAAAAAAAAGCAGGGTTGGTCGCTTTTATTGTCTTACTTCTTTTCTCGTGAAAAGAAGTAAGGCATGGACCATGCCATTTTGCCGTTGGGGTCTTTAATTTGGCAGCGGATATAAGAACTGTTGCTGAATCTGGAAAGATCGACGTCGATGGAGGTAACCGGACCTTTTTCGCTGCCGGGCAGCGGCCATCTGGGGACAGTTTCGCAATATCCGGTGGAGCGGTTACTGACCAGTACAGCGGAAACTGCGGGAGAAAATTCGGCGATAAATCTGCCGTCTTTGACTTCGATGCGGGAAAATTCCGGACCTTCGGTGGAATAGAATTCGCCTTTGCGCAAGGCATCGAGCAGTGCATCCGGAGTATTTTCTTTGGCAGCGATCATTGTCCATCCCATACCGAATGTGGCAGGAGAGTGGCAATCGTCTACAGCCAGAGCCCATCCGGGGCGGTTGCCGGCATCGAGCAATTCATCCCAGGTATTCATATTGTACTCCTTACCGATGTGGCGGCAGGAGGAGTTGTAGACTTCGGTACCGGTAATTTCGCCGAGTTCAGCGATATCGGCAGAGGTAAGTCCGCACCAGTATGGGTGGGCGGCGTAAAGCAAAGCACCGGCATTGCGGGCGGCTTGAGCGGCTTCAAATCCGGTAGCATATTCACCGGGGAAGTCTTCCGGCACGCCAAGAACCAGGATGTGCCATGGAATGTTGCGGGGGCCCATGGGGTGCAGTTCGATACCGGAAATAAGCGTTATATCGCAATCGAACTTCTCTTTGAGAGTAGTCCGCAATTCGCTGACTTTATTGGTTTTCCGGTGATCGGTCAACGCGATGGCATCATATCCGCCCAGAGAATAAAGGCAGCACAATTCTGCCGGATCGTGCATCCCGTCTGAAGTAGTGGAGTGGGAGTGGAGATTTACCTTGAAAACCGGAGTTTCCTTGCCGTTGAGAATCATTTTTTTCATAATGTGCCTTTTTTATAAACGCGATTGAACCGAACCGGGTTTAAGTTAGCACAATTCCGAATCTTTTTCAAACGGGAAATGAAAAAACAGAATAATATCTTTCCGATATTGGCAGTGTAAACACATCCAAAATAAAAAAATGGCAGGTGTACCGCAAAAAAGATCAGCGGCAATATGCGGCGATCACCGCAACAACATCCTCAATGGCAATCCCGGTCGTATCGACTAACAGAGCATCATCCGCCTTTTTAAGCGGAGCTATGGCACGATTCATATCGCGTTCATCACGGGCTTTGATATCTGCAAGGATTGATTCAAAAGTCGCCCCGTCAGCGACTTCGCCGGCTTGAGCCAAACGGCGTCTGGCGCGCTCTTCAGCGGAGGCCGTCACAAAGAATTTCTTTTCGGCATCGGGAAAGATTACCGTACCGATATCCCGTCCTTCCATAACGATCCACTGCCCATTGGCGGCATTGCGCTGAACCGGCAGCAGATAATCACGGACAAAGGGGATGGCAGAAATGATACTTGCACCTTTGGCACATTCAGCGCGGCGCAACTCTGCATCAAGTTTCTGACCGTTTAGATAAAGATCGGCACCGCGGAATTCCAACTGCTGCCGGGCGAGGAAATCTGGAGTGATCTTATCAAATGCAACACCGGAAGTCATTGCCGCATATGCTAATGCGCGGTAAAGACTTCCGGTATTTATATACGCATAGTTGAGGCAGTCAGCCACCATACGGGCGACCGTACTCTTTCCGGCTCCGGCCGGTCCGTCAATGGCAACTACCGTACTCATTTTGCGTTATCAGTTGGAACGGCTGCGCAGCCGTCCGCTTTTCAGGAATCCATCATAGTGACGCATCGTCAAGTGTGATTCGAGCTGGCTCATAGTATCCAGCACGACACCGACCATGATCAGCAAACTGGTACCGCCGAAAAACTGCGCTACCATAAATGGGATTCCGAAGGTGTTGTAGAGGAACATCGGGAACAACGCCAGCACCAGCAGGAAAATTGCTCCGCCGGTCGTCACTCTCGTCATTGCAGCATCAAGGAAATCTGCAGTCGGCTGTCCCGGACTGATTCCCGGAATATAGGCGCCCTCTTTTTTCAGGTTATCAGCAATCTGCAGCGGATTGAACTGATTGGCAACCCAGAAGAAACTGAAAAGAATGATCAGTGCGCCGTATACGATCGCATAGGTCATCTTGTCATGCTGGAACGCCTGTGCCAGCGTCACCCATCCGTGCCATGCATCCGGGCGATTTGCCAATGCGGGGAACAACGTCTGGGGCAGCATCAGGATCGCACCGGCGAAAATGATCGGCATCACGTTGGCAAAGTTGACCTTGAGCGGCATATAAGTAGCACCGTCAGTCATTTTGCTGCCGATCCCTTTACGCACCATCTGGATCGGAACCCGGCGATAGCCCTGCGACAACATGATCGTAGCCGCCGTGACGATGAAAAACACCGCCAGCAGCAACAGCAGCTGCACCGGCCGGAATGAAGCACCGGTCGGAGTAGCGCCTTTGATCGCCATATCGATCAATTCCAATACAGAATGCGGCATGCGGGAAACAATACCGATGGTAATGATCAATGAAACACCGTTACCGATACCGCGTTCAGTGATCTGTTCGCCCAACCAGGTGAAAACCATGGTCGTACAGGTCAGAACCACCACGTTGGCAATGATGAAAAGCACCGGATTGCCAACATAAAGCGGATGAGAGGGTTCCGGCAGACCGATCTTGCTCGGATTGATCATTGCCATAGCCACCATCACACCCTGAACCGCGCATACGATCAGGGTGAGATAGCGTGTATACTGCGAAATTTTACCCCGTCCGGATTCTCCCTCACGCTGAAGTTTTTCCAGTGAAGGGATAACCGGTACGAGCAACTGCATAATGATCGAAGCGGTGATGTACGGCATGATGCCCAGCGCACCTAACGCAAAGTGCGTCATGGCACCGCCGGAAAACAGGTCGATCATCGCCATGACACCGCCTCCGGCAGAACTGCCGGCAGTGACGTCGCTGATGAACTTCTCCAATGCCGTCGGATCAACACCGGGACACGGAATACTGCTGGCAAAACGAACCAGCACGATAATCAAAGCAGTAAACAGCAATCTATTGCGCAACTCTTTGACTTTCAAGGCATTCAAAAACGCACGCCACATAAGATCTCATGCTCCTTCAGTCAACAATTTCAACCGTTCCGCCAGCGGCCTGGATTTTCGCAGCGGCAGCTGCGGAGAATTTATCCGCTTTGACGGTAAGGGCTTTGGTGATTTCGCCGTTGGCGAGGATTTTGATAACGGTATCGCCTTTGCGGAGAAGTTTTTTCTCGTTCAGGCTTGCCATATCAACGACTTCGCCGGCCTGGAAGTTCTTTTCCAGGACATCAAGGTTGACCAACGCATAAACAATACGGTCGGCATTCTTGAAACCACGTTTCGGCAGACGGCGGAACAACGGGATCTGACCACCCTCAAAGAAGGGACGGATCTTCGCGCCGGAACGGGACTTCTGTCCTTTTTCGCCGCGACCGGCAGTCTTGCCGTAACCCGAACTGTCACCGCGGCCGACGCGTTTGCGCGGCTTGCGGGAACCCGGAGTGGGGCTCATATCATGAAGTTTCATCTTAAATACCTCTCTTAATTGTTTTCCGCGACATCAGTTTTTGCCAGACCGCGACGGGCCATGACTTCACTGCGGCTGGAAAGACCGGCGATCGCCTTGAAAGTAGCTTTGGTCACGTTGGAAGCATTTGCAGCTCCCAGGGACTTTGCCAGCACGTCTTTGACACCGCCGAGTTCCAGAATCGCACGCACAGCACCACCGGCGATCAAACCGGTACCGGCAGAAGCCGGACGCAGCAGAACGCGGGCGCCGCCGAATTTGACTTCGATTTCGTGGGGCAGAGTCTGACCATTCATCGGAATACGGACCAAGTTGCGACGGGCAGCTTCGCCGCCTTTGCGGATGGCATCGCTGACTTCGTTGGCTTTACCATAACCATAACCGACCCGGCCATTACGGTCACCGACCACAACCAGCGCGCCGAAACTGAAGTTTTTGCCGCCTTTGACGACTTTGGCACTGCGGTTGACAGCGATCACGCTCTCGTCAAATTCGCTGACGACGGCGGGCTCGAAATTTTCACGTTTACCCATGTCTTTGCTCTCCTTCAGAATTTGAGGCCCAATTCACGGGCAGCTTCGGCAATCGCCTTGACCCGGCCGTGGAATTTGAAACCGGAACGGTCAAAGACCACTTCGGAAATATTCGCGGCTTTGGCAGCTTCAGCAGCCATTTTGCCCAACAGCGCGGCGCCAGCCATATTCGGTTTGGCATTTTCCGCTTTGAATGCGGCAGTCAGCGTTGAAACAGCGGCAAGAGTCTTACCGTTGACGTCATCAATAAACTGGCAATAGATATTGCTGTCGGTAATGCTGACGCAGAAACGGGGACGCTCTGCGGTGCCGGAGATCCGTTTGCGGATCCGGGCATGGCGACGGGCGCGCAGCGTTTTTTTATCCATAACAGACATTTCTATAATCTCCTGATACTACCGGAATTAACCGACAGATTTTCCTTCTTTCAGCACGATGCGCTCATCAACGTAACGGATACCTTTGCCTTTGTAAGGCTCGGGCTTACGGAAACGGCGGATCTGCGCGGCAGTTTCACCGACGAGCTGTTTATCGCAGCCTTCGACGGTGATTTTGTTTTCCGGAGTGACCGTGACCTTGATCCCGGCGGGGATCTGGAAAGCGATCGGGTGCGAATATCCCAGAGAGAGATTCAGCACGCTGCCGGCAACCGCGGCTTTATAACCGATACCAACGATCTGGAGTTCCTTGCGGAAACCCTGCGAAACACCGATAACCATGTTCTGAACCAGACTGCGGGCCAGACCGTGCATTGCATTAGCTTTGCGGGTCTCATCGGCCGCACTGACCAGAACCTGATTCTCGCTCACCACGGCAGTGACATGAGGAGGCAGCGCCATCGAGAGTTTTTCTTTGCCCTCGACCACGACATTGCCATCAGCGATCGTCACTTTGACGCCGGCGGGGATATCAATAGGTTTTTTACCAATACGGGACATGATTTTATTTTCCCACTTTATGAATTACCAGACACGGCAGAGAATTTCACCGCCGACATTCTCCTGGGCAGCTTTACGGCCGCTCATGATACCTTTGGGGGTGGAGAGGACGACGATTCCCAGACCATTACGGACGCGCGGAATCTCCCGGCTGCCGCAATGGACACGGCAGGAGGATTTGCTGACGCGTTCGATACCTTCAATGACCGGTTTGATACCGGCATACTTCAAGACAACGACGATTTGACTTTTGACGCCTTCGCCCTCGACGCTAACGCTGCAGAGGTAGCCTTCTTCTTTCAAAACTTCGGCGATCGCTTTTTTCTCTTTGGAGAGCGGAATCGCCACTTTTTCCAGACCGGCAGCTGCCGCATTGCGAATCCGGGTCAGCATATCGGCGATCGGATCTTGCATACTCATAATAATATTCCTTTCACCAATTTCTTACCAACTCGCTTTGGTCACGCCCGGGATCTGACCTTTGGAGGCCATTTCACGGAAGCAGATACGGCAGAGCTGAAATTTACCGATATAGGCACGCGGACGACCGCACGCTTTGCAGCGGGTGTAGTTCCGGACGGGGAACTTGTTGGGGCGGTTCGCCTTGACAATCAAACTGAGTTTAGCCATTTTGTTCTACCCCTTTATTATTCCGCGAACGGAACTTCCATCATTTTCAGAAGTTCGCGGGCACCCTCGTCAGTAGTGGCGGTGGTGACGATCGCGATATTGACACCGAGCGGATATTTGAGTTTATCCGCATCAACTTCGGTAAAGACCGACACATCCTGGATACCCATATTGTAGTTACCGACACCGTCGAAACCGTTTTTGGGGATACCGCGGAAGTCACGCACACGCGGCAAAGCGTTGTGGACGAAACGATCCAGGAACTCATACATACGGTTGCCGCGCAGGGTAACCATAACGCCGACCGGCATACCGACGCGCAATTTAAAGTTGGAAACGTTTTTGCGCGCTTTGCAGACGATCGGTTTCTGACCGGTCATTGCGGCGATGTGCTTCTGCGCTTCAGCAAAAGCATCACGCTCTTTATCAGATCCGATACCCGTGGAGATAACAATCTTCTCGATTTTCGGAATCTGCATCACATTTTTGATGCCGAGTTTTTCGGCAAGCGCGGAACGGACTTCCTCGCTGTACTTTTTCTTCATATCGGGCATGATAAATTACTCCGTCTTGGCTTTAGCCGCCGCTTTTGCGGCACGGCGGGCGTTTTTAGCCTCAAGTTTTGCCTTTTTGCATTCCTCGGTCAGAGTGACGTTGGAAACGGCAACCGAGACAGAACGCTCAACCAAACCGCCATTGGGGTTGGCTTTGCTCTTTTTCACGGTACGTTTGCCGAGCTTGCTCTCGCCGCTGGCCAGTTCAAGCACGACACGTTCTTTGGCGGGAAGGATCGCGGTAACGGTTGCTTCGGCACCTTTGAAGTTACCGGCATTGACCACGACTTTATCGCCTTTTTTGACATGGAACGTATTCATTACAGCACCTCCGGCGCAAGTGAGATGATCTTCATGAAGTTCTTCTCACGCAGTTCGCGCGCAACGGGTCCGAAAATACGGGTCCCGATCGGGTTGTTTTCCTTGTCGATGACCACGGCGGCATTCTCATCGAAACTCAGATAAGAGCCGTCGGGACGACGGATTTTAGCTTTGGTGCGGACGATGACCGCCCGGACCCGCTGACGACGTTTGACCGTACCGTCGGGCAGCGCAGTTTCCACTGCGGCACTGATCACATCACCGACGTGAGCGATCTTTTTGCCCTGACCGAGAACGTTGATCGTCAGCAGCGACTTGGCGCCGGAGTTATCGGCGACTTCAAGAATGGTTTGCGTCTGAATCATTATTCGTTACTCCTGTACGGCGCGACTGATGATTTCAACCAGCCGCCAGCATTTGTTACGGCTGATGGGGCGGGTCTCGCTGATGCGGACGGTATCACCCTTTTTAGCCTCGTTTTTCTCATCATGGACAGCAAAATTTTTGCTGACTTTGACGACTTTGCGGTACAACGGATGAGTGGTACGGCGCTCGACCTTTACGATGATGGTCTTTTCCTGTACGTCACTGACGACGACGCCGACGCGCTCTTTGCGGTTGCCGCGGACAGTATTCTCGCTCATTACTTCACCTCGGCGTTAGCTTTCCGCGCAGCGATTTCGGTCAGGCAGCGAGCGATGTCGCGGCGAACCTCACGCACACGGGCGGTTTTTTCCAGCTGTCCGGTACGGGACTGGATTTTCAAATTCAACTTTTCCCGCTTGAAATCGACCACTTTTGCGATCAATTCGGCGTCGGTCATTTCACGAATTTCTTTATTCTTCATCTTATGGCCTCACTCAAGCTTCGCGTGCCAGGAATTTGCAACGCACGCACAACTTGTTGGCGGCGCGGCTCATGGCTTCTTTAGCCACAGCTTCGCTGCAACCGGAGATTTCAAACAGAACACGTCCGGGAAGAACCGGGGCGACCCAGCCTTCAACGGCACCTTTTCCTTTACCCATACGAACTTCCAACGGCTTCTTGGTGAAGGAGCGGTAGGGGAACATACGGATCCACACGCGGCCGCGACGTTTCAAGTGACGGTTGATAGCCACACGTGCAGCTTCGATCTGATTGTTGGTGATGTACCCGCGGGTCAGGGTCTGCAACGCAAAATCGCCGAAATCCAACTTATTGTTGGTGGTGGCGAGTCCGGCGTTACTTCCGCGCTGAACCTTTCTGTACTTTACCCTTTTTGGCATTAACGGCATAATCTTCTTCCTCCGCAGAGTCCTTATGACAAATCCAAACCTTGACGCCGATCTTACCGGCAGTCGTGTTTGCCTCAATAAATCCGTAGTCGATATTCGCTTTCAGCGTATGAAGCGGCACGCGACCTTCTTTATACTGCTCGACGCGGGCAAGTTCAGCACCACCCAGACGTCCGGCGCAGTTGATCTTGATACCATCGGCACCCATGTCCATAGCGGACTGGATAGCACGTTTCATAGCCCGGCGGAAACC
>SUWL01000044.1 GCA_015061495.1 Lentisphaerota bacterium
ATAATCAATGACCGCATCAAGCAGCGGCTGGACACCGCGGCATTTGAACGCACTGGCAGCGGCAACCGGAACGGCCTTGGCTTTCAGAGTGGCGCGACGCAGCGCGGTACGCAAAAGTTCGACATCCGGCATCTGATCTTCAAGGAAGATTTCCATGACTTCGTCATCGACTTCCGCCAGACGTTCCACGTTGTTGCGGAAAGTGGTATCACGGTACTCCTGCAATTCGGCAGGAACTCCGTCCTCGATGATGGTCAAGCCCTGATCTTCCTGTTTGAAGTAATACGCTTTATTGGCGAACACATCGATCACGCCTTTGAAGTCACCTTCACGGCCGATGGGGATGGTCACCGGGATCGGATTGGCGCCGAGTTTGGTCTGGATCTCTTTGACCGCTCCGTCAAAGTCCGCACCGGTACGGTCCATCTTATTGATCAGCGCAACGATCGGCACATGATATTTCTGCGCCTGACGCCAGACGGTTTCGGTCTGGGGCTGAACTTTACCGACAGAACAGAACACTGCGACCGCACCGTCCAGAACGCGCAGAGAACGCTCCACCTCGGCGGTGAAGTCAACGTGTCCCGGAGTATCAATGATGTTGATGCGGTGGTTCTTCCAGAAACAGGTGGTGGCAGCGGAAGTAATGGTGATACCGCGTTCACGTTCCTGTTCCATCCAGTCCATCGTGGCGGTACCTTCATGGGTATCACCGATTTTGTAGTTTTTACCGCAGTAAAACAGAATACGTTCAGTCAAAGTGGTTTTACCGGCGTCGATGTGCGCCATGATACCGATATTACGGACATTGCGCAGACTTACCTGACGTCCCGGAGATTCCTGAAATTGTTTCTCACTCATAGTCGTATTTCCCGTTTCAAATTACCAACGGTAATGGGCAAAAGCTTTGTTAGCCTGCGCCATTTTATAGGTATCTTCTTTTTTCTTGATCGAAGAACCGGTGTTGTTGAATGCATCCAGCAACTCTCCGGCGAGGGATTCGGTCATGGATTTGCCTTTGCGGCCGCGGGAATAGCTGACGATCCAGCGCATGGCAAGCGCGACCTGACGTTCCGGATCGACTTCCACCGGAACCTGATAGGTGGCACCACCGACGCGGCGGCTTTTGACTTCCAGTTTGGGTTTGACATTTTCCAGTGCCTGGGTGAACACGTCAATGGCAGGCATATCAGCCTTTTTGCTCTGGATGAGATCAAGAGCATCATAGACGATACCTTCGGCGGTGGCTTTTTTGCCGCGGGTCATGATCGTATTGATCAGACGGGCGATCAATTCGCTATTGTACTTGACATCGGGAGTAAGTTCCCGTTTGACAACACTGCGTCTTCTCATTTTTTATACTCCCAACTTACTTTTTCTTGCCTTTGGAATCTTCCTGGCCCGGTTTCGGACGTTTGGCGCCGTATTTGGAACGGCCCTGACGGCGTTTCTCAACACCGAGGCTGTCCAGAGAACCGCGCACGATGTGGTAACGGACACCCGGGAGGTCGCGGACACGTCCGCCTTTGACCAGAACCACGGAGTGTTCCTGCAGGTTGTGCCCCTCACCGCCGATATAGGCGGTAACTTCCTGACCGTTGGTCAGGCGAACACGGGCGATTTTGCGCAACGCCGAGTTCGGTTTTTTCGGGGTACGCGTGGTGACCTGGAGGCAGACGCCGCGGCGCTGCGGGCAGGCACTCAACGCTTTAGATTTGCTTTTTTTCTCTTTTTCTTCGCGTCCGAGACGCACCAGCTGATTGATTGTCGGCATGGTAACTTCCTGATTTTTTTCTCTTAATATTTATAGAACACCAAATTACACAACACTTCAAGGACATATAAAATAACACCAAAACGTGTTTTTTTCAAATTTTTTCTTGAATTTTTTCAGAAAAAACCTCATATTTCCTCGTTGAAGCCCTCCAAATCCTCATCGACGACAAGTTCTTTGGCTTCATCGGGAAGCATGTCCTCTTCCTCGGAATCGCTGTCACGCCACTCGGCGGCGATATCCTCATAAGACTTTTCAGCCTCGGGAGCAGGCAGTTCCGGTTCGATCTCGGTACCGAGATATTTCAGCCGGATTGACTGCATTTTCGCCGTACCCGTTCCCGCCGGGATCAGGTGACCGGTAATGACGTTTTCTTTGAAACCGACCAGATTGTCCACCTTGCCGGCAACGGCAGCCTCGGTCAGGATGCGAGTGGTATCCTGGAAGCTCGCTGCGGAAATGAAACTTTCCGTTTCCAATGCCGCTTTGGTAATACCCAGCAGCACCGGTTCAGCTTCCGCCGGACGTTCACCGCGTGCGATGGTTTCGCGGTTGATCCGGTTGAATTCCACCCGATCCGGCTGTTCGCCGACCAGGTATTCAGTATCACCCGGATCAGTGATCCGGACTTTTTGCATCATCTGGCGGATAATGATCTCAACGTGCTTGTCGTTGATTTCCACACCCTGGGCGCGGTACACCAGCTGGATCTCATCGACCAGGTGCCGCTGCAGTTCGTGGATACCGCAAACTTCAAGCAGCGCATGGGGGACGATGGACCCTTCAGTCAACTTCTGACCTTTGTGGACATAGTCACCTTTGCTGACCACCAGATGTTTGTAAAGCGGGATGGCATTGTGTTCTTCGACCCGGCCGGAATTCGGATCACGGATCTCGATGTGCCGTTTGCCGCGCGCAAGTTTATCGACCGTCACAAAACCGTCGATCTTGGCGATTTCAGCGACATCTTTGGGAATACGCGCTTCAAACAGCTCGGCAATACGCGGCAAACCGCCGGTAATGTCTTTGTTTTTCGCAGACTGACGCGGGACACGGGCGACCACCATACCGGGGACGACTTTTGCCCCGTTTTTGATCATCAGCACGGCACCTGCCGGAAGCGGATAGCTGGAAAGCAGGTTGTTGTTCTCATCGAGCACCGTGATCTGCGGATGCAGGTCGTCACGGTGTTCCATAACCGTACCCTGGTCACCGCTGCCGGAACCGCGTTTCTGCTTCTGGATGGTCACGCCGTCAACCAGGTCGGTGAGTGAAACCACACCGCTTTCTTCAATGATGATCGGCACATGGTCAGGTTCCCAACGAACGAATACTTCGTTGGCTTTGACCGCTTCGCCGTCAACTTTGTCAAGCATTGAACCGGGTTCAAGATCGTAACGTTCAAGTTCTGCTTCAATGATCGCGTCGGTGCCGAAGTCATACGCTTTCTGCGCCATACCGAGGATGGCGGCTTCAGCGTCACGTTTGGCGCGTTCGCGTTCTTCAAATTCGTTGGCTTTGACCGGATCGTAGACGATAACGCAACCGTTCTTGTTAACCACCACGGTCTGACCTTTCTGATTGACGACCGTACGGACGTTGAGCAGTTTGATCTTACCGTCGTGACGCGCGGCAATGACCGGCTGTTTGTAAGCTGCCGAAGCGGTACCGCCGATGTGGAAGGTACGCATGGTAAGCTGCGTACCGGGCTCACCGATGGACTGCGCCGCGATGATACCCAGCGCATCGCCCAGACGGGCTTCACGGTCGCTGGCAAGGTTGCGTCCGTAGCATTTGACACAGAGTCCGTGGAGCGTTTCGCAGGTAAGAGCGGAACGGATCAGGACTTTGAGAATGCCGCGTTTTTCGATCAATTCGGCGATTTCCGGAGTGAATTCTTCACCGGCGGCAATGATCAGACGTTTGTCATTGTACGCCGGGTCGCGGATATCCTGGGCGCTGTAACGGCCGATCAGACGGTCGCGCAGCGGAAGCATGACTTCATCACCTTCGGTAATGGCACTGGTCCAGACACCTTTGGTAGTTCCGCAATCTTCTTCGCGGCAGATGATATCCTGCGCCACGTCGACCAGACGGCGGGTCATGTAACCGGAGTCCGCAGTTTTAAGCGCGGTATCTGCCAAACCTTTACGGGCACCGTGAGTGGAGATGAAGTATTCCAGCACCGACAGACCTTCACGGAAGTTGGAGATGATCGGCCGTTCGATGATGTCGCCATTGGGTTTGGCCATCAAACCGCGCATACCGGCGAGCTGACGGATCTGATCTTTACTGCCTCGCGCACCGGAATCCATCATGGCGTAAACCGGGTTGATCTCGCCGCGGCGGCTGGCATCTTCCAGATGTTTGAAAAGCTCATTTGCCACGGTGTTACTGGTCTGCGTCCAGATATCGATAACTTTTTTATGCCGTTCACCGTCGGTGAGCATACCGTCGGTGTACTGCTGCATGACTTCACCGATCTGGGCACGGGCACTCTCGATGAGTTCCACTTTGGTCGCCGGAACTTTCAAGTCGGCAATGGAGATGGAAAGTCCCGCCAGAGTGGAGTGACGGTATCCCAGATCTTTCAGATCGTCCAGCAATTTGATCGTAGCCTGGTGACCGACGATCTGATAGGAATCACGGATCAGGCGGCTCAAATCCTTTTTCTTGGCGACCTGGTTGTAGAAACCGAGACGGGAATCCCAGATCTCGTTGAAAAGGCAGCGTCCCGGCGTGGTAAGGATGAATTTGGACTCCTTATCGCCGTAAAGCGTATCTTTGCCCCGGTCGGGATTCGGGATGCGCACTGCATCGTGGATGCCGATGAATCCGGACTGCATGGCAAAGAGCACTTCAAAGTAGTCGCGGTAAAGTTTCGCGCTCTTGCTCTGCGGTTCCAGAGTCAGATAGTAGCTGCCCAGCGTGATATCCTGCGTGGGTGAAACGATCGGTTTACCGTTGGCAGGCGAGAAGATGTTGTTGGGCGAAAGCATCAGCAGTTTGGTTTCCATCTGCGCTTCATTTGAAAGCGGCACATGCACAGCCATCTGGTCACCGTCAAAGTCGGCGTTGTACGCAGTACAGACCAGCGGGTGCAGACGCAATGCCGATCCTTCAATAAGCACCGGATCGAATGCCTGGATACTCAACCGGTGCAGTGTCGGCGCACGGTTGAGCATGACCGGATGTCCTTTACTCACTTCGTCAAGGATATCCCAGACCACGGATTCGCCGCGTTCGATCATGCGTTTGGCACCGCGGACGGTGTGGGCATAACCGCGGCCTTTGAGGTGGCGGATGATGAATGGTTCAAAGAGGATCATCGCCATCTTTTTGGGCAGACCGCACTGATGGATCTTCAACTCGGGACCGACCACGATCACGGAACGTCCGGAATAGTCGACACGTTTACCGAGCAGGTTCTGACGGAAACGGCCCTGTTTACCTTTGAGCATGTCGGACAAACTCTTGAGCGCACGGTTGCCGGCGCCGGTCACGACTCGGCCGTGACGGCCGTTGTCCATCAGGGAGTCGACGGCTTCCTGCAGCATGCGTTTTTCGTTGCGGATGATCACATCCGGAGTATTGAGAGAGAGCAGATTTTTCAACCGGTTGTTCCGGTTGATGACCCGGCGGTACAGATCGTTGAGGTCGCTGGTGGCGAATCTGCCGCCTTCCAGCGGAACCAGCGGACGCAGATCCGGCGGAATGATCGGCAGCACCGACATGATCATATATTCAGGACGGGAACCGGCTTCAAGGAAGCCCTCGACCAGCCGCAGCCGTTTGGCAAGTTTTTTACGGCTGGCTTTGTTGTTGGTGCTTTCCAGACGGAGTTCCAACTCGCCCTTGAGTTCTTCAAGGTTGATATCTTCCAGCAATGCTTTGATCGCCGGAGCGCCCATTTCAGCGATGAATGAATCGCCGTAAACTTCCCGGGCTTCACGGTACTGGGTTTCATCCAACACCTGACATTTGGTCAATTCGATGGCATCACCGGGATCGACCACGACATATTTCTCATAGTACAGGACGTTTTCCAGATCTTTGCTGGTCATTTCCAGCATCAGACCGATGCGGCACGGCATACACTTGAAAAACCAGATGTGCGACACCGGCACGGCAAGTTCGATATGTCCCATGCGTTCACGGCGGACGCTGGCGAGCGTGACTTCCACACCGCAGCGTTCACAAACCATGCCTTTGTGCTTGATGCGTTTGTATTTACCGCAGTTGCACTCCCAGTCCCGGGTAGGTCCGAAGATTTTTTCGCAGAAAAGGCCGTCCTTTTCCGGTTTCAGCGAACGGTAGTTGATGGTTTCCGGATTTTTGACTTCACCATGCGACCAACTCCGGATGACATCCGGAGATGCGACGTTGATGGAGATCGCACCGAACGAATTTGCCGGGTCCTGACCCAGCAGCTTCCGATAAGCAAAAGTATTGTCAATCAAGGTAAGTTCCTCCCTCGAATATTGTTATTACCGATCATCGCCGCCGCGAACGGTGCGAATATCCAAACCAAGGCTCTGCATTTCCTTCATCAACACGTTGAAGGATTCCGGTCTGCCGGCGGTAAGCACGTTTTTGCCTTTGACGATCAATTCGTAAATGCTTGAACGTCCCTGCACATCGTCCGACTTGACGGTGAGCATTTCCTGCAAGTTGTATGCTGCGCCGTAGGCTTCCAGAGCCCACACTTCCATTTCACCGAAACGCTGACCGCCGTGCTGCGCTTTACCGCCCAGCGGCTGCTGGGTAACCAGTGAATAAGGTCCGACCGCACGGGCGTGGATCTTATTGGCGACCAGGTGGTCAAGTTTGAGCATGTAGATCTGACCGACCATTACGCGCTGATCGAAACGGTCACCGGTACGTCCGTCGTAAACGTCGGCTTTACCGTCGTATACGTAGGTACCGTCAGCTTGTTTATTGAAGCCCCAATGGTAATTTTTGCCATGTTCTTCAGCGAAACGCTCGTTGCCTTTTTCCATCATATCGACGATATCCTGCTCGGCAGCACCGTCGAACACCGGAGTGGCGACTTTGATACCCAGCATTTTGGCAGCCCATCCCAGGTGAGTTTCCAACACCTGACCGATATTCATACGGCTGGGCACGCCGAGCGGGTTGAGGATGATATCCACGGGAGTACCGTCTTCGAGGAAGGGCATATCTTCCACCGGAACGATCCGGGAAACGATACCTTTGTTACCGTGACGTCCCGCCATTTTATCACCGACCTGCAGTTTGCGTTTGCAGGCGACATAAACTTTGACCCGTTTGATGGTGCCCTGCTCGGTTTCGCCGAAGTTTTCATCGTTGATGGAACGCAGACGTGCTTCGTTCTCTTCGAAACGTTCTTTGAAACTGTCCATGATCGCGCTGATGGCACCTTTGACTTCACAATCTTCCATCTGCCAGGAGGCATGATGATTGGCAAGTTTGGCAATCGGACTGCGGGTGATCTTGCGATTGGCAGGCACGAGGACTTTCAGCTCTTCAGAAGCACCGTCGACGATCTGCACGGGCAGTTTGACTCCGGAAAGCAGTTCGGAAAGACGTTCAGTAAGTTCCGCGATAAGTTCGTTATTGGTTTCACGATGCTCGTTGCGGATCGCTTTTTCCTGCTGTTTTCTCTCGGTTTTGCTCATGCTGGCTTTCACCGGCTGATCCTGGGCATATTCCGCACGGATGTCCATGACGATACCGCCTTTACCGCTGGAAACGGTCAAGCTGGAATCCTTGACATCGGCAGCTTTTTCACCGAAAATCGCCCGGAGCAGGCGCTCTTCAGGAGCAAGTTCAGTTTCGCTTTTCGGAGTGATCTTACCAACGAGGATATCGCCGGGTTTGACTTCCGCACCCTCGATGATGATACCGCGGCTGTCCAGATTGCGCAGAGCATCTTCGCCGACATTGGGGATATCGCGGGTGATCTCTTCGGGACCGAGTTTGGTTTCACGGCTGGTGATCTCAAACTCATCGACGTGGATACTGGTGTAGACATCCTCTTTCACCAGACGTTCACTGACGATGATCGCGTCCTCAAAGTTGTATCCGCACCAGGGCATGAACGCCACCAGCACGTTGCGGCCCAGAGCCAATTCACCGCCCTGGGTGGCGGCTCCGTCAGCGAGCAGATCACCTTTTTTGATCACCTGACCGCTGCGGACACGGGGACGCTGGTTGATACAGGTACCGGCGTTGCTCCGCAGGTATTTGTAAAGACGGTAGGTGCGGCCGGGGACCTCTTCCGTGGGCAGCGAACCATCGGGAGTGACCACGATCTTTTCGCTGTTGACTTCGGCGACCACACCGTCTTCTCTGGCGACGATCACCGCACGGGAGTCGCGGGCGATGCGCTCTTCCAGACCGGTACCGACGTAGGGTGAATCCGGTTCCAGAAGCGGAACTGCCTGACGCTGCATGTTTGATCCCATCAAAGCACGGTTGGCGTCGTCGTGTTCAAGGAAGGGGATGATACCGGCGGCGGCGCTGACCAGCTGTTTGGGTGAAACGTCCATATAATCAATGGTTTCACGGGGATGCTCGGCAGATTCACCAGCCTGACGGCACATGACCATATCACGGACGAAACAGTTGTTTTCATCCAGCAGAGCATTAGCCTGGGCGATAACGAATTTTTCCTCTTTGTCCGCGGTAAGGTAGTCGATAGTATCAGTCACCTGACCGTTGACCACTTTGCGATAGGGAGTTTCGAGGAAACCGTATTCGTTGATAATGGCATAAAGAGCCATTGAGCTGATCAGACCAATATTCGGACCTTCCGGAGTTTCGATCGGACAGATACGGCCGTAGTGGCTGGAGTGGACGTCGCGCACTTCAAAACCGGCACGGTCACGGCTCAAACCGCCGGGACCCAGAGCGGAGAAACGGCGTTTGTTGGTCAATTCGCTCAACGGATTGTTCTGATCCATGAACTGGGAGAGCTGACTGCGGGCGAAAAAGTCGCGGATCACACCGGCGAAGGTCTTGGGATTGACCAGTTTTGACGGGGAGATCGAAGCATCGTCAATATTGCTCAACGTCATGCGTTCACGGATCATGCGTTCCGTGCGGAGCAACCCGGCACGGCACTGATTCTGCAGCAATTCGCCAACGGTACGGACCCGGCGTGCGCCCAGATGGTCGATATCATCGACCGGACCGTTGGTGTGGTGCAGTTCGATAAGCATTTTGGTGGCGGCGATCAGATCGCGCGGATCAAGGGTGCGCAGATCGGCGGGGATATCCAGCTTCAATCTCTCATTGAGTTTGAAGCGTCCGACCATGCCCAGATCGTAACGGCGGTTGTCAAAGAAGAGCCGTTTGATCAGCAGTTTGGCGTTGACCAGGTTGATGGGATCACCCGGACGCATACGCTGATAGATGGCTTTGAGAGCCTCTTCCTCGTTGCGGGCGGGGTCTTTACGCATGGTGGCAAAGATGTAGTCTTCTTTGGGCGGCACCACGGCAAGTTCGACGCTTTCAATACCGTTGGCATGCATATCGGCAAGGAACTTCTCATTGAGCTGGAGCAATTCGCCGACGATGATCTCTTCGGAAGCGTTGACTACGGGATCAACGGTGTAGTATTTGGAAAGATCCTTTTCCTTGAGCAAGGTGGAAATGGACATCTTTTTCAGAGTGTAGAACTCCTTGAGGATGTCGTGGTTGGTGGGATAACCGATCGCCCGGAAAAAGGTGGTGATGTAAAACTTGCGGCGACGGCGGCGGCGGTCGAGATAGATCTGGATCAAACCGCTCTGGTCGAACTGCACATCCATCCAGCTGCCGCGATCAGGAATGACCCGGTAGCTGTAAAGCATTCTGCCGGAAGTATGACGGTTTTTCTCAAAACAGATACCCGGACTGCGGTGCAGCTGACTGATGATCACGCGTTCTGCACCGTTGATAATAAAAGTACCCTGTTCGGTCATGATGGGGATCTCACCCATCGGAACACATTCCGGGATCTCACGATCCTGGATTTTGAGCAGGAAGTTGACGTGGAGCGGAGCATCATAGACTTTACCGTCTTTGATGCAGTCGATCACATCGCTTTTCTGGGGGTGACACTCGCCGATCTCATAGGATACAAATTCCAGAGAAATGTTCTTGTCGTAACTTTCAATGGGAAAAATATCCATGAAAATTTCCTGAAGCCCCTGCCGTTTGCGTTCAGCGGGGGGGACGAAGCGCTGCAGAAAATTATCGTAGGAATCTACCTGCAGACTGATCAGGTCAGGCATTTCCAGGACATTGCGCAGCTGTCCGAAACTTTTACGTTCCGCCATACATTCACCTTTTTATTTATGTTAGTTGAAAAAATACTCAAAATTATCAGCTGAACCGGCAAAATTGCCATATCAGACTGTGAAAATTCAGTTGTCAATACACAAAACAACCGATCTCGGCTTTCCGGTACGGGAAAAATATCAATTATTTCTCTCCCGGGAAAGGAAATCGGACAAACTTCCGGCATCAGCAAAAAACCACACCGAATCCGGAACTGCTCCTCTCTACGGCAAAAAACCACACCGTCCGGAGCTTCAGAACCGCAGGAACCGGCAAAAAACCACACCGGCAGCGGAAAATTGGAACTTTTTCTGCAAATTCTATCCCCGCTGATAAAAAACCACATCAGCGGAAACAAAAAGTCGTGTACAGAAACACGAAATCGCGGCGGACGGGGTTTTTACCCCGCCGCCGTGAGAAAATCCAGCAAGTAAATTACTTGACTTCGACTTTGGCACCAGCCTCTTCGAGGGTGGCTTTGATTTTGTCAGCTTCTTCTTTGGAGACAGCTTCTTTGATGGTTTTGGGCGCGCCTTCGACCAAATCTTTGGCTTCTTTCAGGCCCAGACCGGTGATGCCGCGGATCTCTTTGATCACGCCGATTTTCTTCGCAGCGTCAAAGCCGGCGAGAATGACATCAAATTCGGTTTTTTCTTCAGCCGGAGCAGCAGCGGCAGCAGCCGGAGCAGCAGCAGCGACGGCGACCGGAGCAGCAGCGCTCACGCCGAGACGATCTTCGAGGGTTTTGACCAGTTCGGAAAGCTCCAGGACGGTCATGTTCTCAATGTAGGAAACGAACTCTTCCATTTTGTTTACTTCGGACATCTTAAATGCCTCCCATGCTTATTAATTATTTGCGTTCTCAAGTTTGTCTTTATAGGCGTTGACCACGTTGACGATGCTCGAAACTTTGGCATTGAGAACCGTAACGAGGTTGCGGGCCGGCGCCTGAAGGACACCGAGCAGCATAGCCTGGAGTACCGGTTTGGCGGGCAGATCAGCCAGCGCACCGACAGCTGCGGCGGACAGCACCGCGCCATCCATATAACCGCCTTTGGCCTTGACCTGTTCCTGCTTTTTGCCGAACTCGACCAGCAGCTTGGCCACAGCGCTGCAGTCGCCCTGTCCGTACACCATTGCGGTGCCGGCAGTGAGATCGATCGCCTCAAGTTCCAGCTCCAGCTGGTCGGCGGCTTTCTTGATCAGAGCATTTTTCTGAACTGTGCAGCGTGCACCGGCAGCAGCCAGTTGATTACGCAGATCGGAAAAACTCTTGACCGTCAGACCGGCAAAAGAGACGAAATAGACATAATCAGAGGTCTTGATCGCATCAACGATCGAAGAAACCAGATACTGTTTCTCAATTCTCATTTTGCCGCCCTCACCAATTCCTTGAGGTTGATTTTAAGTCCGGGGGTCATCGTGGCGGAAACCGAACAAGAGATGATATAGACACCTTTGGCGGAAACCGGACGAGCCTTCTGGATGGCATCGCTGAGTGCATCAAAGTTCTCTTTGAGCGCATCAGCAGCAAACGACAATTTGCCGATCGGCACATGGACGCAAGCACCGCGATCAGCACGGAATTCTGCACGTCCGGCTTTCGCCTCGCGCACCGCAGCACCGACAGCATCGGTGACCGTACCGGTCTTGGGGTTCGGCATCAAACCGCGGGGACCGAGCTGACGACCCAGCGGACGAACCATTTTCATTGCTTCCGGAGTAGCGATCAGGGTGTCGAAATCCTGAAAACCGTCTTTGATCTGCTGAACCAGATCTTCATAACCAACTACATCCGCACCGGCTTCGCGGGCTTCGTCAGCCTGGGCACCGTCGCAAACGACCGCAACGCGGACAGTTTTACCGGTACCACGGGGCATCGGGCAGACACCACGCACCGTCTGATCCGACTTACGCGGATCGATTCCGAGCTTGAATGCCACTTCCACAGTCTGATCAAATTTGACTCCGGGCAGAGCCTTGAGCAAACCGATCGCTTCTTCGACGGAGTGACGCACCTGGAGATCACCAAGCGCTTCAAGCTGTTTGTTGTACAGTTTACTTCTACGCATCGACCACCTCGATTCCCATGCTGCGCGCGGTTCCTTCGATGATGCGCATCGCCGCTTCTTCGCTCCGGGCGTTGATGTCTTCCCGTTTGATCTGAACGATCTCACGAATCTGCTCGCGGGTGATTTTGCCCGCTTTTTCGCTGCCCGGTTTCTTTGCCGCGGATGCGACACCTGCTGCCTTTTTGATCAGGACTGCAGCCGGGGGCGATTTGCAGATAAACGTGAACGAACGATCCTGATAGACCGTGATCACAACCGGAATAATCGTACCGCTCTGAGCCTGAGTGGCGGCATTGAACTGCTTACAGAACTCCATAATGTTACAGCCCGCCGCACCGAGTGCCGGACCAATCGGGGGTGCCGGGTTCGCTGCGCCAGCCGGTATCTGCAACCGGATCAAGCCTGTAATCTTCTTTGCCATGATTACTTCCTTTTTACGACATTTTGTCCGGTCAGGATTGACAGGATTCCTCCCGCGACAAATGCCAACACTTTTTTATAAAGTCCCGAACCCGCTTAAACTGCCGGTTCGACCTGCCAAAACTCCAATTCCACCGGGGTCGAACGTCCGAAAATGAGAATCACCACCGTCAAGCGGCCGCGATTTTCATCGATCGCCGTAACATTACCCTCATATCCCATAAATGCGCCGTCTTTGATCCGGACGATATCACCGATCTTGACACCGATAAGCAGCACCGGTGCCGGTGCCTCATCGCCGAGAGCGGGATTCATATCCAGAAACTCCTGTTCAGTCAGCGGGGTCGGACGGGTGGCATCACCCAGAAATCCCAACACACCCTGAACACTGCGCACAAAATACCATGCCTTTTCATCCACAGTGCCATCGGCATTGTAGAGATCCATTCTCACCAGCACATAGCCGGGGAAAAACTTTTTCGTCACGGTGACAGCTTTACCGCGACGGATTTCTTTCACTTTATTTTCGGGAATCAGTGCCTCATAGACATTGACCTGATCACCGATACGCAACTGCCGGTTGATGGTGTCGCGAACTTTATTCTCATGTCCGGACAGGGTCTGGATCACAAACCACTGACCGCGATCATCCTGCTGTTTTTCAACTGCTTCGTCCATTATTCTCACCGGAACCTATCTATGCGTAAATATTTCAACCGCGCACCGTGACCCAGCGGATCAGCAAGCGGGCAACTTCATCCACTCCGGCAACAAAACAGGCAAGAATAACCATCGCCACAACCACCAGCAACGTAGATTCAAGCAACTGCTCTTTGGTGGGCCACGAGCAACGACGCATTTCAGCTGCTGTATCAGCACAGAAACGGCGGATTTTTCCCATAAAGGAATCAAAACCACCGACTTTTTTATTGCTCTTTTCCATTGATGTCTGCCTTTGTCTTCAAGAATGTCCGTTAAATTAAAAACTGGCAGGAAAGGAGGGGCTCGAACCCACGACCTGCGGTTTTGGAGACCGCTGCTCTAGCCAACTGAGCTACTTTCCTGCACGGCGAAAAACTTTACCGCTTATCAGCGCGTTTCTTTATGCACGGTGTGCTTGCGCTCGAAGGGGCAGTATTTTTTCTTTTCCAAGCGTTCCGGAGTGTTGCGCTTTTCTTTGGTCGTCGTATAATTACGGCGTTTGCACTCTGTGCACTCCATGATTACCAATTCACGAGCCATTTCAGCACCCTATTTTTGTTTGTTCGTTATTACGATATTATCCCGGACCGTCGCTCTGCGGCGATCCGGGACCAATCCTACAGAGGGATCAAATCCCTGTGTACTGATTACTCGATGACTTCGGAAACACGACCGGAAGCAACGGTACGACCGCCTTCACGGATAGCGAAACGAAGACCTTTTTCCATAGCGATCGGAGCGATCAGCTCGACGCTGATGGAGGTGTTATCGCCGGGCATCACCATTTCAGTACCTTCAGCCAGGGTAATGGTACCGGTGACGTCAGTGGTACGGAAGTAGAACTGGGGACGATAGTTGTTGAAGAACGGGGTGTGACGGCCGCCTTCTTCTTTGCTCAACACGTAGATCTCGCCTTTGAACTTGGTGTGCGGGGTGATTGAACCCGGTTTCGCCAAGACCTGGCCGCGAACCACATCTTCTTTTTTGGTTCCGCGGAGCAAGCAGCCGACGTTGTCACCAGCCTGACCCTGATCGAGGATCTTACGGAACATCTCAACACCGGTAACGGTGGTTTTGGTAGTATCTTTGATACCGACGATCTCAACTTCATCGCCGACTTTGATGACACCGGCTTCAACACGACCGGTAACCACGGTACCGCGACCTTCAATGGAGAAGACGTCTTCGATCGGCATGATGAATGCTTTATCGACATCACGTTCCGGTTCGGGAATGAAGCTGTCAACGGCTTCCATCAGTTCATAGATCGGAGCGCAAGCCGGATTGTCGGGAGCGCCTTCAGCTTCAACGGCTTTCAGAGCGGAACCTTTGATGATCGGGGTATCGTCGCCGGGGAAGTCGTATTTGCTGAGCAGTTCGCGGATTTCCATCTCGACGAGTTCGAGCAGTTCGGGGTCATCCAGCTGGTCGCATTTGTTCATAAAGACCACGATAGCGGGCACACCGACCTGACGGGCGAGCAGCACGTGTTCGTAGGTCTGCGCCATCGGACCGTCGGTGGCAGCGATAACCAGGATCGCACCGTCCATCTGGGCGGCACCGGTGATCATGTTTTTCACATAGTCAGCGTGTCCCGGGCAGTCAACGTGCGCATAGTGACGGTTGGCACTCTCGTATTCAACGTGGGAGGTATTGATGGTGATTCCACGAGCCTTTTCCTCCGGGGCGTTGTCGATTTCATCATACTTACGGACTTCACCACCGCCGAATTTGCTGTGCATGCACATGGTGATAGCAGCAGTCAGAGTGGTTTTGCCATGGTCAACGTGGCCGATAGTACCGACGTTAACGTGCGGCTTTGTTCTCACAAAATTTTCTTTAGCCATTTTTTCCTCCTGACAGGTTTTTGGTTTCCTTGCAAGACTCTATTCTTATAAAAACTGGAGCCTACATCCGGACTTGAACCGGAGACCTCATCCTTACCAAGGATGTGCTCTACCGACTGAGCTATGTAGGCACCTTAACAACCATTAATTTGGTACTCGAGGGGGGACTCGAACCCCCAAGGATCGCTCCATATGGACCTCAACCATACGCGTCTGCCAGTTCCGCCACCCGAGCAATTTGCATCTGTCATTTATCCGACGTGATATGCGAACAATCCCTAATATAGTTGCGATTTATCACTTTTTCAAATCACTTTTCGGATATTTTTGCATTTTTTTTGTTTTTTTACTCTTTCCGGGCTTCAAAACCCCAATATTTGCCGGACGAACTGCGGTTTAGCGAAAGCGGCACGATGAGTTTCCGCATTGTAATAACGGAACACTTCAAGCATCTCCTCATCCGGAAGCACTGCCGGTTCGGTCAATATCCTGTCATCGGAAGCCACGCAGCAGGCGATCATCCCCGTCGGATAAGTCGGCACGGAGATCGCCGCATAATCAACGTACCTGAAGTTGCTTCTGGCGGCATCCACCAGAGATTTGACCACATCGGGCAGCAGCCACGGAGATTCCGCCTGCGTACCGATGACACCGCCCGGACGCAGGGCTCTTTTCATATCCGCGTAGAACTCCGCCCCGAAAAGCGGCGCCCCCGGTCCGCCCGGATCGGTGGAATCCACAATGATCAGATCATAATATCCCGGACGGCTCTTGATGAATTTACTGCCGTCTTCTATATATATAGTGACGCGCGGATCGTCAAACCCGCAGGACATTTCCGGCAGGAACTCCTTTGCGGTGCGGATAACTTCGGCATCGATATCGCAAAGATCAAGTACAGTGGGCTCTTTATGACGGGCAAGTTCCCGCAGAACTCCGCCGTCGCCGCCGCCGATGACCAGGATCTTATCCGGATTACCGTGGGCATAGTAGGGCAGATGCGCCATCATTTCCTGATAGGCGAATTCGTCGAACGAAGTGAACTGAATAATGCCGTCAAGCATCAGCAGTTTGCCAAGTTTACGGGTCTCATAAACCTCGATTTTCTGAAATTTGCTCTGCCGCACGCACAACTCCCGGGTGACCTCGATGGTCTGTCCGTAACCGTTGGCAGCTTCTGTGACCCAAAAACTCATCTTATTCGAACTCCGGAGCTTCTTCTTCCACGTCTCTGCCGTTCCAGCAGTAGGTACAAACCCTCTCCTGCGGGATACCGATCGCCTTGATCAGTGATTCAAGTTTCTGGAACTTGAGGGAAGTCAGATTCAGATCTTTGCGGATCTCCTCGACCATCTGCAGATATTTGGGAGATTCAAAGGTCAGATACTCTTTGAGAGCCTCGGGGGTGACATGACCGCCCTCAAGCCGGCTGATGGCACGGCGTGCCGCCAGATCCAATTCACTGCGTGAACGGGAGAAATTCAGGAAGCGGCAGCCGAAAATAAGCGGCGGACATGCCGAACGCATATGCACCTCTTTAGCGCCACGGCGGTACAATCTGCCGACCGTATCGCGCAACTGGGTACCGCGGACAATGGAATCATCGCAGAAAAGCAACCGTTTATTGCGGATCTGCTCCTCGACCGGGATCAACTTCATACGGGCGATCTTTTCCCGTATTTTCTGATCCTGCGGGGTGAAACTGCGCGGCCAGGTCGGAGTGTATTTTACAAATGCGCGCTGATAAGGTTTGTGGGCGGCATTGGAATACCCCACGGCGTGCGCCACACCGGAATCGGGGATACCGCAGATCGAATCGATTTCCGGCAGGATATCCTTGTCCTGCTCTGCCATGATCGCACCGTTACGGTAACGGGTGCTTTCGGTATTGACTCCCTCATAGCAGCTTGAAGGATACCCGTAATATACCCAGTAGAAACTGCAGATCTTGCAAGTTCTTCCCGGAGGAGCGATCTGCCTGATGCCGTTGGCGGTGATCTCAACGATCTCACCGGGACCGAGTTCCCGGAGCAATTCGTAATCCAGATTCGGGAAAGCGGTCGTCTCCATCGTCACGGCGAAAGCCCCCGGTTTCCTGCCGAGGATCACCGGAGTTCTGCCGTAGCGGTCACGGGCGGCATAGATGCGGTCTTTGCGCAAAATCAGCATGGAACAGGAGCCTTCGATCACGCGCTGGGCATATTCGATACCGGCACCGACAGTGTTGCCGCGGCTGATGAGCATTGCCACGACCTCCGTAGGATTGGGTTCGCCGTCGCCGGATTCGGAAAGATGGGAACAGCCGCTGGAAAAGCCCTGTTCGATGATTTCGTCGATGTTGTTGATCTTGCCGACGGTGCTGATGGCAAAGGTCCCGAGCTGGCTGGTGATGATCAGCGGCTGATCCTCGGTATCACTGATGACACCGATACCGCAGTTTCCGGAAAAACCGCCGATCTCATCGTCGAATTTGGAGCGGAACTGCGAATTGCTGATATCGTGGATCCGGCGGTCGATGCCGCCGTCCTTGCGGGAAACAGCGATACCGCCGCGCCGCGTCCCCAGATGTGAATGATAATCAATACCGAAATAAAGATCACTTACACAATCTCCACTGGAGACCACCCCGAAAAAACCACCCATACTGAAAACTCCCGGTGCTTGACATACTATATTGCTGTAAAAATATACACACTGCATAAGATAGTCGCAAAACACAATTTTTTCAAGAGAATTGCAAAAAATTTTTTCGGCATCCCGCCATTTTCCATTCCGCCGCCGCTCAAATGGAGGTGCGGAATGTTTTTTACGGGAATTTACGGTCCGGCGCTTGACAAAATATCTGTCCGGTGCTTTATTTTACCGTGACAGAAGATGTATTCCCACAAAAAATCATTTTGACTATGACAAAAAAGAGACATCAAGTCTTAAATGGTCCGCAAACTTTTATCAGCGGGCATCGCAATCCGGATATCGATTCGCTGGCATCAGCTGCGGCACTGGCGGCTTTGCGCAGCCGGCACGGCACCGGAGAATTCATCCCGTTGTGTCCGGGAATTTTTCCGGATCGGGCGAAATATCTGTTTGACCGTTTTCACATTCCGTATCCGGTGAGCCGCAATGATGTGTACATCCAGGTGCGGGATCTGCTCAGCGCCATTCCGGCGGTGTCAGGTAAAACCCCGCTGTTTTCAGCGGTTGAACAGCTGCGGGAAACCCGCCTGCCCCGGCTGCCGGTGATCGATGACAACGGCATATATATCGGGATGTTGAGTGCCATGGCGCTGCTGGGAAATTTGTTGAGCATCGGCGGCGACGGCGATGGCGGCAGCGGATTGACCGGACGCAAGGTCTACTCCTCGATTTCGCTGATCAGAGAAGTACTGGATGCCGAAATGCTCTCCGGCAGCGCTCCGGAAGTTTTGCAGGATTTCAAAGTGTACGTTGCCGCCATGAGCGCAGAAACTTTTGAAAAACATCTGCCGCAAAAAGGGGATGATCTGGCGGTCATCGTCGGCGACCGCCCCGATATCCAGCGGCGGGTCGCCGAAAGAAGGATCAAATTGATGATCGTCACCGGCAACCGTCCGGTAAGTGCGGAAGTATTGGATACCGTCCGTAAAAATGAGGTGGCTCTGCTGCTGACCCATCTGGATTCGGCGGCAGTTATCCGGAGATTGAAATTCAGTGTCCCGGTGGAATATGCCGTGAATACCGATGAAGATGATCTGACCGTTTCTCCCGCCGACCGGATGCGGGATGTAAAAAAGCAGATATTGGATCATTACGAAGATGTGATCCCGGCGGTCGATGCCGACGGCAGATTTGCCGGAGCGGTTTTGAAACAGACTCTGCATGAATTGCCCCCTTACCGGATGATCCTGGTCGATCACAACGAACTGGATCAAAGTCCGCCCGGATGCGAAGAGATCCCGGTGGTCGAAGTCGTTGACCATCACCGGATCGGGATGATGCCGACAGCAGTTCCGATCCGTTTCACCGGAGATGTCGTCGGCAGCACCTGCACGCTGGTGGCGATGATGTACCGCAGTTCCGGGGAAAGGCTCTCTCCGGAAATGGCGGGACTGCTGCTTGGCGGAGTCATCTCGGATACTTTGCTGCTCAAATCTCCGACGACGGCTGACCTGGATATCCGGATGTGCGAATGGCTGGAAAAGGTTTCCGGGGTCACCAGAGATGAATTGATGGATGAATTGCTGCGTATTGATTCGCCGATGGCGGTCAAACCTGCCGGAGAAGTTATCGGCGGAGACCGCAAAGATTATACTGACCGGGCGATCCGTTTCGCGCTTTCGCAGGTTGAAGAGAGCAATCTGGAATTGTTCCATCAGCGGCGCGAGGAACTTTCTGCAGAAATGCGCAGGATCATGGCGGAAGAATCGCTGGATTTCTTCGGCTTGCTGGTCACCGATGCGGTGCGCGGCAATTCAGAATTGCTGGCACTCGGCGACCGGGCGATCCGCCGCAATCTGCCTTACCGGAGCATAGATGATGAGCTGTTTTTACTGCCCGGGGTTTTGAGCCGGAAAAAACAGCTGCTGCCGCAAATGCTCTCCATCACCGCGACACTTCAGGAACGCGGATAATACAGAGATCCTTTCAAAAGTTCAATCCAATTCGGAATCCGGGATAAATTTCGGAGTGAAGTGCGGATTGATTCCGTCTTCGAGATGGCGCGGCGAACGCATAAGTTTCTGATCGACCGGAAAAGCGGAGGGATTTTCCCGGAATTGCCGCGGAGAAATGCCGAATTCATCTTTGAACGCCCGGGAAAAATTGCCCGGAGTGGAAAATTGCAGATTATGCGCCAGAGAAGTTATGGATATCGTACTTTTCTGCATCACTTTGGCAGCATGATACAATCTCCGGCGGATGATGTACTTCTGCGGCGTGGTGTGCAAATATTTGCGGAACATCCGGTAGATACTGGCAGCAGACAGTTTGCTGTGATACGACAACTGGGTCATATTTATGGGTAATTCCATATAATCATCCACATGATTGAGCATACGGCACAAGGCGACCGGCAATTCCCCGTCTTTTTCCCCGCGGATATGCAGCATGGAATATATTTCATAAAAAAACAATCTCGCCAGCAGCCGCAGTTGATCTTCAGCCGCCTGCGCCGTAAAACAGTCGATCGCATACCGCATCAAATTGAAAAAATGGCTGTCTTCCGAAAAAAATCGGCACTCCGCGTGGTTGAATTTATCGATCACCTCATTCTGCCGCATCAAATACAGCGGATGATCCGAATGCGGAGCATGAAACGCATTGTAGCAAATTTCCCCGCGCTCCCGGGCATCGGGAATCAGATGGATGCATGCCAGCACAAAGGGCGAATCCGGATTGGGCATATAGGTAATGGTGTGGTTCCAGGGGGCGAAGAGGATTTTGCCCGGTGAAATATCAAAAGTTTTGTTATTCACCTTTATTTTGCCGTGCCCGGTAAGACATCCGGCGATATAACAGCTCTGCACCTGCGGGTAATGGTAATTTTCCCCGGTGCGGAATTCCCGGTACAAAGCTTGTATGATGATTGCGTTTTCCCAGTGTCTGTGGATCTCCGGCATCTTAAATATCCTCCATGATGCTTTGAAGTATACTTTAATACCAAAAAGAAATTTTTCAACCCCGCCGACATCCCCGGATAACAAATGATAATCAGCGATATTTTATTTAACTGATTTCCGGCGTATATTTACAATAAGCTGAAATAATTCTGCGATCAGCACGGGTACAGCGATTTTAAAACCCCGGCATTAACGCAAAAAAGGAGGAGGGTCATGAAAAGACAACAACGTTCATACAACTTCAGCTGCGTGGAATTGGGCATTGCTGCGGCGGTATTCTGCATCGGCGGAGCATTGCTCTTTCCGGCATTGAGTTCGGCACAGAGTGCTGCCAAACAGGCTTCCTGTCTGGACAATCTGAAAACCTGCATTATGGCAACGACCGCTTATGCCAATGACCACAACGGCACTGCCATTTTGAAATACGGCGACAGCAGCACCGGCAAACTGCTGATGACCATGGCACAGGGCGTCGGAGTGGCAAATACCAGAGTGAAAATGCTCAAACGTCTGAATATCAGCGATATCGTCTGTCCGGACACCACCGTGGTCCCGAAACGGGTCACCTGGCATTTCTCCGAATTTTATGCGGTTCCTTACGGATTATTCAACAACAATTATTCGCTTACGCCCTATGAGAAGCCGGAGGGCTTCTATATGCTCCGCAAGTGGCCGCATGCCGATGTGGCGGTGAACTTCAAAAAACTGCAGTACCCGGATTCGGCAGTGATCTATGCTGAAGCCTGGAACTCCAAAATCAAAAAAGCCCACAGCACCTACGGTCTGGCAAAAAACGAAACCACCAAACTGGATTTCCGGCATAACGGCAAAAACAATATGGCTTTTGCCGACGGTCATGCAGAGGGCAAAGAGCTGCAGTTCATCACCGAACAGCGGGAGGCTTCCGGAATTTCCGGCAAATGGCATGTCTTTGACAGCAAACGGGAAACCGTTGGATTATAACAAGTAACTCACCCTGATACAACCATTAATAGAAAGGAACAAATCATGCACAGAATAAATCATTCATCCCGTTCCGGGATGAAGCCCATGGGCTTCACTCTTATCGAATTGCTGGTGAGTAAAACTTGTCAAATATGTGTTTCGCTGTTGTATTATTTCCGAAAAAGTATTCCGCTTTTTTTGAAAGAGAAAGGGGGCGCGGGGGAAAGGGAAAACTTTTTTTCTCGTGAAAAAAAGTTTTCCTTGTCCCCCGCACACTCCCATTTCACTTTAATAGAATTGCTGGTAGTCATTGCG
>SUWL01000045.1 GCA_015061495.1 Lentisphaerota bacterium
GGCATGTTTGCCTTTGGGGTCGATGCCGGAACGCTTGAGCAGTTCCATTACTCCCCATGGGGTGCAGGGGTGGAACCCCTTTTTTTCGCCGATCAGCAGTCTGCCGACATTGCGTTCGGCGAAACAATCCACATCTTTGTCCGGATCAATGGCAAGGATCACCGCGGCTTCATCCACCTGCGGCGGCGGCGGGGATTGCACGAGGATGCCGTCGATGGTATCATCGGCATTGAGTTCGGCGATGACTTTCAGCACCTCTTCGGTGGTGCTTTCCGCGGGCATGGCGATCATGCGGGATTCGATGCCGGTTTCGGCACAGGCACGCACTTTGTTGCGGACATAGACCGCGCTGGCGGGATCATCCCCGACCAGAATTACTGCCAAACCGACTTTGCGGCCGGCTTTTTCTGCCAATTCAGCTGCGATCCGGGCGGTTTCTTCATTGATTTGACGGGCTATCGCTTTGCCGTCGATGATTTGTGCAGACATGATTTTCCCTCTCTGGTTGATTTTTTTGTGTCATCAGGGAAATATAACATCACTTTGCTGCGAAAACAATCTCTATTCATTAATATTAGGAGTTTTTTTCACTCTTTGCCGTCCTTATGCGCTATTGCGGCGAAAAAATGGTGTTGTATTCCGCATCGGGGGATTTTTATGAAGCAGTATGCGATAAGGGATTGCATTTGTCAAATTATTGCGCTATATTATATAATGTACGATGCATTTAAAATTTCGGTTGAAAACAGGAATAGAGAGAAAATGAAGACATTTGAAGCACTTTTCGCTGAATTGCAGGCCAAGGCTGCCGCCGGTGATCCGGATTCCGGCACTGTCAAAGAACTTGCCAAAGGCACGCACTTCATCGGCAAAAAGATCGTGGAAGAGGCAGGAGAAACCTGGATCGCCGCTGAATACGAGGGCCAGGAACGCACCGCCGAAGAGATCAGCCAATTGATTTATCACCTGCAGGTCATGATGATCGACCGCAAACTGGAACTTGAGGATATTTACAAGTACTTATGAATGACTTCAGCGGAAATTTGAAGTTGGCTCTGCCCAACAAGGGCGCTCTCAGCGAGGGCGCAGTTGATTTGCTGCTCAAGGCCGGATACCGCTGCAAAAGAAGCGGCAGGGAACTGGTCATCCGGGACAGCGAAAACAAGATCGATTTCGTCTTTCTCCGCCCCCGGGACATTGCGCTTTATGTCGGCAACGGCATCATTGATGTCGGTATCACCGGCATCGATCTGGCAATGGACAGCGGTGCGGAAGTTGAAACCATTTTTCCATTGGGTTTCGGCAAATCCCGCTTCTGTTTCGCCGCTCCCAAAGAGCAGAAACTGACCGTTGAACAATTCAACGGTATGCGGATCGCCACAAGTTACCCCAATTTGCTCAAAGGCGAACTTGCCAAACGCAATCTGGATTGCAAAGTCGTCAAACTGGACGGCGCAGTGGAAATTTCCATCGCTCTGGGAGTGGCAGATGCCATCGCCGACGTGGTCGAATCCGGCGCCACCATGCGCGAAGCCGGTCTGGAGATCGTCGGTGAACCCATGCTCCACAGTCAGGCGGTCATCATCGGCAGAAATGCCGAAGTTGCCTCCCGGTCCGAAGTGGCTCTGCTCATCGCCCGGATCAAAGGCATCATGCGCGCCGCTGAATACGTCATGGTCGAGTACGATATCGAACGCAGCAAACTTGAGGAAGCCTGTAAAATCACTCCGGGTATCGAATCTCCGACCATCGCTCCTTTGAGCAATCCGGAATGGGTCGCAGTCAAATCCATGGTCAAACGCAAAGAAGCAAACAGCGTGATGGATCAGCTTTACGAATTGGGCGGCAGAGGCATTATCATTATGGAAATCAGCGCCTGCCGTCTGTAACATTTTGCGAAGGACACGGTTATGAGCGAAAAACGCACCACATTGCAAATCGCCCGCGAGGTATTTGATATCGAGCTTGAGGGTATCACCACTCTGCGGGATAATCTGGGCGGCAGTTTTGAAAAACTTGCCGACCGTTGTGCTTTGGCTATTGCCGCCGGGGGTAAAATCGTCCTGACCGGGGTCGGCAAATCCGGCTATATCGGCAAAAAAATCGCCGCCACGCTCTCCAGCGTCGGCAATCCTGCCGTATTTATGCACCCGGTGGAAGCCCGGCACGGTGATCTGGGACTGCTGCAGAAAAACGATCTGCTGATCGCTTTGAGCTACAGCGGAGAAACCGAAGAACTTCTCGTCGTTCTCAATCCCGCCAAACGGCTCGGTGTGGAACTTGCCGCGATCACCGGCAACAAGGAGTCGTCGCTTGCCAAAATGAGCGATTTCGTGCTGGAAATGGCTGTTCCCAGAGAGGCATGCCCCTTTAATCTGGCACCTACGACCACCACCACCGCACTGCTGGTACTCGGCGATGCCCTGGCAATGGTGCTGCTGGATAAAAACGGTTTTACCAAAAGCGACTACGGCCGCCGCCATCCCGGCGGTGCCATCGGCAGAATGGTCACCATGAAAGCATCCGATGTTATGCGCAAAGCCGCTGATGCCGCTGTTGTCCCGCCGGATTTCACCGTCCGGGAAACGCTTTACGCCATGAGCCATGCCCGCAGCGGTGCGGCAGTCATCGCCGATGCTGACGGTCATTTGCTGGGAATATTCACCGACGGAGACTTCCGCCGCAGTGCGGCACAGGATGATGCGGTACTGACCAGAAAGATGCAGGAGATCATGACTCCGTCCCCGATTTCGGTCAATGTCGAGAGCATGGTGGTCGATGTTATCAAACTTATTGAAAAGCGCCATGTGGACGATCTGGTGGTCGTTGATGATGACAACAAAGTTGCCGGTATCATCGACATCCAGGATCTTCCCGGTCTGAAGATCATGTAAAGGGTGGATTTTTTTATGAAAAAAGCAGTTCTTTGTCTGATGCTTTTCACCGTTGCCGCCGCCGTGTATGGCAGTGACAGCAGTGCTTCGGAGATCTACGCACAGGGTCGGGAACTTTATCTCAAAGGCGAATATTATGATGCCGCCAAACTTTTTGACAAAGTCCGTTTTGAGAGTTCCAACCCCACGATCCGGGCGAACAGTCTGATCGCCAGAATGTCCTCATACCGGATGTGCGAACTTTATTACCGGGAATTTCAGATCATTGAAGAACTGCTTGAACGCTATCCGGAATATGTCAACTGCAATGAGTTGATCGCCAGAGAGTTTGAGATCGGTCATCTTTTCAGTACCGGCTACCGGGAACCGGCATTCTGGGTGTTCCGCTGGATCCCCTATCTGCTGGATGTTGACCGGACGGTGGAAGTTTATACCGCCGCTCTCAAACGGGCACCCTATTCCAAATTCGCTCCGGCGGCGCACATGGATCTGGCGATCCACTGCGAAATGGAGGGCAAAACCAAAGAATCCCTCAAAGAGTTGCGCTTGATCCTGGAGAGACATGAGAATGCTCCGGAAGCAAAGTACGCTCTGCTGGCACTTGCCGACGGGCTTTTTGCTCTCGCCGGACGTGGAGACGGAGACAGCAGATACATCAATGAATCTGTTGAGTTATTCAAGCGTTTCTGCCGCAAATACCCTGAAGCACCGGAAGTCGAATTCGCCAATAACCGTCTGGAACAGGCCAAAGACAAACAGGCGGCAAAACTCTTTGAAATCGCTGAATTTTACCGCAAAAACGGCCGCAGCGAGGTTGCGGAACGTTATCTCGCAGAACTGATGAGCGAATATCCGGACAGCGAATCCGCTCCGGACGCGGAAAGAACGCTGGTGAAAATTTCCGATAACTATCTGCCCGGACTGCCTCCGGAAAAGATCGAACCGCGTTTGCAGGATATCCGTGCCTATCCCATGCCGCAGGAACCTGCTCTGCCGTTGATCTCTCCCAAGGATAAAAATTCGCACTTCCTGCTGGAAGTGCCGGATATCAAAGGTTTTCTCAATGAAGGAGATTCCAGCAAATGAAAAAATCGACGCTTTGTTTACTGGCGTTTGCCATGCTGCTGCTTGCCGGGTGCGGTTATAAATTCGGTTCGCTTGCCCATCCCCAGCTGCAGAGCATCGCCATTGCGCCGGTGACCAACGATACGCTGGCGTACAATGCTGCGGCGGTACTGCGCGGTATGCTCACTGAAAGAGTCACCACCGACGGTTCTCTCAAACTGAAATCCCAAACCAAAGCCGACTGCATCCTTTATGCCCGGGTGGCGGATGTCAAGTATTCGGCGATCGACTTCGGCACTACGGCGTTGGGGGATGACACCTATCTTGCCAATGAATGGGGATGTAGTGTGACGGTGGAATTTTCCGTAGTGATCCCCGGCAGAGGGGCGCCGCTGATTGCCAACCGCACGGTTACCGGCACATCGAAATTCATCACCGGGCCGGATCTGGAAACCAGCCGGATCAGCGGCATGCGGCAGGCATTGTTTGATGCTTCAAAACAGATAATTTCCGGTGTGGTCGAGGGGTGGTAAACCCTTTCAGAAAGGCGGGACGTTCCGATGTGGATGTATCTGATCAAAAAAGGTGGATTACCGCTTTCTTTTGCAGCATTGATTGCCGCCGGGACACTTTTGCTGCTGCTGCCCGGGGTGTGCAATGGCGAACTGGGGGTACCAGATGCCTTTTTCACCGCGTGCAGTGCCGTGTGCCTGAATGGATTATTGACGGTGCATACCGCGGAATTCACCTTTTTCGGGCAGTTCATCATCCTGATACTGATCCAATTGGGATGTTTCGGGATACTGTCGTTAAGTGCGATCATTCTGCTGTTTTCCGGCAAGGGGTTGTCCTTTGACAATATGCTGATCATGTACAATCTCAATGACCGTTTTTCGCTGGGCGGCACGGAGTCACTGTTAAAGACTATTGCCCATTACACCTTTATTGTTGAAGCGCTGGGTGCGGTGCTGATGTTTCCCGGATTTCTGGTGCAGGGATTTGGTTTTTTCACTTCGCTGTGGTATTCGATATTCTATTCGGTCGGCAGTTTCTGCAATGCCGGGATCGGTCCGCTGCCCGGAGATATTGCCCAGGCGGGCAGGTATATCCAGTCGATTTCGCTGGTATTGATCTTCCTCGGCGGTCTGGGCATCTACGTCATCTATGATCTGCTGCAAAAGGTATACGACCCCAAACACCGGGTGAAACTGCACACCCGGATCGTGCTGGTATGCTGCGGGGTGTTGATTTTTGTCGGAACCTTCAGTTTATATCTGCTCAGTCTGGCGCCGTCAGGTTGTGATCTGCCGTTTTTTGATGCGTTTTACCTCTCGATAACCTCCCGGACGGCGGGATATTCCACGGTGGATCTGGCGGAATTATCTCCATCCTGCCGGACCTTGATCATCATCCTGATGCTGATCGGCGGTTCACCGGGATCGACAGCGGGCGGGTTGAAAACCACGACGCTGGCGGTGATATTTGCGGCGCTTTTCAGTTCATTCAAAGGTGACAATGCGGTGATTATTTTTGGCAGGACGATCCCGTTGCGGATCGTGCTGCGTTCCTTTACGATTGCGGTGATTTTCATTTTGATGGCGGTTTTCGGAGGTTTGCTGTTAAGCGCATATTCGCCGCATCTGACTGACCGTCAATGTTTCTTTGAAATTTCCTCTGCGTTGGGCGGAACCGGTTTGGATGCCGGTGGGATCACGCCGCAATTATCGCTTGGCGGGAAACTGCTGGTAGCATTTTTCATGTTTACCGGCAGGGTGGGACCGCTGACGATCATCCTCTTTTTCGTCGGTAAGGAAAAACCGGCGGTACTGCACTATCCGGAAGAGCGCATCATCGTCGGCTGACCGGTTGAAAACGGCACCGGAGGCAAATTTTTTGGTTCATCGACGGTTTGTGACAGGAATACGCAGAAAAAATATAAAAAACTGCGAGACGGGATTGAAAACAGATTTGCATTTCTTAAGGAAGTAAAAAAGATTTTCCCCCGGGGTGCGGTTGTTTTCGGTCTTACAATATTTCCATATCTCCCAGCGGGAAGTGCTGCTGGCTGCCGTAGACGTCAGAATCCGATGCTGCCCCGGAAGAACAACTTCTTGCCAGAACGACTTTGATCGTCAATATCCGTTCAAAAGGTTTGATCACCACCTTTTCCGGATCGGTCCGGTACAAAGCACCGATCGCTTCAACAGTAAAAGATGGTGAATGCCAAACCGCATTGTAACGTTCGGAAGATTCAAACATCAAGTCGATCGTCACCTGAAACGGTCCGGCATTTTTACTGCGGCACACCATTGCCATATCATATAATTTCATCGTATGATCCTTATTTCCGGAATGAAATCCAATTGCAAGTCCGTGATGTGATAGAGTGCAAATTCATATACTGCGCCCCCGGAAAAATCTGACGGAGAGAAGGGAAATGCCAGATTTCCCGCCGTTGCTTTTCTATTCGGGAAGCCCTGATGCAGTGCTTTGGAACGTGCCAAACCGATCAATGCATCCGCCTGTTCCTGACTTGGTGCCACTGCTTCGATCACCAATCCGACCTCTTTGGGCAGCGGATGACCGGCGGATTCCAATTTGCCCATGACGGCATCCAGACCATAGCGCAGAAAACGCAGCGAATATTCTCCGCTTTTGACAAAATTCGCCGACACGGCGACTGCATTGCGCACGCCGTTTTCGATTTCCGCCAGATGCCGGATCGCCGCCGGATCGCGCACGCCGGCAATTGTGACCGCCCGGAATCCGACCAGACGGGAGCCTTCCAGTTTGGTCGTAATTTTATCCGCCCGGATCAATTTACTGCCGGAAACCTTTACTTTGCGGTCGCTGACTGCTTCAAAAGTGCAGTCGGACAGATCGATTTTGCCTTCCGGTTCGTAAAAGCAATTCGGGTCCGGCTGCTCGTAAAGCGAGTGTGCCGCTACGGAATCCGGAGTACATGCCCGCTGCGGATTGGGCGGCTCAACCGTGAAGTGATCCTCAAACATTTCCACGACCAGTGAATCATTCGCACCGACCGGGCGGGCGCACAATGCTCCGCACTCCGCGATTTTGGCAGCATGGAGTGCCAGTCCCTCCGGAAATCCATGCATGATCGGGTAAGAGGCAAAAATCGCCGTATCACAGCATCTGCCGGCGACCACCACATCGACATTTTGTTTCAACGCTTCGATGATCGGTCCGGTACCGAATTGTGCCACCGGATTGCAAAGTTCATCTGTTAAAGCCGGGTCGAAATCCGGCGCACCGCCGCAGCCGGTGAGATGGCCTTGCGCCGCCTCATGCAGAAATTCCCCGCTCAAGTCGGAGTAGATCACGGCAGTTTTCAATTCCAGAGCTTTTTCTGCAGCGATTTCTGAAATGATTTCAATCACGCTGTCCACATGGGGCCTGGCTCCGGAGCCACCGGCACTGCCGATGATCAGCGGGATTTTTTTCGCCTTGATCACCGGCAGAATCAGTTCAAGATCCCGTTTGACCTGAAGACGCTTGACAAAACCTTTGCCGCTGCCGAGATAATATGGACCGGGATCGGTCGACCCGGCATCGACTCCCACGAAATCAAGTTCACCGGCAAGCGCATTTGCCAAACTCTCCGGAGCATAGCCGTATCCCAGCAGTCCGCACAGCGAAAGATAACGTACCGGTTTCATCCGTTGACCTCGGTATATTCGTAATTGTCCGGGATATTCAGCATTTTCTCAATTTCCGGCATCCGGGAGTTTGCCTCTGCAGAAAGTTCCTCAAAATAGTTCCTTCCACAGGCATCCATCGCCACGAAAAACGGTCCGAAATTCTCCACTTCATAGATCCAGGTGCATTCGGTTTTGCCAAGTTCATCCAAAAAATAGACATCGTGGACTTTTTTGACCTGACCGCGCAGCGCATTACCGCTCAAGCCGATTTTGGAAAGATACACGCCTTTGACCTCTTTCAGCGCCCGGGCCGTTGCCGGTCCCATGGTGGTTTTGCCGATCAGAGTCCGCAGCCGGAACTTCCGGACGACATCTGCGCCGTAACGTTCAAAGCGGATGGAACTTGTCGGTTCGCAACTCACCACATCCCAGCCGTCTGCCGTCTGGCGCATGACCGGACCGACATGGAAAAAGCAGTTGATCTTTTCGTAATCTATCGGCGGATAGAGATCGTTTTCGACGGCCCGGATATGGAAACGGCTGCGGCCGGTAAAAAGCAATCCGCTGACCGTGACCATCTCGCCGAGTTTCAAACTTACGGCATCAGCTTCCGACAATGGCAAAGTAAGATTTCTCATTCTGCAGCTCCTGTGTAATATGTATTTCCGTTTCCGTCGATCCGGGCGATCCAGCGGCGGCCGACCAGACACTGGGCATTGACCGCCACCGGCAGAGCGGCAGTATGGGTGACCGCCGCATCGATATTGATCGCCAGCACCGCATTGATCCCCCGGGACCCCATCGGTCCGATACCGATTTTGCGGGAAGCATCGTACAGCTCTTTTTCCAGACGGGCGATTTCCGGATCGGCATGGTGTTTGCCGACCGGCCGGAGAAGTGCCGCTTTTTTCGCCATGCTCATGCAAAGATCGGCAGTCCCGCCGATACCCACACCGATGATGGCAGGCGGACAGACTTTACCGGCGTAGCATGCATCTTTGATACATTCGATCACGAACTTTTTGATCCCGGCTTCGCCGTCGGCAGGGAACATCATCCGGTAAAAGGTGCCGAATATTTCCGACCCGCCGCCTTTCGGTGCGGCAATGATCTCCAAACCGTCATCATCACGGTCAAAGATGATCTCCACTTTAGGCATGCCAGGTCCGATATTGTCACCGGGATTTTTCCGGGTCAGCGGATGCACCATCGTCGGGCGCAGAAAACACTCTGCAGTCGCCCGGGCGGTAGCGGCGGCGGCGCATTTTTGCAAAGTGTTGAAGCCGCCTTCAACCACAGTCCGGCTGCCGGCATGGATAAAGAACATGGGGAAACCCGTATCGGCACAGACCAGACCATTGCCTTTTTCCGACATGTCGGCATTCTGCAAACTTATTTCCAGATGTTTTTTTGCCATGGGGTCGCTCTCTTCTGCCAGCGCCCGCTGCAAGGCGGCGCGGATATCGGGCGGCATTTTGGTCGCTCCGTATTTGATGGCATTGTACATTGCTTCGGTAATTATTTTTTCACTGAGCATATTTTCTCCTTTCAAAACAGATGATTTCCAACTGTACAACCGCAGTTTGATCCAGCGGCGGATGGAAACAACAGAAAAATATATCATTGCAATTTGATTTTTACAACAGAACAATGTATATTTATTATATCAAAAAAAGAATCAATATAAGGCGATAAATATCAATGGAACTTACTGCGCTGCGCTATTTTGCCGCTGTGGCAAAAGAACTCCATTTCCGCAAGGCAGCGGCGAAACTGCACATCACCCAGGCACCGTTGAGTGCGGCGATCCGGAAACTTGAGGATGAGTTGTCCTGCAAACTTTTTGAACGGACCAGCCGGATGGTCAAACTGACCGCCGCCGGAGAATTTTTCCTTGCAGAAGCGGAAGCGGTTTTGAACCGGGCAGATCAGGCACAGAAACAACTGGCGGATTTCCTTGCCGGAGAGAAAGAACAGCTTCTGATCGGCTGTAATGAACCAGCCATCCACAGTTTTCTGCCGGAAGTACTCTCCCGTGTCCGTAATCAGGAACCTGAAATCAGAATGCAGCTGCGGGAATTGGAAACTGCTGAACAATGTGTCATGCTGAAAAACGGTTCACTGGATATCGGTTTTCTCCGCCCATCCAGCATGGATATATCCGGTTTGACCACGCGGCTGATTTACCGGGACCGGTATATTCTGGTGCTTCCGCGTGACCATAAACTTGCCCGATGCGGCAGAATTTCCCGGGAAGATCTTGCCGGAGAAGATGTGATCCTCTTTGCCAGAGATGTCAATCCGGCGATCTACGATCAACTGGTATATTCCCTTACGGTCCATGGTTTGCCGTCGCCCCGGTTCCGGCAGGATGCCCGGAACAAAAGTTCCATGCTGGCAATGGTACAGGCGGGATTCGGGATCGCCCTGATGCCGGAATCCTGCTGCAAAGGCCCGCTTGAAAATATCGTCAGGAAAGAGCTTTCCCCGCCGCTTCCGCCGGTGGATATCATTGCCGCCTGGCGTAGCGACAATGACAGCAGGGCAGTGAAAAAATTTATCCGCTTCCTGCCGGGATCTCCGGAAATTTGAACCGTATGCAAAATATTTTACTTTCCGGTATTGCGCCGGACGGTGACGGTATCCATAATGGTATTTTCGGGGGAATAGACCTTGAGAACCAGTTTATCATCGCTCTTGTCCACCACGAAACAGCCTAATTCTTTGATCGTCAGCACCGGGAACGGCAGGGTGATGTTGACTTTCATGCCGTTGCGCCGGGGATGAGTGGAGTACAGCACATCACTGCCGGGAGTAAGTTTCTCATACAAATGCGTGTGTCCGGCAAACATGATGTCAAAACTTTTCTGCGCTTTTTCCGGCAGGGCGCGGAACATCGCCGTTAATTCCGGTGCCAGTGAGGGGTAAAGCGGATGATGTGCCAGCAGTACCCGGAACTGCGCTTTAGTGAATTCCTCGCTTGTCACCGCCTTTTTGAGCCACTGCTGCTGTCGGTCAAGATACTCTTTGGCAATCGGAACATCACCGTCGGTATCCAGATAAATAAAGCACACTCCTTTGTGGCTGAACATGCCGTAACCGGTCTTCTCTGCCGGACTGAAAAGCTGATCAAACGCCTTGACTCCGACACCGCGGTATTCGTGATTACCGCGAAGGGCAAAAAATACCTTGTCCCGGGATTTCAGCATCCCATCCAGAAATCCGTCATACAAACAGCCTCTGCCGCTTACACCGCTGACCATATCCCCCAGATGGATGAGGATATCGGCATTGCGGATCACCTCTTTTTCCACCAGGATCTGCATAGCCTGGCTGCGGCAATGAGTGTCGCTGATCATGGCAAAGGAGAAATCTGCCGGTTTGACCGCCAGCGTGCGGAAGGTGTACAATTTCCGGTCGCCGCCGAAGTGATATTCATACTCCGTATCACTCTCCAATCCGGTGAGATTTGCATGGTGCAGCGTTTCCGGCAAATCCGGGATTCGGGCGGCAGGAACCATGATAAAACTGCTGGCACCCTTTTTGCGGTAAAAGAGCATCGGATTGCATTTACCGGTGGTTTCCCAACCGATTTTCACAGAATCAGCCGCGGTTGCATACTCCCACGGCCCGTGCGTGATCTCTTCAGGAATTTCAAAGACCTCCAGAGTTTTGAATTTTTCCGGATCATGCGCCCACGGCAGATCACACCAGGTATAACGCTCTTTGACATTGCGCCGGAAGCGGAACATATTGAAGCGCAGATCATTTTGACCGAATTTCCCCAGCTGCGCAAGCGGAATGATCAATTCCGCACTCCAGTAATTTTTACCGATAAAGTGTTTCCACTGCAGTTGACCGGCATCGGCAAATTCGATGTAACGCTTGCCATTCAAACCGAATACCAACTGGCGGTACCAATCCTTGCCGTCAAGTGAAGCAAAGAAAATTTCCACATGGTCCCCGCTCCACGCATGAGATCGGGGATCACCGGTGTTTACTCCGGCAGGTTCATCACAGATCAGTGCCACATAAAGATTCCGCATGTCCATGCAGAATCTCACTGTGGTTTTGACCGATGCCGGAGTCGGAAATTTCTTGAAGACACAGAAATTTTCCACCGTCCCGGCTCTGCTCCAGAAGCTCTCGTCCGGAATACCGTCATGCACGATGCCGACCCGGGAAAATTTTACCACTTGGGCATTTTCGACGGCCAATACCATACCGCAAAATACCGTCATAAACAGCAGCAGCTTTTTCATTTTTCAGTTTCCTTCCCCATGAAGTGTTGTCGTTGACTTAATTATAATATATCATGTATTCACAGTAAAAAACTTGATTAAAAGACTGAAATACAGCACAAAAATACAAACAACAGCCAATGTCCCGGATTTGGTGAACCTTGCATTCAAGATCCGCTGCTTGCGATAATCACCGGATATTATCAACCACGCCATATCTGACGGTCAGATCCTGCCGGCTTGCCACGGTACAGTTAAACGAAGACGGATGGATGCCGTGCATCACAACAAATGGAACAATAATAAATTATTTCACTGCACCTTTTTGCGGGGCACTGCAAACGTATCGATCACGTTGCCTTCACCATCATAACGGGTCACGGTCAACGCATCGGCACTCTTTTTCACCCCGAATGTTCCCCCGTAATTGATCAGCCGCAAAAACGGCATCACCTTTTCCGGCGGACGGTTGCTGTACTTCGGATGTTTGGAAACCATTCTGTTGCTGCCCGGCAGGATCAGAATATCACAATGGTGGTGACCGGCAAGCGCCAGATCAAACGCATTCTGCGCTTTTTCCGGCAGAGAATCAAACAGCCGGTGCAGCATATCATTGTTGATCACATGCAGCGCATAATGGGTGAGCAGCACCCGGAACTGCGCATTTTTGAACTCATCGCCTGATACCGTTTGCCAAAGCCATTTGCGCTGCTCTGCCAGAAATTCCGGATCATTATCAAACTCGTCCGACGTGTCCAGAATCACAAAATACACTCCCTTGTGCAGAAATCCGCAGTACGCTTTTCTGCCATGCGGATAAACCGTATCCAGAAAGATCCCCGGCGCATTGCCGCGGCCTTCATGGTTGCCGCGCACCACATAAAAGTTTTTACCGCTCTGACTCATCGGCGCAAGCAGCGCATCATGGTAACTGCCCAGACCATTCACGCCGCTTACCGTATCGCCCAGATGAAAGAATATATCCGCTGATTTCACATGCGGCTTGTCCAGCTGGGACAAAATCTGCCAGCTTCTCGTGTGCGTATCGGAAATCGCCGCAAACGTGAAATCCGCCTCTTTCGGATCTGCAGTAGTAAATTCACCTTTGACATCCCCGTTGATCCGGTATTCATACACCGTCCCGGGTTTCAATCCGGCAAGTCTGACCGTGTGAAGCGTGCGGCTGCGGTCGGCAACATACCCCTGCAAATCCGCATAGACCGTCCGGTAATCCGTTTTGCCCTTTTCCCGGTACTCCAGAAGTGACCGGCACGCTCCGATGCTTCCCCAGCACACCATTGCACTGTCCGCGGTGATCTGTGCCGTCCACGGAGCGTAACGGACCGTTTCCGGCGGCGTATGGATGTGAAGAACTGCGTAACGGTCCATCTCTCCAGCCCACTGAAGCTGCGCAAATGTCTGCATTTCTCTGGCATTCACCCGGTGACGGAACATGTTAAAAAGCAGCTTGTCGCCCGGCATGTTGCCCAGTTTCTCCAGCGGGATCACCATCTCTGCACTCCAGGAGCGCCCGTTATCCTTTACCGCACGACGCAAATCCTCCTCGCGCATGAATTCGTAGTAACCGCTGCCATTCAAACCGAAAACGATCTGACGGTACCAGTCGTGACCTTCCAGTGAACCGAAAAATATCTCCACCGCATCCGCCTGCCACGGACTTGTATTATCCGGCGCTCCGGCAAATGTGCCCGCGGGTTCATCACATTCCAAAGCGAAGTAAAGATTCTTGTCATCCAGGCAGATCCGCACCGAAGTCGATGCCGTCAGCGGAACATTTTTTTTGCCGTATCTGACAAAATCATCAAGCACCGGAACTTTACTCCAGAAATCCTCGTCCGGAATACCATCCAGCTTGATCTCCACTGACCTGAAACGGATGACACTTCCCAGCTTTTGTGCATGCAAAGGCAGCACCACCGCCCCCAGTAATACCAATAACATGAAAAACTTTTTCATACTTTACCCTTCCTGAATTAAAAATCTGGTTATCCATAATATAGCACACAATCCCCCCATTTTCAACTTACTTTCGTCTCCCATGAGAAGGAAAACCTCCCAAACGTTATAATACGTAAGGGAGGTTTGGATACAACTGTTTTTCTTAACCAGCGTTCGGGGGTACGGGGGCAGAGCCCCCGTTAAGGGTGGCTTGTCCGCCCGCCCGACCAAGGCGGTGAAAGCATTGCGGGTAATCTCTTGTCAAACCAGCGACAACAGTTCAGTCATGCAGGTATGCTGCACTCCTTCACTGTTGCCCCGGTTTAACGGCGACCTTACCTCGCACTGTATTCACCGCAAGCGAGCGAAGCCGCCGCGACTGTTCGCTTTTCTTTGCTGACTTTCTTTTCCCGTGAAAAGAAAGTCAGAGGAAAGAGATGGTTACTTTTTTGCCGTTGGTGGAGGGGAGTTTGACGGAGTAGGAGCGATGATATTTATCGTAACGGAAGAGGGCGTTTTCGGTGCCGAAGCATTTGATTTCTTTGGGGTAGATGCAAAAAGGGCTGGAAACGGTGACATCGCCGTAAGATGAGTAGGTAAAGCCCTCTTTACTGATTGAGTAGAAGCTGGTGATACCTTTTTCAGCGGTGGCTTCAGGGATAAAGAACACATATCCCATGATCCGGAAAGTTCCGTTTCTGCGCATACTGAAATCGAAGCATCCGGCGGATTGCGGGTGATTTTCTTTGATAGCGGCGACGAGGTTTTCGGCGATCATCCGGTGGCCTTCGTCATTGGGGTGCAAGCCATCGGGGAAGAGGTTCAATTTACCGTCCATTTTCTGATGTATCGGCACGAGGATCATGCCTTCTTTGGCGGCGACTTCCTGAATGACCGTATTGGAAGTATCGTGAAACAGGGCCATTTCTCCGCCGCGCCGGGTGGGAGTGATGGTCATGCAAACGAATATGGTATCGGGCAAAGCGGCTTTGGCTTCTCTGACGAACTGCCGGTAGCTCCAGGCGAAATCTCCGATGGAGGAGTGTGCGGTCTGGTCATTCACGCCGTGCTGCATGACTACGATATCGGGTTTGGCGGCGATGACGTGCTGCAATTTATGCGGGTATGCCGAAGAGTTGGGGATCGGCCAGAGGTTTTCAGCCATGCATGAACCTGAAACGGCGATATTTTTTTCCAGATATTTCACTCCGGACTGATCGTTATTGAGCAGTTTGACGGCGACGGTGGTAAAGCGTTTGCTGTTATGGGAAGCACCGACGCCGCAGGAGATGCTGTCTCCGACGAACATTACGGTACGGGTGTCATTTCCGGCGGCGCCGAGCATTACGGTTGTGCTTATGGCAGCTCCGGCGCAGATACGGGTGATTTTTTTCATAATGTTTCTCCATAGTACAGTATTTTGCATGAGCGTATCCGGTCAAATATACTACCGGGAGTTTCAAAAGTAAAATCATTTGCGGTAAAATTTTCTGAAAAATTATTTTTCCGGTTGAAAAATCCTCATGCAAGCACTATATTTCTGCAGATGTAAACATCGATCAATGTGGAAAAAAATATGCTTGATGCACTGCGAATAATCGATTTTTTTTATGCGCCGGACGATCCGGCGAGGGAAATTCTGCTGCGGCACAGTTATCAGGTGGAAAAAAAGGCGCTGGCGATAGCCGCCGGATTTCCGCAGGTGAACCGGGAAATCATCTCCTGCGGTGCGCTGCTGCACGATATCGGCATCCGATTCTGCGCTGCGCCGGATATCGGCTGTTATGGTGAAGACGACTATCTGCTGCACGGGATCCTCGGTGCGGAATCGCTGCGTGCCATGAAGCTGCCGGATGGTGAAATATTTGCCCGCATTTGCGAGCGTCACACCGGCAGCGGAATTTCTGCAGAGGAGATCCGGGAGCGCAAATTGTCGTTGCCGGAGCGGGATTTTTTCCCGGAAACACCGGAAGAAAAGATCATCTGTCTGGCGGACAAATTTTATTCCAAGTCCGGAGAGATGCGGGAAAAAACGGTGGCAGAGATCCGCAAGTCGATGGCGAAATTCGGTCCCGGGCCGCTTGCCCGCTTTGAAGAGCTTTATATCGGGTTGAAATACAACCGTTTTGTACAGGGAGAAAACAAATGAATCAAGGTGACAAAGCTCCGTCATTCACGCTGCCGGATCAGCATGGACGGATGGTATCGCTGGCAGATTTTGCCGGGCGCAAGGTGGTAATCTACTTTTATCCGAAAGACAACACGCCGGGCTGCACCCGTCAGGCGTGTGCATTTGCCGGAGCCATGCAGGAGTTTGTCCGGCGCGATATCGCAGTGATCGGCATCAGCAAAGACAGCGTGGAATCCCATCGCAAGTTTGCAGAGAAGCACCATTTGCCCTTTATTCTGCTTGCCGACACGGAACTTGAAGCGATCCGCAGTTACGGGGTCTGGCAGGAAAAAAAACTGTACGGCAAAGTTTCCATGGGCGTGGTGCGCACGACATTCATCATCGACGAAAATGGAGTGATCGCCAAAATCATGCCCAAAGTAAAACCCGACACCAATGCTGCCGAAATTCTGGCGGAACTCGGTTGAAAAATTATTTCACACGGGCTATATTATGAAAATGTTATAGTGTTTCAATCATCTTTTCGCAGGAGGTATTGCTGTTATGGCTGATATAGCTGAAAAAACTGAACCCATGGATTTCATCCGGGAAATAATCGCCAATGATGTGAAAAACGGTAAGAACGGCGGTCAGATCGTCACCCGTTTCCCGCCGGAACCCAACGGATACATCCATATCGGTCATGCCAAAGCCCTCTGCCTGGACTTCGGAGTGGCGCAGGAATTCAACGGCAAATGCAATTTGCGTATGGATGACACCAACCCGACCAAAGAAAATACCGAATATGTCCAATCCATCATCAATGATGTCCGGTGGCTGGGTTTTGAACCTGCCGCGGTACTGTACGCCAGTGACTACTTTGACCGGATGTATGACTGCGCCGTGGAACTGATCAAAAAGGGCAAAGCCTATATCTGTACGCTGACTAATGAACAGTGGGAAGAGTACAAAGGCAATCTGCAGACTCCCGGCAAAGATTCTCCGGGCAGAAGCCGCAGTATTGAGGAGAACCTCGATCTTTTTGCCCGGATGAAAGCCGGAGAATTTGAGGATGGAGCCATGGTTCTGCGGGCAAAAATCGATATGGCTTCACCCAATATCAATATGCGGGACCCGGTGATCTACCGCATCCGCCGTATCCACCACTTCCGTCACGGTGACAAATACTGCATCTATCCGATGTACGACTTCGCCCATCCGCTGGAAGATGCCTTTGAAGGAGTCACGCATTCGCTCTGCACGCTGGAGTTTGAGATCCACCGTCCGCTTTACGACTGGGTACTGGAAAATCTGGACTTCCCCAATCCGCCGCATCAGTATGAATTTTCCCGGTTGAATCTCACTTATACCGTGATGAGCAAACGCAAACTGCTGCAGCTGGTCAAAGAAAATTATGTTGACAACTGGGACGATCCGCGGATGCCGACCATCTGCGGAATGCGCCGCCGGGGAGTTCCTGCTGCCGCCATCCGCAAAATGTGCAAAATCGTCGGAGTCACCAAATTTGACGGCATCACCGATGCCGCTGTACTGGAACACTGCATCCGCGAGGAACTCAATACTTCCGCAAGCAGATATATGGCGGTACTTGATCCGTTGAAAGTCACCATCACCAACTTCCCCGAAGAGGGTGTGGAAGATCTGGAAGCGGTCAACAATCCTGAAGATCCCGCCGCCGGTGTCCGCAAAATCAAATTCAGCAAACACCTCTATATCGAAAAATCCGACTTCATGCTTGAGCCGCCCAAAGGTTACTTCCGGCTGGCTCCCGGTGCGGAAGTGCGTCTGCGCTACGGATACTTCATCCGCTGTACCGATGTGGTCAAAGATGCCGACGGCAATGTTGTCGAAGTACTCTGCACCTTTGATCCCGCCACCCGCGGCGGCAATTCGCCGGACGGCAGAAAGGTCAAAGGCACGATCCACTGGGTTTCTGCAGAACATGCTGTTTCAGCGCAAATGCGTCTCTATGACCGGCTCTTTACCGTGGAAAATCCCGGTGCTGACGGAGTCGATTTCCTCACCCAGCTCAATCCGGATTCCAAAAAGGTGGTCACCGGCTTTATCGAACCTGCTGCTGCCAAACTGACTGCCGGAACTTCGGTGCAGTTTGAGCGGGTCGGTTACTTTGCGGTCGATCCGGACACCACTGCGGAATTGCCGGTATTCAACCGGACGGTGACGCTCAAGGACTCCTGGAGCAAACAGCAGAAAAAATAAATTACCGTAATGGGAAACAGATCCACTGCAATCCTGATTCCGGCTTACGAGCCGGATGAAAAATTGATCGTCCTGCTGAAACAGCTTGCCGGATGCGGTTTTGAACGTATCGTGGTTGTAAATGACGGCAGTTCCGGCAAGTGTGCGGCAGTTTTTGATGAAATTTCCGGAATGGCAGGGGTCAAACTGCTCTGTCATCCGGTCAATATGGGCAAAGGCGCGGCGATGAAAACCGGATTGCTCTATATTTGTGAGCAGCTGCCGGAGTGTACTGCGGTGATCAGTGCCGATGCTGACGGACAGCACACGCCGGAGGATATTTCCCGCTTGAGCGAAGCTGCCGCCAAAGAACCCGAAACTCTCCATCTGGGCGTGCGGAAATTTGACAGTAATGTACCGTTGCGCAGTTTGATCGGCAACCGGTTGACCGCCTTTTTCGTGCGGCTGCTGCTGGGGATGAAAATTTCCGATACCCAGACCGGATTGCGGGCGATCCCCCGCAGTTTCATTCCGGATCTGCTGCAAATTCCTTACAACCGCTATGAATTTGAGCTGGAAATGCTGCTGGTTTCCAAACGGAGCGGCAGAAAAACTGCGGAATTGACGATTTCGACTGTCTATATCGACAACAATGCATCGTCGCACTTCAATCCGCTGCTGGATTCGTTCAAGATATACATTGTGCTGTTCCGTTATATTCTGGTATCATTGCTGACCGCGGCAACGGACTATCTGGTTTACGTGCCGGTATTGTATCTTGCGTCGGTATTTCTGCCGTACAATGCGGCGATCCTCACCGGCATAGCGGTGACATCCGGCAGGGCGGCGGGTGCGGCGTTACAGTATGCATTGGTCAAAAAACTGGTATTCTGTTCCCGGGCTTCAGTGATAAGCACGCTGCCGAAATTCATTTTTCTGGTCATCTGTTCCGGGTGTGCCTCCTATCTGATCATGCATGCGATAAACAGCAGTGTACATTTGAATTTTTATCTTGCCAAACTGGCGGCGGAGCTGGTCATTTATCTTGCCAATTTCCTGATCCAGCGTGATTTCATCTTTCAGAAAGAGTATTCCTGATTGAGAAGTTCATCTGCCGTTATTTCACCATAAATCACCAAAAACATAGAGGTGCAGCATGATTTTTTTGCTGGAAACCGTTGCATTTCTGCAGCTGGTATTGATCCCCGGGACGTTGGTCATCGGTCTGGTGCGGCCGAATTACGGTAAATTCAGAAGTTTACTGCTGATTCCCGGATTGAGTTTGCTGGTCAATTATATTTATGCGGCGGCGGCGTTGAGCTGCGGGATTTTCACCTGGTGGTCAGCCCGGATCTTTACGGTGCTGACCTGGGTGCTGATCTGCCTGGTGTTCCGCCGGGAAATCAAAGGGTTTTTCACCGGAAACATCTGGAAACCGTTTCAGGAATACTTCACATCTGCCGGGAACAATATCCGGCAGATGTATTTGGAAATGGAGCGTCCGGGCAAAGTGCTGCTGTCGGTTTCACTGTTCAGCTGTGCCATGGGGCTGATCTGGTTTCTGGTGGAATTATTGGAGTGCCGGGGCAAGGTATTTACCACCTGGGACAGTGCGTTGAGCTGGAATTACTGGGCGACATTCTGGATGCGGCAGGAAATTCCCCGGAACTTGAGTTATTACCCGCAGATGATCCCGCTGAATTGGGCAAATGCGTACCTTATCATCGGCAGGGAACTGCAGTTTGTCACTAAATTTGCGGTGATGTTTTTTCCGCTGCTTGCCGGATTGTTTTTTGCCGATTACGGTTTGAGGAAACGCAGTATCCCCATGCTGTTGAGTGTGCCGCTGCTGGCGGTGTTTTTCGTCAATGTGGACTTCCAATCCCACGGAGCGGAACTTGATACGGTGATAATTTACTGTTCAACGGCACTTTTATTTACCGTTTATTACCTGAAAGATGCCGGTAATAAACAGGATTTTTACCGTCAGCTGCTGGTGATCGCGCTGCTGCTTGCCGTGGCAGGTTCGGTCAAGCAGGCCGGATTGTTTCTGATTCCGGCAGCGATATTGATCGGCGGCACCGCGATCAATCAGAAAAGAAAAGAGCTGGACATACCCGCCGGTAAATTTGCCCGTTATATTGCATCGCTGCTGGCGGTAACGATCCTGCTGACTGCGCCGTTTTACATCTTTACCGCCAGCCGGATATCCAGCGGCACGGATGCATCCAATGTGGAATTCGTCACTAAAAAGATCTACCGCGGCAAAAGCCATCTCGACCGGTTCGTGTGCAGCTGCCGATTCTTTATGCTGAAATTGCAGGCAGGTCAGGAAAATGTGAGCAGTGCCAAGTGGGTGGAACTGGATAAAAGCCGCCATTGGGGATATACCATTTACAAGTTGTATGACAAGCAGATCATTCCGGGGCTGCTGATGTTGATATTCAACATTTATGTCCTGTACTGCAGCTGGTGCAAAAGGCGTGAATACCCCGGGATAATGCTCTGTGCCGTGGTATTTACGCTGATCTGGAGTGTGTTTTTCTGCTACGATCTGCGCAATCTGGCACTGGCATTCCCGTGGATAGTGCTGATGGAAGCCGTGGCGGTCTGTAACTTTTTTGAATCCCGCATCGGCGCCGGAAGTTTGAAAAATCTGAATTTCTGGCAAGCCGCAGTGGCAGCGGGATTGCTCTGCTGGCTGTTTATGCCGGAAGTATTCGACAATGACCGGCGGATACGTAAATTCAACACCGCCAAAATGCAGGCGGGTTATCCGCAGCTCAACACCATTATTTATGAATGGGCAGCCGCAGATAAAACCCATCGCCGGATCGTCACTGATTACATCTACGGAGTGCTGCTGCCGGAGATCAACAACCGGTTTGAAAATTGCACCTTTATGGACAGGCAGGAGTTTATGGATAAATTCGATCTTCCGTCAAGCGGAGCGGTACTGATACCCCGATATGCCGATCCGTCGATCAGAGAATTTGTCAGAGAACAGCTTGAAAAAGGCAGTCTGCGTGAAAGTTTCTCATTTCAGGAGTACACCTTTTACGAAAAGACCGGCAGTAACAACTGACCAGCCGGGATGAGCGGTATTCAATTATTTTTTTTGCGGAAAGCCGTCGGCGTCGTGCCGGTGAGTTTTTTGAAACTCCGGCTCATTAAAAAACCGTCGCTGAATCCGCATTCCAGAGCGATAGATGCCAGCGGCATATCTGTTTGTTTAAGCAGATCGGTCACTTTGCGCAATCTGATGGTATTGAGATAAGCCAGCGGCGATGTCCCGGTGGCGATCCGGAAGTGGCGGAAAAATGTCCGGCGCGACATTCCCAGTTTGCGGGCAAGCACATCGAAGTCGATGTCATGCGAATAGTTGCGTTCCAGAAATTCCAGAGCCGCCGGGATCGCTGACAGCGTATGATATTCATCCGGCGGCGAATATGCCCGGTCAAGAATGACCAGTATTTCCATAAAAAGTGCCATCAGCAGGAAGTAGAAACTCTGACCGGGGGATTGCTCTTCGGCGAGGATGCGGTCGGCGATGGCGGTCAACTCATCGAACTGCTGCTCATTGAGGG
>SUWL01000046.1 GCA_015061495.1 Lentisphaerota bacterium
GTTGCAACTCAACAAAGAATTCCGCTTTTCTTGAAAAAGGCAGTGGGGTTTGGGGAGAGGGGAAAAACCTCTTTTCCCGTGAAAAGAAGTTTTTCCCCTCTTCCCAAGAGCGCATTCACTTTGATCGAACTGCTGGTTGTTATCGCTATCATCGCGATTCTGGCGTCGATATTGCTGCCGGCACTCAATTCCGCCCGGGAACGCGGCAGAAGTGCAAGTTGTATCAACAATTTAAAACAGCACGGGTCGGCTCATGCCATGTACAGCGAAGCATTTAACGGGTATTTTGTGCCGATGAGCAATTGTACCGTTGAGGACGGCGTTACGCAGAGTCATCCGAGCAAAAAGTACATTTGGATATCCCTGTTTTGGAACGGCGGATTTCTGGCGACTTCCGGATCTTATTACTGCCCGACGATGATCGGCATGTCGCCGATGCCGAATAATACCGATCAGACCTATTTCCGCGGTCCCAATTCACTGTTGAATCATGGCAACCCAAAAGATGCTGCCAATGCTCACGATATTGCGCTGGCGACCTCTTACGGTTATAATGCCCGTTATGTTGGTGCGTATTTCAAAACTTCCGATAACAACAGCAGTGATGTTTCCAAAAAGGATCCGCTCAAAGATTCCCATATCAAACGTACTGTCATCGTAAGTATGGACAATGCAACGAAAAGCTCCGACGGTATGATGAAGGCCAACGCATTTTTGATGCGGGGCTGGAATGCCCCCTATGACATTCACGGCGGCGTGAATGCCCTTTGGACGGATGGACATGTCTCTTATATCAATAAATTCAATGCGGATCTGCCGCCCGCCGGTAATGCCCGCAACGATTATTATGCCGACATCTTCGATCCGAAAAAGTAATTCATAAATATATTTTGCTGTAGAGAGTAGTTGAGGTGGAAATAATGTACAGATCCGGGCTTTTTTATCTTCTTTTTCCGGCGTTGCTGGGTGCGGCGGAGCTGCAGTATACCAAAACCGTTGAGACTCCGGTGTGGCGCATCCCCCGGCCCGGTAAAAAACTCGCCCGGGTGCGGATATTCGCTGAAAGGCAGACTTACAAGCCCAATCAGACCTATTTGCACCACTTCATCGACCGGCCGCTTTTCAACGATGTGTCCAAACGGGAAGAGGGATTGGAAAAGAGCGGTTTTCTGTACGATGTGAATATTCTCAACCGGTGCGGATTTGACGGTTTCGGTACGATCCATTACAACTCTTTATTCAAAGACCACCTCAAATATCTTAAAGGCAACACCCCGCCGGGGTATCAGCACGCCCTGGTTCTGCCCGGTGATCCCACCAATCCGTCGGTTTACAATGAGTGGCGCGAAAGATTGCGCATCGCCGCCGGAAGCAAAGAGGTCATGTCGCTGGTTGACGGCAGGATCATCTGCGTTTTTTACGGTTCTGCCGCTCCGCAGCTGTTGAAAAATGTGATCGCCGGAGTGAAAAAACTGCGCGCCGATCCGACAGTGCCGCCCTTTGTATTCATCAGTGAACTGCCCTTTATTTCCATGTATACGGCATTCAATGAGGCTCTGAATAACGGCGGCACAGTTCCGCAAAGTGAGATCGACGATTTCCGCAAACAGCTCCGGGAACAGCTGAAAGATATTGACGGTGTGATCCTCCGGGTCTTTGAAAATTATACCCAGAGCATCGACAAAGGTTACGGCTGCCGGGTCCAGCCGACCGATCTTTACGATAAATATCTGCTGCCGGTGCTCCGGGAGGAATTCGCCAAACCGGAGCATAAAGATAAACTCGTACTCCTCTTTCCCCGGCACGGCTACACCAACCATTTGCGCGGTGTGATCCACTATGAGTGCGGTACTGAAGTCATCCGCACCTATCTGGGCGGCGGAGCCAAACTGTCTCCGGATATCCTGATGCTCTTTGAGTGGAACGAAGCCAATGAAAATACCCACTTCCAGCCGACCGTCGCCAACGGCAGAGCTATGGAAAGACTCCTGCACTACGCTAAAAGCTGTTATGAAAACCGCGACCCCGAACCGCGTCCCGGTGACGATGTGCGCATCCCCAATATGATTTTGAGCATCCCGCAAGTCACCCGTCCCGGCGAAACGCTCCACGCTGAATTGCTCAATCTGCCCGATACGGTCAAATCCGGCAAAATCACTGCCATACTGTCGCTCTTTGACGGCAAAGGCAATAAGATCACCGATCTGCCCGCCGAAAATTTTGACCGCAGGGAATTCAAGGTCATCACCTGGGCGTTCCCCTCGGAACAATTTGCCGCATATCAGGCGGTCAACTATCAGTTGACCCTCACTGAAAACGGCAAAAGCACCACTTACCGCAACTTCGATGTCACCCGCATTGCCCCCACGGTCAATTTGCGTTACAAATTCACCCGCATGCCTCTGCGGGAGATGCTCAAACCCAATGATTGCAAATTCGATGTGAAACTCAATGACGACGGGACATATACTGTTAAAGCGGAATTTGACAGCCCCGAAGAACTCGCTTCTCTGGAAGTGGTCGACTGCCATGTGGAAATGGCCGCCGCCGACCGGGCAAAAGAGTTCGAGGATCGTATCTTTATCCGGGGATTTTACTCCGCACTTGCCTATAATGAGACCATTTCCGGCTGGTATTCCATGCCCGGGATCAATGATTGGAAAGTCCGGACGATCCAATTCAACTACGAAAACTTCAATGCCGGATTGAAAATCGGTGAACGGCGGCGGGTCAAACACCGTTTTACCTGTTACGGCAGAGGAAATTTCATCATCAGCTTCCCCAAATCGGAACTGGCAAAAAATCCGGTGTTCAAAATGAACTATCAGGGCATGCCCGAAGTGACCGTCAATATCAAAGATGTGCTGGAAAAAGGCAAGATCGCCAAAAGTGTGGGCGGCAATATCCGCTTTGAATTTCACCGTCCCGATAAACTGGTCGATCACCCCGTGCCGCTCAATGCCAAACGTGCCGTCATTGATACGGTCATTCGTCCGGTGGAGAAGTTCCCGGTGGTTCAGCTGCGGGCGGTCAGCAAAAACGGCAATATTTACCGTTCACCAGCCATCGTCCTCAAAGATGCCGGTAAAGAATTGGAAACCATGCGTATCTGGAGCGAGACAAAGTCCGCACCCGTGGAGATCGCCATTGCCAAAGAGCGTATTCCCGATATCCGGGTGAATTTCGATCCCTCCATGGGATTGTTTGCCGGACATAACGATGCTCCGGTCTGGGAGATCGCGCTGGGCGGCGGAACTGCCGGAGGACAGCCTTTCTGCGAACCGCCGCTGCCGGTGATGGTCAAACAGAAACACTTCCCCGAAAAATTCGCCGATAACTTCCCGGAATGGAAACAGGATAATGGTCAGTGGATATTGGATTTTGACGGTGAAGCGGACTATCTGACCTTGAGTCAGGATCTGATCCCCCGCGGTGTGCCGTTCATCGTGGATTTTGAAATCAAACGCGCCACCAACGGCAATGATGTGCTTTTGCGCACCGGCTGTCAGAGCTGGCGGAACAACTGCGGCTTGGATCTGATGATCGAGAACGGCAAACTCAAAGGCTTCTACAATCAGCACTTCCACCGTTACACTTCGGTGTTTGCCACCGCACTGGAGGTGCCGGTCGGCAAATGGACACGGATCCGGGTGATCAAAAGTGCCGATAAAATCACCTTTGAAGTTGACGGCAAAAGCGAGAGTTTCGATTATCGCGGCCGCGGGTCATTTTTCTGCATGACGGTTTTTGGCGGCACTCCCTATCCCGACAAGAAGGGCAAATACCCTGCAAATCTGCAATTTTTCAAAGGAGAATTGCGTTCGTTCCACGTAAGACATAATGACAGGTAAAAGGTTGAGGTTATGAGAAAAATCGTTGGCGCATTATTGGCAGTGATTAGTTTCTGGCAGTTGTCTGCCGGAGAATTGCACTATTTCCGGCAAGTCGATACTCCGCAGTGGCGCATCCCCCGTCCCGGCAGAACCTTCAAAAAAGTGAAGATCTTTGCCGAAAGACAACCCTATAAGCCCAATCAGAATTTTCAGATGCGGTTTATCGACCGCCCGCTTTTTGCCGACAGTTCCATTCGCAAAGAATTGGAGAAACAGGGCTTCCTCAAAGATGTGGAAGTGGTCAAAATGAGCGGTTACGACGGATTTGCCACTATCGCGTATGACAGTCTGCATATCCAGCACTTGCGGTTTCTGAAAGAAGCCAACGTCAAAGATTACGAACACGCAATAGTTTTCGGCACGGAAGGGATGCTTAAAGAAAAGGATTATCAGGCGTGGAAAAAACGGCTGATCGCTTCGGCGGATTCTCCGCACATTGCGAAATATCAGGGTAGGATCATCTGCGTTAATTACGGCAGTCCCGATCCGCGGCTGATCGCTTCGCTGGCAGAGTTCATTCCCCGGCTGCATGCGGATAAAGAGGTGCCGCCGTTTCTCTTTATTTCCGATCTCTCATTTTTGAGCTTGTACAATGCCTTCAACCGGCAGCAAAGCGGCGGAGCACCCATCAGCAAGTCGGAAATAGAGGATTTCCGCCGCCAGCTCCGTGAGCAGCTGCAGGTTTTTGACGGTGTCCAGCTGCGAGTGCACGAGATTTACCGGCGGTACAACGGCGAATACCCCCGCCACATGCTGCCGACGGCACTTTACGAGGATTATCTGCTGCCGATCCTTAAAGAGGAGTACGCCAAACCCGAACATAAAGGCAAACTTATCGGTCTTTATCCCCGTCACGGTTATTACAATCACATGCGCGGTACGCTCACCGGCGAATACGGCACGGAATCTTTGCGCACCTATCTTACCGGGGCGGCAAAAATGGCTCCTGATGTCATCATGCTCTTTGAGTGGAACGAAGCCAATGAAAATACCCACTTCCAGCCGACTGTCGCCAACGGCAGAAGTCTGGAAAGGATCATGCACTACGCCCGTAAATGTTTTGATGATGAAGACCCCACCCCCCGTCCCGGTGATGATGTGACCATCCCCAATATGATTTTCAGCGTGCCCCAGCAGTTGCGGGTCGGCGAGATACTTCACATCGAATTGCTCAATGTGCCCGACGGCACTGCTTCAGAAGATCTCTCTGCCGTGGTTTCGCTCTATGATGATAAATACCGGAAGATCATGGATCTGCCCGCTGAAAAATTTGACCGTAAAGAACTGCGTGCCGTCACCTGGCGTTTCCCCGCTGAACAGCTCGCCCCGTATCAGGCGGTCAATTATATGCTGACCGTGACAGAAAACGGTAAAACAGTCAGATATCAGAGTTTCGATGCCACCAAAATCGCCGCATCCAGCCATGTCCGCTACAAATACACCCGTACTGCTCTGCGTGAGATTCTCAAACCGGAGAAATTTCATTTTACTGCTGAACGCAATATTGACGGCACTTATACCGTCAATGCAGAATTTTCCGGCAGTGAAGAGCTTGCTTCTCTGGAAGTGGTTGACAGTCATATTGAAGTTTATTCGCTTGACCGCAATAAAGAATTTGAAAACCGTGCAGCTTTCCGCGGTTATCTTACCGCCAATGAAATGATCGGCAGCTTAAGCGGCAGATTTTCTTTTCCCGGCGTGAAAGATTGGAAAGTCCGGTCGCTCAACGGCTGCATGATGGAATCTTTCAGCACCGGAGTGAATCTTGGCAGCAAAATCGTGGTCAGCAACTACTTCCAGCCCGAGGGCAGGGGGAACTTCATAATCTCTTTACCTCTGAATGAGATGAATAAAAATCCCAAATTCAAAGTCGAATTCCGTAAACAGCCGGGCGTTGAGATCGATCTGGCAAAAGTGTGGAAAGAGGGGAAATTTGCCCTGTATATCGGAAAAAATATCCGGCTTGAACTTTATCGCGCTGACCGTTTGTGGGATTATCCGCATCACCTCAATGCTTCAAGCGGTTCGATCAAAACAGTCATCCGTCCGGCGGAAAAGCATCCGCTGGTACATCTGCGGGCGGTGAGCAAGAGCGGAAAGATCTTCCGGACGCCTTCGGTTTCAGTGCGCAATGCCGGGGAAAAGGTCGAAAAAATGTCCATCTGGAGCGAACATTACAAGAAACCGGTGGATATCTTCATGGCATCCGATCGCATTCCCGATATCAAGGCGGTCTTTGATCCGGGAAAAGGGTTGTTTATGGGCAACAGCGAATCCCCGTACTGGGACTTCATGCTTGGCGGCGGTCACACTGCCGGAGAAACCATGCAGGAAAGTATCAAAACTGCGATTGCCAAAAAGTATCTGCCTGCTGATTTTACCGTGCCCTATCCGGAATGGGTGAAAAAAGATGGTCAGGATATGCTCCGTTTTGACGGCAAAGGCAACTATCTGCTTATGGCGCGGGATCTGATTCCCCGCAGTTCGCCGTTTACGTTAAGTTTTGAAATCCTGCGGGAGAGCGATGCCAATGAAGTACTTATCCGCAGTTGTACCTTTGAAAGCGGCAGATCTTACAATCTGGAACTTTTTATTGAAAACTCCGAACTCAAAGGCGTTTATCACGATACCCGTTATTATAAGGCAACACCGTTTTTTACCGGCTTGCAAGTCCCAGCCGGAGTGTGGACAAAGATCACCGTTACCAAGAGCGTGGATCAGTTGATCTTTGACGTGGACGGCAAAAGCAAAGCCTTTGACTTCAATCAGCGCGCGGCAATGACCGGCATAAGTTCTTTCGGCGGGGCGATATTGCCGACCAGACATGTCCCTGCCGGATTGAACTTTTTCAAAGGATATCTGCGCTCATTCAGAGTTAAACATAATGTGGAGAATAAATGATGAATAAACTGACTTCAATACTGGCATCCGGTGTTGTGATTCTGGCGGCATCCGGCGCGTCGCTGCAATACACCCGTACCGTTGATACGCCGCAATGGAATCATCCGCGCCCCGGGAAGACTTTTAAGAAAGTCAAACTTTATGCTGAAAGACAACCCTATAAACCCAATCAGAATTTTCTGCACCGCTTCATAGACCGTCCGCTTTTTACCGATGTGTCTTTGCGGGGCAATCTGGAAAAAGAGGGCTTCCTCAAAGATGTAGAGATCGTGAAACTTTGCGGGTACGACGGTTTTGCCGCCATTGCGTATGATTCTTTGCACCGTCAGCACCTCAAATTTCTGGAGGAAGCCGGGGTCAAAGATTATGAACACGCCGTGGTGCTGGGCGCGGATGGAGGGTTGAATCCGGGGATTATCAAGACTTTCCGGGAAAAACTGATCCTGGCGGGCAAATCTCCTTATACTGCCCGCTGGGAAGGCAAGATCATCTGCTGGAACTACGGCAGCTGCAACCCGAAAGTGCTGGCAGATCTGGAAAAAATTGTGAAACTTCTCCGGGAGGATAAGGAAGTTCCGCCCTTTTTGCTGGTTTCCGAACTTTCTTTTTTGAGTATGTACAATGCGTACAACAAATACAAGGATATGGGGCAAAAAGTTCCGGCGGAAGAGGTCGAAAGTTTCCGTAAACAGCTCCGCCATCAGCTGGAAGTTTTTGACGGTGTGCAGCTGCGGGTGATCGAACACTATCCGACCGCTGAATATCCGTGGAGATCGCTGCCTACGGAACTTTATGAGGAGTATCTGCTGCCGGTACTCAAAGAGGAGTTTGCCAAGCCGGAACACAAGGGCAAACTGACCGGTATTTATGCCCGCCAGAGTTATGTCAATCATCTTATGGGCAGCACCTACGGCGAATTCGGTACGGAAATGCTCCGGGCATACCTGACCGGAGCAGCCAAAATGAATCCGGATATCATCATGGTTTTTGAGTGGAATGAAGCCAATGAAAACACCTCATTTCAGCCGACTGTAGCCAACGGCAGAATGGCGGAAAGGCTGGTGAATTACGCCCGCAGCTGCTACAATGGCGAAGATCCCGCGCCCCGTCCGGGCGATGATGTGACGATCCCCAATATGATTTTCAGCGTACCCCAGCGCATCCGTCTTGGTGAGGTGCTGCATGTCGAATTGCTCAATGTGCCCGATACGGTGAAGTCCAGTGAAATTTCTGCGGTGGTATCCCTTTTTGACGGCAGAGGCAAAAAGATCATGGATCTGCCAGCCGAAAAATTCGACCGCAAAGAGTTGCGGGCGGTGACGTGGCGTTTCCCTGCGGAGCAGCTTGCTCCCTATCAGGCGGTCAATTATGAATTACGGCTGGTTGAAAATGGCAAAAAAACGGTTTGGAAGTGTTTTGATGCCACCAAAGTGATGACGAGCAGCAATATCCGTTACAAATTCACCCGCGCTCCGCTGCGGGAAGTCCTGAAGCCGGAAGATTGCAAATTTGATGTTAAACTCAATGCCGACGGTACTTATACAGTTGATGCAGAATTTATTTCTCCGGAAGAACTTGCTTCTCTGGAAGTTGTTGACAGTCATGAAGAGGTCTACTCGCTTGACCGTAAAAAGGAGTTCGAGGGCAAAACGGTCATTCGCGGACAATTCACCGCTATGGACATGGTCGGCACGATTGCCGGCAGACTTTCTGTGCCGGGAGTCAACGGGTGGAAGATCCGTTCGCTTGAGGGATGTATGTTTGAGCACTTTTATAGCGGATTCACCATCAAAAATGAGATGCGCGTGCGTACCTATTTTACCATGGGAACCCGGGCGAATTTCGTATTGACCATTCCTGAAAAAGAGATGGCGAAAAATCCCAAATTCAAGGTCTGCTACAAAGGGCAGCCGGATACGGAATTCGATTTGGCAACGGTGATCAAAGAGGGCAAATACGCCAAAATGATCGGTGACAATATCCGTCTGGAACTTTTCCGGGCAGATAATCTGGTGGATTATCCGGAGCATCTCAACGCGGTTTCCGGGATGTTCCATGCAGTTATCCGTCCTTCAGTCAAGTTTCCGCTGGTGCATTTGCGTGCGGTGAGCAAAAGCGGCAAAATTTACCGGAGCAAGTCTGTTGAATTGTGTCCTGCCGGCAAAGCTGTGGAAAATATGACCATCTGGAGTGAAACATTGAAAAAACCGGTCACTGTGACCGTCGCCAAAGAGCGGATCCCCGATATCCGTTTGAATTTTGATCCGGCAAAAGGGCTGTTCATGGGCAACAGCGAAGCTCCGGAATACGATGTCTCTCTGGGGGGAGGTTATACCTACAGCCAGCCCATGGCGGTCCACGTTTCCACACTCAAACAGCGCAAACTTCTGCCGGAAACTTTCACCAAACCCTATCCGGAATGGGTAACGGACGGCAATCGGAATATCCTGCGGTTCAACGGCAACGGTGAATATCTGATGTTGACCCGTGATGCGCTTCCGCGCTCATCGCCGTACAAATTGAGTTTTGAGATCCGGCGGGACGGCAATGAGAGTGAATCGCTTATCCGCAGTACCAACTTTGCCGGAATGAGTTCATTCAATCTGGAACTTTACATTGAAAAAAATATTCTCAAAGCTGTCTACCATCACGGCAAGCACTATTACCGCCAAGCGTTTGATACCGGGTTGAGTGTGCCGATGGGACAGTGGACGGCGATCGAAGTGGAAAAATCTGCCGACACCATTACGTTCAAAGTTGACGGCAAAAGCAAAAGTTTCCCCTTTACCGGACGGGGAACGCGCTTTAATATGTCGATATTCGGCGGTCCGGCGGCGGCGAACCGGGGAGTTCCGGCGGGATTGAGTTGTTTCAAAGGTGATTTGCGGGAGTTCCGCATCAGACATAATAACTGAAAAAGGAGGGAAAAATGAAAAGTATTCTCAAAATGGCGATGTTTGCGGCAGTTTGTTCCGCAACGACGGTGATGGCTGAACCGCTGAAAATCGACAGCAAATTTACCGTGAATGAAAAAAATGAATTGAAGTTCTGGGGAATTTCCGGCAAACATGAGAATGTCACTTTGGAAGCGGTCGAATCCAGCGATAAACAGGGTCATGCCGCGTTTCTGGAAACTGCCGAAAGAAGCGTTCCGCTGGCTTACCGGGGGTTGTTCCGGGTCGATAAATACAAAGAATTGACTTTCTCTGTCGGAGTTCGCGGTAACGGCGGTTTTGCGGTGCAGCTGCACTTGTATAATGAAAAAGACCGCTATGTGACCTGCCGGGTATTGTTAGAAGGACGCGGAGCCGGTGATACGGTCAAAACTTATACCGGCAAAGTCGAGGTTCCGCAGGAGGTCAACGGTCAGAAGATCCGTTACGGCAGAGTGCATCTGCTTTCATTCAAAAACACCCAGCTGGTCTACGAAAACGTTTCCATGGATGGTGTGCCGCGTCAGTGACAGCAAGAGGTCCGGTGTGAACAGATAAATAAAATATTGAAATCAATAACGGTGTGAAACGGTGAAAAGGCGTTCCTTGCGCAAGGCGGGGTGGTTGTAAAATCCTGCGGCAGGGATGTCACCACTGCAGTTTCCGGAAAGCCGCCGGAGAAATTTTGTGGTTGCGGGTGAATGCTTTGGAAAAAACGAAGCGGTCGGCGTAGCCCAGTTCTCCGGCGATTTCGTCAATGGACATCTTGCTGTAACTCAACATTCCGCGCGCCCGTGCCATAAGCATCTCTTCGATCAGTTTGCCGGGGGATTTGTTGAAGTTCTCCAGACAGAATGCCCGCAGTGCCGATACGCTCATGCCCGCCAGTTTTGCCGCATTCTGCACGGTCAGCATGGAACTGTCGGCATTTTGCAGCGTGTGGAGCAGTTTCTGGGCGTTGTCCTCCGACCCGGCACCGGATGTGCTGAATATCTCCCGCCGTATGGCAATGGCAAGGCATTCGGCAAGATATTGCCGGTAGATGAGTTCATCGGTGGAATTTTTATTTTCCATCAGCATGCTTCTGGTGAAAAAATTGAGTGCTTCGCTGTTGATCGACTTCCGGCAGACCGCCTGTTTGAATCCGTAATGTTTTTTCGGCATTTCCACACGGATATAGAGATGATTGCCCGCTTCGGTGGTGAATAATTTGCGGGGTATCCAGCTGGGGATCAGCAAACTCTGCCCGCTGCCGGCCGTCAGCTCCTTTTCTTCGGAAATATAACAGATCCTGCCGCTGTTGACGATATAAAGATCCACATGATCCGGCTCTTCATCCGGAAATCTGGTGACCCCCCAGCCTTCCGGGGAGTCCACCATGATCACATTGCGGCAGGGCAGCTGATCCATCCCCTTGTAATTATTATTGAGGATTTTCAGCATGTAACAGCGGAAGCCGGAAGGGATGACCGTCATTTTTTGACGGAGCGGAAATGTGAGGTCTTCAAACATATTGCCACTACTGTGTAAAAAACATAAACGTTGGACTTATATACACAACAACACGTGCTTTGTCATACAATACAGCAGAATGTTGCAAAAAACAACTCTATTTTGCGAAAAAGTGTTTTTTGACATAAAAAAAATTTTTTTGACATTGGAGAAATCCTGCTTGGGCAGTATAATATGCATCGTCCAGTAATCCAGTTGTCAAAAGGAGGGAATATTATGTCGGATATGAACATGAAAAAGATCGCACTGCTGCTGTTGGCAATGCCATTAATGTTGTCCGCCGGATTGCAGCACCGGTGGAAAGGGGTCAAAGAAGACTCCGGTAAAGCGGTCAGAAAACGCAATATCGGCGGCGGTGTCGTGCAGAAAGAGGGTTTTTTCTGCAGTAAAAACACTCCGAAACACGACTTCCCATCCGGACAGGTGCCGCTGAATTTCCCCGAATACACCATCGAAGTGAAATTCAAACTCAATGAACCTTTTGTCCGCGGCAAATCCCGGGGACTTTTCAATTACGGTTTCTGGTCATGGAGCCGCAAAGAGTTCCGCTTCCGCATCGACAAGCAGGGCGCGCTGGCTGTTTATGCCCGCTGTGTCGGTGAAAAAGGGCAGCCGCCGGTGATGCAGTTTTCCTATGCCACTTCTCCGCTGACCTGGGAAGTCGGCAAAGAGTATGCCGTCCGGGTCGCCGCCAGAAAGGGCGGAGAATTGCGGATCTGGCGCAATGGCGAAGCTGTCGGCATGGTCAGCAGCGGCGCACCGGGACTCGATGAAATCAACAAAAGTCCCAATAAAACCGTGGAAGTTCCCCATATGGTGCGTCTGGGGTGGGATACCACCGATGCCCGGCTGCCTCACGGCGCTCTGGAAGGATTTATCACCGATTGCAAAATCTACGATTCATTTGAATTCCCCGAAGCGACCCTCGATGCCGGAGCTGAAGGCATCCGTTTTTTGACCGTTTCCCGTGAGCGCAAAAACTGGAGCAGTAAATTTGATGTGCCGGATAAAGCCGGTTACGCCTACGGTTCCAAGTACCGTGCCGACAACAAATTTATCGAAAACGCCTCCACTGCGGCGATCAGCTGCGATGACGACTTTTTCTATGCTACCATCCGCAATCCCATCCCCGCCGGTATGAAACTCACCGTCCGGGGCAAGGGCGTCTGGGACGGCGAAGCCATTGAGTTATTCATCCGCCCGGATGTGACCAAGCCGGAATTTTTCCAGTACTGCGCCGGAAGCAACGGAGCAGTCCGCAGTTATCACTGGCTGCGGAGAAATGTAAAAAATGAGAAGTTCCAGAGCAAAGCGGAATACAAAATCATCACTTCCGATCCTGCTGAATGGGTGGTCGAAATCAAGATCCCCAAAGCGGAAGTCAAATGCGCCGGGATCAAACCGGGCATGTCCGTCACCGGCAATATCTGCCGCACCGGAGCGACTTGCGGCGGTCAGAGTTCATGGATCCCGGTCGCCGGAGATTTCCACAATGTCGATGCCTTCGGCAAAATCATCATCGGTTCGCTGAAAGATTACTTCCTGCAGAAAGCCGCCGAAGTGAACCGCGAGATCGCCAAATATCCCGCTGCCGATGCCGCTCCGGTGGTTTCCATGCTCAACAACTTCAGCAAAAATGCGGAACAGATCAAAGATTCTGCCGCCGATTATCTGAAAATGGATCAGCAGCTGAAAAATCTGCAGAATGAATTGCTCAGCCTCTCATTTGCCGGTAAAAAACTCCTGCTCTGGGAAACCGATCCCTTTGTCAACCGTTTCGAGCCGGGACCGTTTTCCAAACCGATGAAAAAAATCTCGCTCAAACTTGGCATGAATGACCGGGCATTTTACGGATTTGCCGTCAGCAACCTTACCGGTAAACCTTTCCTCGGTCAGATCAAATGTTTCAAAAAGTGGCCGCTTTCCGGGCCGCAGAAGGCATTCGGCAACGAACCGTGGAGCCGGTTCCTCGGCAATATCGAGATCCGTCAGGGTGTGATGGCGTTTGATCCGGGCGGTGCGGCTTTCTACGATGCGATCGCTCCGATGCCGCTTGGTTCGCTGTTGAAACTTGCCGCCAACGAAACGCTGCCCATCTGGCTGACGGTTTCCACCAAAGGTCTGAAACCGGGGGTGTACCGTGCCGATATGGTGCTGAAATCCCACTATCCCGGATTCTCCGACAATGTCGTGAAACTGGAAGTCGAAGTCCTGCCGGTCGATCTGGCGGAAATGCAAGTTGACAGTTTCCACTACTCCTGGATCAGCGAATGGGATATCACCAACCCTGATCACAAGATGGAAAGTATGTATAAATTTTTCAGTGATCAGGAAGCCAACGTGCTGATGGCAGGTTTGCTTACGGAAGTTTATCCGAAACAGTATCCCGACGGTACGCTCGACGAGATCGATTTCAGCCGGCTGGATAAGAAGATCGACGCTTATCTGCGTGCCGGAGTTCCCCAAGACCGCATGAAGCTGATGTTCAATCTGCACACATTCATCTTTGTCCATTACGACAAAAACGGCAAGCAGTGTTCGGCGGTGCTGAAATTCGGTACTCCGGAGTTTGAAAAAGGCTTCACCACCTTTATGCAGAAATTCTACGCTCATCTGGAGCAGAAGTACGGTCTGGCTCCGGAACGGGTCATCATCTACACCGGTGATGAACCCGAAGGCGATATCAATGATCCCAAATCCCGGATGTACCGGGTGAATTATCTGGGCAGACTGGTGAAAAAAGCGGTTCCCCGTGCTTCGACTGCCACCAATCCCTATCCGCGTCAGGGAATCAACGATAAATATTTCTCCGATATGCGGGAACTTTGCAAGAACCACAACTATATGATCCTGCTGCCCCAGGCACAGGATCCGCGGATCATCAAGTTTTTCAAAGAACGCAAGATGACCATCTGGACTTATCTGGTGCTTAACAAACTGGTTACTCCGGAAACCTACCGCAAGATGTTCTACGATTCCTATCTGCGCGGAGCGGATTCCGCCAACGGCTACTGGTCGCTGGATTCCACGGCGGGAGATAACTTCGATTCGCAGAATTTCGGCGGCAACTGGGCTGGCGGATACAGTTCCAACCGGATGGATTACGGTTCGCTCTATGTGGACTTCAACGTCGGCAAGTTCCTTTACAGCCGCCGTGCCGAAGCGCACTATCAGGGGCTGCTGGATTACAAACTGATCAAACTGGCAGAAAAATACGGTGCTTCCAAGGATACGATCAAAGCGATCCTTGCCAAAAGTATGAACGGCAGTTGTACCGATATGGATAATATGCATGTCGAATTGCTCAACTTGATCATCAAACTCAAAAACAAATAATTTAAGGAGAAAAGAGTTATGAAAAAGATGCTTGATGGATTTTCCGCCCATGGGCGGGTAAAACCAGTGTGTTTTACCCTTATAGAACTGCTCGTCGTGATCGCGATCATCGCTATTCTGGCGGCGATCCTCCTGCCGGCGCTCAACAGTGCGCGGGAACGCGGCAGGACTGCCAGTTGTATCAACAACCAGAAGCAGTGTGCGGCGGCATTCGGTATGTATGTCGATGCTTACGGCAATATGCCGATCGTCAACTACGGTGACGGCTGGACTCCCATTACCTACCGGATGTGCGGCGGAAATAACGCTTCGGCGAATTACGGTTTGGGCAAAATGTCTCCGATGATCTCCTGGGAAGCGGGCACTTGTCCCAATGCCCGTTCTGCGGCGGTCAATCCGACGCATCAGTATGAGCGCAAAGTGTATGCGGTTCCGTCATTTTTCACCCAGCATTTGAACTATCATGAGGATGATGTCAACTTTGATGCCATCGGTCACTGGCCCGGCGGCCGTCCGATCAGTCCGAGTCCCACGCTTTTCTGTGCGATCTACTACATGACCAAAATCAGAAGTTTCTCGACATTCAGTTTGTTTGCTGAAGCGGCTGTACGCAATGCCAAAGATGACTTTGCCTCCGGTGATGCTTATCTTGCCTACTGCTTCAAAGATGGAGCCGGTCAGCAGAAAACTGCGCTGCTGGATTACCGCCATAACGGACAGGGGGTATTCTCCTTTGCCGACGGTCACGTGGAAGCGATGACTCCGGAAGAGAGCAAAAGCCGTTTCAAAGTGTTAAGCACCAGCGGTTATGAGTACATGCAGGGGGGAAATATCAAACTTTTTTGAAAAATTTTCAGACATCATCAGGAAAAAAATATGAAAAAAATATTGTTTGTTTCGACAGCAGTGATATCATTTTTTGCAGCATACGCTGCCGGAGAGAAAGTTTCTGCGGAATTTGACCGCAAAAGCGGCATTTATCAGTGCGGTGAAAAGGCGGAATTTACCATCACAGTGACCGGTAAAGATGGGAAAAAGTTGGAAAAAGGTGATCTTTTGGTGACTTTTTCCAACGGTTACGGTACCAAACGTCAGATCAACCACGTGTTTGACCTTGCCAAAGGCAATCCGGTAAAAGTTTCCGGTACGATGGATACTCCGGATATCCTGCGTGCCAATTTCAATTACCGGGTCCCCGGCGGCAAATATGGTTATCTGGGGGTGAAAAATGTAGTTTTCTCTCCGGAAAAGATCCTGCCCGGTGCCGCATGTCCGGCAGACTTCAATGCCTTCTGGCAGCAGGCGGTTTCCGGATATGCCAAAGTGCCGGCGGATGTGAAAGTCCACCGCACTTTTGTCCATCAATCCACCGGCTGTAACGTTACGGAATTCTCCGTTGCAGCTCCCAAAGGCCGGGTGTACGGATTTGTTTCCATTCCGGCGGATAAAAGCAAAAAATATCCGGTACTGGTCAATATCGCTGCCGCCGGTCCGGGATTCAACAGCGCACACATATTTGAAAAAGATTTCATCATGCTGTCGCTCAATGTCCACGATTCTCTGCCCGCAGAGGTCGGCAACCACTATAATAAAATGTGCAGTGAAGCCTTTGCCCGCACCGGTTACAAAGGTTGGGGCGCCTACCTTTATGAAGGTTTGGAAGATCGCCGTACCGCGTATTTTTTCAGTCCGGTCATCGGTTTGGATCGTGCCATTGACTATGTCTGTCAGCTTCCGCAGGCCGATCCGGAAAGAGTCGGTTACTTCGGCATCAGTCAGGGCGGCGGTTTGGGATTGATCATGGCAGGTCTCAATCCCCGCCGTTTCAAAGCGGTGGTGGTCACCGTCCCGGCATTGTGTGATCATCATGGATTTGCGGAAAAAAGAGCCTGCGGCTGGCCCGGGTTTGCCAGATATCTGCAGCAGAAATATCCGGCAAAGGTCGATGAATGTCTCTACTTTGATGCCGTTAATTTTGCCCGCAATATCAATACATCCTCCGTGCGTCTGATCGTCGGTCTGGAAGATCTCGTTTGTGCACCGACTTCCGGTATTGCCGCTTACAATGTGATCCCGTCGGCAGATAAGGAACTGTTCATTATGCCCGGGTACGGCCATGTCGGAACTCCGAAATACGGCGAATTGCGCCAGTGGCTGAAAGCGAAGATCAGTGAGTGATTTTTTTGACGGTCAAGCCGTTGTTATCAGATTTGGACAGGAAATAAGATGCATCAGATTGCGATCAATGCTCCGGTATCAGTTCCCGATGACGGACTGGTTCTCGGAAACGGAGATCTCTCGGTCAGCGTTTTTCAGCGTGACGGAGAGGTGGTATTCAAATTAGGCAAAAGTGATGTGTGGGACACCCGGATCGAACTGGAGAAAAATCCGGTTCCCGCTCATATAGATGAATTGCGCGAGCTGCTCGATGAAAAGGAGTTCTCCCGGGAGGCACTCGGCAATGGACACCGCAGCAAAGGTGAATTGAGCGATCGTCAGCAAGAGATCTGTTCCAGTACTCCTGCCATGCGCTATCCTTACCCCTGTCCCAAACCGACCGGAGAGGTGGTGATGTTTTATCCGCCGGATTTTCAGGGATTGAAAATTTCCCAGATACTCTTTATTGAGGAAGGCCGCATCGAATTGCATTTGTCCTGGGACAACGGTGTGGAACTCCGTGCCGGTCTGGTGGTACATCCGGTGGAAAACCGCATTTCTCTGCGCTATGAGATGACTCCGCTTGCTCCGGAACTGCGCTACGGCGGAGATTTTTACGGTCTGCCGCGCCCGTATCCGGTCTGTTTTGCCTTTTTCCGGGAGGATGATCCGGATTACAATAAAGAGAAGTTCCGTATTTTCCGGCACAGCCGTTATCCCTCGATATTGCAGAAAAGCCTTTTGGAAATCACCCCGCTGCCCCCGGCAGAGTATTTTATGTCCGGCGGATATGCCGTTTGCCGCCAGCGCTTCCCGGAAGAAAAACGGGGAACCGGCAAATTTGAGTACTCCATTACCGCCGCCGGTAAAGGTTTGATACCGCGTATTCAGGCGGAGTGTGCGTTTCTGGAAGCGGAAACGCTGGAACATTACGCCGGAGAATTGGTGATCACGGTAAATTCCGGCGTGGAAAACTCCCATGCCGGAGCGATCGCCGGAGCGGAGAAATTCACCTCCTTTGCCGATGATGCGGCGGCGGCACGCTCTGCTGCGCAGGAATTTTTCCGCAAATCGTCATTTTCCGGAAAAGATAAATTCATGGAAGATCTCTGGTATTCCACACTGCATATCAAACGCGCCACATTGAAAGCCGGAAAAGTCCAGCCGGGACTCTTTCTGCCCTCGACGGTGATCCACTTCCCGGCGTGGCACGGTGATTACCACACCAACTACAATATCCAGTCCAACTATCTGGGTGATTACTCTGCCAACCACTTTGATACCGGCGACGGGATTTTTGATGCTCTTGCCGGACAGATCGAAGCGGGACGTAAAATCGCGGCGGAATATTATAATTGCCGGGGTTCATTCATCCAGTTGAGTGCATTCCCCTTTGCTCCGGCAGATGACCATCAGGGCGGCTTGCCCTTTGGCAGACTTGCCTACATGACCGGCTGGACGGCATCGCTGTTTTACCAGCGGTGGCGTTACAGTATGGATAGGGAATTTCTGGCGGCAAAAGGTTATCCCGCCATCCGGGATTTTGCCTTGTTCTACACCGATTTTCTCCGCCGGGATGAGCATGGTCAATACCATGCATACCCCTCGCAGCAGGGCGAAGCGGACTTTACCAAAGCCGGTTGCACCGATCAGCCGCAGGTCGTGCGCCATATCCGCTGTACTTTGCGCTATGCCGTGGAGTGCGCGCAGGAGTTGGATACCGACCGGGAACTGGTGGAGTTGTGGCAGCAGATATCAGCGCATCTGCCATTTGCCGGAGGAGCGGACAGTGAGACGGTTTCGCCCCGCTGTCCGGCGGAATTTTCCGGATTTGACGGCGGCGCCCCAAAAAGCACATCAGAAATGATCCTGCCCGGACAGCAGTGGTATGACTGGTATTGCGGACATCAGCACTTTCTCTTTATCACTGCCATGCGCTGCGGTTTGTGGGAAAACTGCCGGGACTGGGAAAGAATGCAAAAAGTATTCAAACGTTTCATCCGCCCCAACGGGATCCTCAATGCCATGGCGCTTGCCAATTACGGGCGCAACGGTGCGTGGATGGAGAGTTTGGGAGTGCTTGGCGTGATCAATGAGATGCTTCTGGCAAGCTGGGACGGCAAAATCGAACTTTTCCCCTTCTGGCCCGATGCACAGGATGCGGAATTTACCACCTTGCGTGCCGAGGGGGCATTGCTGGTTTCCGCCGGAATGAAACAGGGAAAACTGACCGCATTGGAAGTTTATGCCGAAAAATCCGGTTCTTTTGAGATCATTTTCAGAGATGAGAGATTCACCGTCGACTGCCGTGCCGGTGAATGCTGCCGTTTGAGGTGACAATCCGGCGATTTGCCGCAGCAAAATTATAACTTGCAGCCACCTGACGTCATTTATAAAACGCCCGATGCTATGATATACTGAATCAGTTCTGAAACAAAAATATAAAAAAGGGGGACTTATTGTGCCGGAAACATCAGAAGTAAAATATTCCATCCGCAATTTGCGATACACCATTGCGCAGCTGATCCTGGTGGTGATCATGATGCTGCTTGCCACTAAAATATTGGGGCTGGTCTGCTATAACATGGTTCCCGGGGTCAACACTCTGCTGCTCAATGCCGCCGGGGCAACTCCGGTGGAAATCGCGTTGATATTGACCACCATTCCGCAGGCGATCGGCTTTTTCCTGACGCCGCTGATCAGCACCTGCAGCGACAAGACCCGTACCCGGTACGGCAGGCGCAAACCATATCTGCTCTGGAGCGCACCGGCACTGGTGCTGGTACTGCTGGGCGTGGCGTGGTCGCCGGATATCGCAGAATTGATCACCCGTCTGATCCCTGCTGCAGCTTCGCCCCGGATGACCTTTTATGTGCTGGCGTTTTTTCTGCTGGCATTCAGCATTGTGTGGCTTTTTCCCGGTTCGGTGGTCTACTATCTGGTGGCAGATGTCATTCCCCGGAACTTCATCGGACGCTTCCAGTCGATATCCACGATCGCCACGATGGGGTTGACCTTTGCATTCAACTTTTTCATTTTGAAATACACCGTGGAATACACGAAAACCACCTTTTGCATCCTCTGCGGCTTGTATCTGCTGGTCTACATACTGATATTCTTTTTGGTCGATGAGGGTGAATATCCGCCGGTGGAGGATAAGGTGGACAAAAACGGCAATGCGCTGAAAAAAAGTGCGGAATACATCTGGATGTTTTTCCGTCAGTGTTTCCAGTATAAAATATTCATCTTTCTGTTTCTTGCTTCCGGTTTGAACAGTGCTTCCAACATCTGCCGGGGGATGTTCAATGTGCTTTTTGCCACTGAAGATATCGGCATGAGTGTGGAAACTTACGGCAGGATCATGGGTATCGGCGCATTGATTTCGGCAGTGGCGATCTATTTTATCGGCAAACTTATGGATAAGACCCACCCGCTGGTTGTTTTCGGCGGCGGCGGCTTATTCATCATGTTCATCAATGTGTTTTCCTACTTTTTCATCCATACGCCTGCGACATTCATGGTCATCGGAGTAGCCACGCAGATCATGTACGCATTTCAGGCACTGGCGGGAACTCCGCTGCAGATCAATATTGTTCCGGCGGATAAATATGGGCAGTTTTCCAGTGCGAACAGTTTGGTCAATGCGGTGGTTCTGATCGCCGGTTCATGGGCAGGCGGCTGGCTGACCCAGCGTTTCGGTTACCGGGTGATGTTCATCTGGGACTTTATCATCACCGGTATCGCTATGATATTCCTCTATCTGGTCTATCTGGAATGGAAACGGTTCGGCGGCAGAAATTACGTTGCCCCGCAAGTAAAATAACTTGAAAAACGACCGTTCGATGCTATATTTAACAAGTACCCCAAAGTATCAGAAAAAGGTTTGGTAAAGATGAAACAGTTTCCCGAAGAAAATCTGCCCCAGGAGATCCAGATAATCGCCGACAGAATGAATGTCGATCCGGATAATATCCCGCCGTGCAATATTCCGCCGCTTCCCTTTGACAGCAGCACCACACCGCAGGAATTCAACAACCGCATCCGTCCGGAATTGCTCCGGCTCATGGGCGAATACATGTATGGTGAAATTCCGCCGCGCTGTGAAGAGCTGCGTTTTGACCTCACCAGTGAAGCAGAGGCAAAACGCAGCTCTTCACAGCGC
>SUWL01000047.1 GCA_015061495.1 Lentisphaerota bacterium
ATCGACATCGACATCCTCGAAAAAGCCGGTATCCTGCCGTATGAAAAGATCCTGGTGGTCAATGCCACCAACGGCAAACGTCTGGAAACTTATGCGATCCCCGGTGCTGCCGGCAGCGGTACATTCTGTCTGAATGGAGCAGCTGCCCACCGCGGCAGTGTCGGAGATATCATCACGATCATGTGTTTCGCCAACTTCACCCCGGAAGAAGCGGCGGTTTTCCGCCCCCGCGTGGTAGTTATGGATGAGAAAAACCAGATCACTGCGATCCGTCTGGGACGGGAAACTATCGCCTGACACCAATCTGGCGGCACATCTGCCGCGCTTACGGGGTGATTGTCAAACTTCTCAACGATTTTCAATGGAGTTTGGCAGTCACCTTTTTCAGCGTATACTCTCCTGCATTTTACGGATATGTCCGGAAATGAGTGCTTCGCCCCGGTCGTAAGTGGATTTCGGGGTGGAGTGGGTACTGTGCAGATCGTCGATCATCTGTTTATTTTCCGATTCGATCATATTGTAAGCGGCGTACACTGATTCCGGCGGGCAGGTGGTGTCGATGAATCCGCAGGAAACGACCACTTCGGCACCGGTGATACCGGCAGCGAAAAAAGAAACGTCGATGATATCGGTCAGAGCAAGAGATTTATCCGGATCATCCTGATACTCTTTCAACCGGTAATAGTGCGGCCAGCCGGATCGATTACCGGCGGCGAATCCCCCGTGGTCGCAGAGAGCCGGGACATAAGCCACGCACATGGTGATCTGCGGATCAAGTCCGGTAACGGCAAGTGCCTGCGCTCCGCCCTGACTTCTGCCGAAAACCACCAGCGTCCGCTGGTCCCATTCGGGAAGCGACTTCATGAATTGGACGAAACGGTACGCCCGTTTGAGCATATCCGGGAAGCAGTTTTTCTGCAGATCGTTGGCACCCCAGTTCCAATAACGGAAAAATTTACCATCCGGCTTGATGGTCTGCGACATGTTGGCACCGTTGTGCTTGATGGGCAGCGGGTTGACCACCAGTGTCAGCGTGTCTGCGAAATATGCCGGACGGGCGTAGTCCACTCCGGCAGGCTGGTAAATGATCCGCGCAGCGCATCTGCCGGGAACAGCTTTGGCAGGCATGGTCAACACGGCGAAACCGTCTTTGCCTTCACCGCCAAGCAGCAGTTTTACTTCAAAAGCCTTGAACCCGGCTTTGGCATTGGGCAGCTCATTGATCTGGTAACGGACGGGCTGGATGTCGAACTCCCGTTTCACCTGCGTCCAATAGTTGCGGAATGTCCGGCTGATATCTCTGCCCGGACGGATATTTTCCGGTTCGACCGCCACTGCTGCAGCGGCTTTTTTGCCATTGTCGCTGACCTGCACATAGATGAAACCGCTGCGCAATGCCGGTACGGAAATCGTGGCTTTGCCATCTTTATCCGCCGAAATCCGATAACTGCTCCGGATATCCCGGTTTCCTTCAACAAGGACCGGAAAAGTACAATTTCCCCGGCCGGGATCAAGCTGGATATGGAAGATCACTTCATCGTCTATCCTGCGGTAATGCTGATCTTTTTCCGGAGTGATTTCCAATGCGGCAAGTACTGAAACGGTAAATAACGACAGCAGCAACAAATATTTTTTCATTTTTTCACCCTGCAACTAAAGTATTATAATTCAGAAAGAATATACTGCCTTGCCGCAATAATGTCAAGTTGACTGGTAAAAATATTCTCACTTTTCGTGCTGAAGCGCGGCAAATTTCTCTGCTTCCGCCCGCAATCCGGCGAGATCCAGTTTTCCGCTGCCCAGCAGCGGCAATTTATCCACGGGGTGGAAATTTTTCACTTTAGGTATCCACAAGTTGGAAATACTCCTCTCCCGCAGCTGATCCACGATCTCTGCCGGGGTAAAGGGCATTTCCGGCGTGTAAAGCACCAGCAGAGCTTCGCCTTTGACCGGATCGGGAATACTGCCGACGGCGGCGACCCGGTTTTCACCGGCGCACATCTCATTGATGATCTTTTCCACCATTTCGTGCGGAACCATTTCACCGGCGATCTTGCTGAAGCGGGAGAGTCTGCCGCAAATATGGATGAATCCATCTTTATCCATCCGGGCGATATCGCCGGTTTTGTAATACTCTCCTGCCATGGCTTTGCCGGTGGCAGTTTCATCATGCAGATACCCCTGCATGACCAGCGAACCTTTAACGCAGATGATCCCCTCTTCGCCGGGAGCGACCGGAGTGAATGAGAGCGGGTCGAGAATGCGCACGGAAATGTTTTCCAGCGGTACGCCGATACTGTCCCGGCAGCCGGTTTTCCGCCCGGTTTCAGCGATATCCTGCGCCAGATTGACGGAAACAACCGGAGATAATTCGGTACAGCCGTAACATTCGACGACCTCCAGTTTATCATTGGTCAATTCCCGGACTTTAGCGGCGATATCTTCACGCAGTTTTTCCGCTCCGGTGGCGATCAGACGCAGAGAATCAAGTTCGCCGGGAGCGCACTTCTGCAGGTATTTCTGCAGAAACGACGGCGTGGCAAAGAGCATGGTCGCCCGTTCATTGCGGATGACTTCCCGGACGGCTGAACCATCCAGCGGACTGGCAATGTACACCGTGCGGATGCCGTAGGTCACCGGCATCCAGAAACAGACATTCAAACCGAATGAGTGAAACAGCGGCAGATTGCCGACGACCAGATCCGTATTATCCGCGGCAAGCGCAAATGCCACACTCCGGGCATTGCTGTTAAGATTGTGGTGTGACAGGCGCACCCCTTTGGGATTGCCGGTCGAACCGCTGGAAAAGAGCAGTACGCCGTCACCATCCAGAACAAATGCCGACAACGGCGAAAGCATATTCATAAACTCTTCAGCGGGCAGCAGAAACATGCCAACTGCCATCAATATTTTTTGCCACAGGGGAAATCCCGCACGGGCATCTTCGATATCCACCGCGATATTTCCGGGATCGATCCGCAATTTTTTCCGGAACTCTCTGCCGGTGATGATCATATTGATCCCGGCAAGTTTCACCGAATAGTCCAGCACCTCTTGCGAAGTGCTGTAATTCAGCGGCACGGGTACTTTATCCGCCATCTGGATCGCCAGCAGCGTTTGGGCAGCAGCAGTGCCATTGGGCAGCAGTACGCCCACATATTTGTCATCCGAACTGCTCTTACTGCGGATGAAACGGCTCAATAATGCGGCTTCCAGCACCATGCCGAAGGTCGAAAAACTCTTCCCCCCGTGGTCGGCAAATCGCTTTTGCCGCAGATTACGTTTGGCATTTTTCACCGCGGCATGGTGCAGTGTCATCTCACCGTGAAAACTCTTCCCGGCGGCATCGGCACCCAATTCGATGATCTTCTGCCGGATCTCAAAGGTGGAGGTGCCGGGCTTCATGGCTTCACCGAACGTCACCGCCGGATAGAAGGGCAGTTTGACCTTTTTCCGGACGCCCGGACGGGTGAAAAAGTTGGAAAAAACACTCCCCCAGGCAAAGGAGATATTCACCGGAATGATCGGGATGTCCACATTTTCCGGAAGCATTTTTTCATAGCCGGATTTGAATTTGCCGACCAGACCGTTACGGGTCAGGCGACCTTCCGGGAAAACGCAGACCAGCCCGCCGTCGGCAAGGTGTTGGCGGATATTCTGCAGAACCAGTGCCAGACTTTTGGCTTTCCTCCCGGAAGGCACTTTGAAAAATCCGGTCATCCGCGCGATAAAACCCAGCAGCGGCAGGGAAAAATACTGGTCATAAAGCAGAAAACGGATCTGACGGCTGGTACACGCACTGACTAAAATACTGTCGATTGCCGACACATGATTGCATAAAAGCAGAGCCGGACCGCGTTCCGGGATGTTTTCCGCGCCGGTGATCCGCACCCGGTAAAAGAGGTGCCCGACCGTCAGGACGATGAACCGGAGCAGGAAGTTGGGCAGAGCCCACATGGCAAGCGCACTGAATACGAATACCACTATACCGAATCCCGCCAGCAGAAACTGATAAGGAACATCGGCAATGTGCTGCAAAGAACCGGAATTTTCCGGAGAAAGCAGCATGATCAACGTTACAGCAAGGAAACTTACGGCAAAGGTCACCGCATTTTTGATCGCTCCGGCGGCACCGCGCAGTTCCGGACGCAGCCGCTGGAGCAGGTAACTTTTCAGCGGCGTAAACAGAATTCCGCCCGCAAAACCCGCTCCGGCGGCAAAGATCCACGCTCCGGCATAAAAGGTCACACTCAAAGATGTTCCACCGGGGAAGTTGACGGTCAGCAGCCGCTCCGCCCCCGGAAACAGCAGCATCAGCAGCAATGAGAGACTCATGCCCAGTGAACCAAGCGGGATCAAACCCAGTTCGATCTTGTTCCGGGAAATCAACCCGGCACCCAGTGAACCCGCCACGAAACCAGTTCCCGGTGCCGCCAACAGCAAAATGATGCTGACATGGTTATCCATGTGCAGAGCGTATTTGCAAAAGAGGATCAGCAACGGCAGTGCCGTGATGCTCAACCCGGTGAAACATACCTCTGCCAATGCCGATGCCCACAATCCGGCACTGCGGTGCAACGCTTTGAGTCCAAACGGAATGACCTGACTGAATTTACAGGCAAGTTCCCGCCGTTTCTGCACCGGAGAGATCACCGGCACGATCTTGACCGCTGCGATAAAATTGACCAGTGCCGCAATCAGCATCACCGGAAATGCCGCACCGGAAAAGTACGCACAGGGCATCAGAACGATCCCGGCTGCCGCACCGAGTGATGACGCGGTGGTAACTTTGCTGCATGCCCGGGTCAGTTCCGGTTCGGCAAAAGTTTCCGGCAGCAGCGCTTCCCGCGCCGGAGTGTTGAATGCATTGATGAGTGAAACGGCGAATATCACTGCGTGCAGAACATGCGCAGCTCCCGCCGCCGAAATATTTTCCATCGCCGCAGCTCCGGCAAACAACAGCGGAAACTGCAGTATTTTCGCCGTGATAACAATGTACCGTTTGGGCAGACGGTCGGCAAGAAAACCGCTGAATCCGGTCAGGATCAAAACCGGAAAGACCAGATAAGCAAAGGCTTCCAGCAGAAATGACAACGTGCCGAATTCAACTGTCCCGACGGATTTCAGCGACAGAAACGCCCAGATGAGCAATCCGAAAGTAAAGAAGGATTCACAAAATACGTTGATACTTAAAGGCAGTGTGCGCCGGGCAACAGAGTGGGACATCTACTGGTCATCCGAGTTTGTTCTTTACAGCGATCAATTCGTTATTGGCATCGGTAAGCAATTCACAAACCATTTCTCCGATGGGCATGATGCTGTCCATTAAACCGACTGCCTGACCTGCCATCAGTGATCCGCCATCCACATCTCCGTCAACGGCGGCTTTGCGCAAGGCGCCGACCCAGAAGCGTTCCACCTCTTCCTGCGCCTGCTGGCGGTGGATGGTTCCGGCTTCCAGTTCCCGGAGCAGCCGCAGCTGCAAAGCGCCGAATTTCTGCATACCCTTGTTTTTCAGTGCCCGCACCGCCACGACCGGCAGTTTGGAATCATACTGGGGAGTGGACATGGCATCCCGGGCGTTGGCTTTGAGGAAGACATTTTTGAAATTCGGGTGAACGGAACACTCTTCAGTCATGACGAAGCGGGTCCCCATCTGGACTCCGGCAGCACCCATAAGCATCAGATGTGCCATCATCTTACCGGTGGCAACACCGCCGGCAACAAAGATCGGCACGGTGTCTGCGTATTTGAAAAGCAACTGCTGGATCAGTATCATTGAGGAAACATGCCCGATGTGACCGCCGGCTTCGCTGCCTTCAAGGATGATGGCATCCGCACCGAAACGGATCATCCGGTCGGCAATGGAGATCGTCGAAGCAAAACACATCACTTTGGCACCGGTGGCTTTGGCGGCAGCAACCTCTTTTTCTTTGGGAAAACTGCCGGCAAATATGATATAGGGTACCGGAGCGTCTTTAAGCATATCCAGGTGGCTCTGATAGGAGGGCGCGATGGTGATGAGGTTGACACCGAAGTTGTTTGCGGTAAGTTTCCGGGTCTCTTCAATTTGGGCGGCAAGGATATCGGTCGGCGCATTACCTCCGGCAATACAACCGAAACAACCGTTATTGCAGACGGCTGAAACCAGTTTCGGTTCGGAAACCCAGGTCATTGCTCCGCAAATGATCGGATAGCGGCTGCCGAGAAATTCTGCACCCCGGGTGAACATCGGTGTGAGCAGATCATTATCACTTTTCCATTCCAGAGGATTCATAAAAATATCTCCTGATAGTTTCGTTATTTGCGCACCGGAAAACTGCCGGTGCCGTCATATAAGATAACACAGGAGAAGGCTTTTGTCAATATTCCCGGAGGAAAATAATCCGTGAACCGCTTTTAATAAACGGAATAATTCTGCCTGTCCGTTTCCGGCGGTTTGTAACAGAATGTCCTCATGCATTCCCGGCGGAGTTTCTTTTGCCGGGAACGAGCGGGGGGAGTGTACTATGTATTCGGCCGGACGAAGTGATGCCGGCAAGCGGATCGCTTCACTTTTCCAATATCACAAACGCCGGCAGTCCTGCCAAACCATACTTGTCCAGAACTGCTTTGATCGCCGGATCATTCACATTTTCCGCCGGGAATGTCACCATATTGAACTTCTTCCGGATATATTCAGCAACCTCGTTGTCCCGCAATACCCGGCGATCCATGTCCTTGCAGTTACCGCACCACGAAGCGGTGAATTTGATCAATACCGGCTTGCCGTTTTTCTGCGCTTCGATCTGTGCCTGCCGCAAAGCTGCAAAACCGTCTGTCATGATCTCCTCCCGGTCATCCGGCAGCAGTTTGATCCCCTGAAAAGCATAGTGGACCGCCGCTCCGAAAATCAGCAGCGCAAAAACATATTTCAGCACCACCATAAATCTTCCCGGCTTGGGCAGCACCGACCACCCCGCTCCGGCAAGCGGCCACGGCAGCGCCATGCCGATCCCCAGAACAAAGGGGATCAATGCGCCGTACCAGTTGCCCTGCCCGACCGTTTCAGCGGCAAATACCAGTACGCTGATAACGACCGGAGCAACACATGCCCCGGCGAGCAATGCGGATACTCCGCCCATAAACAATGCGGTGAAACCTTCGGAAAAGGGCAGATTTTTGGGGTTGATCCGCAATTTGGATGCCGCATCGATATTGAACACCCCCGCCATTGCCAGCGACATGGATAAGAAGATCAAGGCGATGATAAAATTGAATAACGGTGAACTGTTCAATGTGCCGAAACTTACTCCGGCAAATGCTGCCAGCACTCCGACGATCCCGTATGCCGCAGCCATGCCGCAACCGTACAACAATCCCTGACGGAACCCCTTTTTGCCGCCGGAAGCACCGATGACCGCCAGATTTATCGGCAGCATCGGCAATACACACGGCGTCAGATTCAGCGCCAGACCGCCGAGCAGAGCGACCAGCAGCATCCCCCAAAAGCCCGTCTGACTTTTTCCCGCAGGTTCGCCTTTGAGAAAGGCGAGAAACTCCTCCTTGTCCACTGCGCCGAGCAGTTTGCGGAATTTCTCCTCTTTTACCGCCGGTCCACCGGCTGACACGCTCTCTTTGCCCGGTTCCGCCGGTCCGGGGCTCTCCACGATACGGCAGATGCCGTCTTCGCAGACAACCTGCGGTTCATCTGCGGCGAATACCGCAAATACGGCAAAAATCAGCAGCCCAAGTACGGTTTTTTTCATTTAACTGACTCCAGCAGTTTCAAATACGCGTCCAACTGGCGGTATCCGGGGATCGTCAGCAGTTTTTTGCCCTCCGGATCGACCACGACCGTAGTGGGAAATCCATCGACCTTGAACTTGGCTGCCAATCCCTGCTGGATGCCCATCTGCCGCTGGGTGAGTTTGTTGCGATGCGGGAAGTCAAAATAGACCAGCACCAGATGATCTTTGGCGTACTTCTCAAATGAATTTTTGGTCAGCACATCTTTGCGCAGACGTTTGCACCACGAACACCAGTCGGATGCGGTAAAGAGGATCAACACGTTTTTACCGCTTTGCCGGGCTTCTTTCAGTGCCGCATCATAATCGATCGTCCATCCGGCAGGCACATCTTTTGCCGCCACGGCAAATGAACAGCACACCACCGCCAACACACTGACAATAAACTTTTTCATAAAACACCATCCTTTCTCCTGATCGGTTGACTTATACTGCAATATATCACACTTGTATCGATTTGTCAAACTCCGGAATCACGGCACAATGGAGCAAATGCGCAATACGGACAATTTGCTCCGTTACCCGGAATATTCTGCCACCTCTGCTGCCAGAGTTCCTCCCAGGCGGCAAGTTCATTTTTGACCGCTCTGATCGCTTCGGAGAGGTCGCTGCCGCTGAAAAAAGTCCGGAATGTACCATTTTGATAATCCAACACCAGCGATCCCACTTTGTCCGGCTCACAACCGCAGTGGTTCATGGCATAGAAACAGTGAAGCAGTGCGGTTTCCGCTTCCGAACCGGTGAAATCTCCGCCCCGCAGTTCCACGAAACACAACTTGCCGGATTCAAAATAGGCGCACAGCGGCGAACCGAAACAGCGGTATTCACTGATCTGCAGATCCAGCACTCTGGCGATCGTCTTTCTTGCTTCCGGCTGGACTGTCAGCAACTTTTCCCAATGAGGGCGGATATTGGCAAGAAAAGCGTACATCCGGTGTTCCAGTTCCCTGCCTTTTTCCTCAAAATCCAACTCTCTGCCGCAGAGCGACAGCAGCTGCCGGCTGCTTTTGCCCCAGATCAGATTGCGGTATTCGTTGAAAAAATTTTCCATCACCGCTCCGGTCAGCAGTTCGGCATCGGTTTCGCCGGTGTAGAACTCCTGCTGCATGACGCCAAGCAGTATTTCCCGCAGAAACTTGCTGTCGGAAATTCTTTTACTGCAGGCATATATCCGGTCGCCGTCCGCAGAATATTCTCCGTTTTTCACCGCCGGAGCTTCCCGGTAGCGCAGAATTGCACTGCGCGGACAGAAGTTCCGCCGGAACTTACGGCTCAATGACCAGATGTGCGGTGCGGCATCAGAATATATAATAGGGAAAGAGTTTCTCCACATCAGTTTTTTTCATCCAGCCGCTGATATTTTCGCCGCTGACCCGGACGAAATCACCATTGCTGCCGGATATATCCACTCTGGTACCTTCCGGAAGTTTGGCGCGGCTGCCGCCGGAATTTGCCGGAATGGAGGATAATTCCGCACTTTTGGCGACCACCACTGCCGCTGTCCCGGAATAGACGGTCTGTTTCAACGTCACGGCGGCAATGATCCCGGAAACCGCAAAGATCACGCACAATACGATCACTGCCGCCATTATCCGGCGGCCGATCCGGTTCCGGAATGCGGCAACCACGCAAATTACTGCCGCCATTACCGCCGCCAGCAGGATATAACCGTCCGGACGGATAACGGCAAGCTGCCGTAAAAGCGGATGATCTGCCGTTTTTTCCGGCAGTTTGCCCCCGGCAAGTTCCAGCGCATCTGCGTATTTGTGATTCCACGGCTCAAGCAGTGCCGCCCGGTGAAACGCCACATACGCCGCCGCATGATTGCCATTCATATATTCCGCACAGCCCAGATCGTAAAGCAGTGCCGGATAAACCTGATTGCTTCCGGCGGCAAGTTCCCGGAATTCCCCGGCGGCTTGAGCATAATTCCCGGCGTAAAATGCCTTTTCCGCACTGCGGTGATCTGCCGCTGACACCGCCGGGATCACCAGTGCTGCCATGAATATCAGTAAAGATTTCAGAAACTTGACCACCTTTTGCCGCAATTCCGGCGGGGTGCGGTTTCCCGCGACTGCCGGATTGAATGCCGCATTATCCAGCTGCCGGAAAAATTCTGCCACTTCCGCATCCGGACAGCAGTCGGCGATTTCTGCGAAACCGGTCCCCGGCGGCAAACCCAATGCTCCGGCGATCTCCGCACTGCCCGAATCGATCAATCCCTGCGGACCATTGACCGCCAATCGGTCGATGATCCGGCGGAGTGCCGCTTTTTGTTCAGAATTTTTCCGGCGGGGCAGAAGTGAGATGATCAGCACAGCCATTCCAGCCAGCAAAATTCCTGCCGCCCACAACAGAATATTGTTGATCAGCGGCAGAAACACCGGAGTATCCGGTTCGCTCAATTCAAATGCCGGGAAATCCGCTTTGACCGCGGTTTCACTGCCACCGGATACCGGGATCACCGGCGCCGGAATTGCGGCAAGCCCCGGATTTTTTGCAACATCATAGGTAATATCCATTTTTTCGATCCGGTATTTGCCGCTTTGCGGATCAAGCACCGCCAAGTGCAAATGCAGTGACTTTTTGCCATCTTTCAACGCGACAAAGGGGTATTTGACGGTGAATTCGCTCTGCTGTCTGCCGGAGGTCGTTTCCGGCGGATAGGGACGGGCATCCGGGATCGTGATTTCCGGTGCTTTGAATCCGGGGGCGGGACCTTTGCCGGTAAAGGTCAGGGTCAATTCGGCAATATCTCCTGCCGTAAGTTCCTTTTTGCTCAATTTGGCATCGATCTGCCATGCTCCGGTCAATCCGGTGTCAACAGCGCCAGCCGGAACTGCCGGACGGGGCAGCACTTTGAGCGGAACGGCACTTTTTGCCGTGATGATGCGCGCGGTCGGCGGCGGCGCAAAAAACGGATCATAACCGTCTCTTCTTTTGGACAGCAGCAATTCAAGTTGACATTCCGCCGGGAATTCTCCGCTTGCCAACACTTGAAATATCCCCTGCAATTCCAGAGACACCCCATTCCCGCGCCGGATGAAATCAGAACTCTGATAAAACGGTGACTGCCCGCCAGGACGGGAAATAAAACTGGCATCTGCAAAATTTGCCGCTTTGATATCCCGGATGCCTTGCAAATTCCACTCATAGGGGATGAATAATTCGATATCCGCACGCATAACTTCGCCGACATAAACCGGACGGGCAGGCAAAAAAGTCAGCACCGCACTGACCTTTTCACTGTCCGGTAGCTGCGCCGCATCCCGCACCGTCAATGTCAGCGGATTGCTCATGACTTTACTGCCGTTGAATTCCAACTCAAACGGCGGGATCTCAAATGTGCCTGCCGCTTCAGCCACCGCCGCAAAACCCCGGGTGATCTGCACACTCTGCCTGCCGTTGATGATCGAAACATTTTGCCGGTTGGATGACGACCGCCGGGAAATTTTCACCGAATCAGGCAGTTCCGGAAACTTTACGCTGAATCTTTCCATTGAATCCACCGTCAATTCCAACATGAAACTCTCCCCGGCAACCGGACGGCCGGGAACCGCCCGCAATACCGCCTCGATCCCGGATAACTGCGCAAATATCACCGCAAACACCGTTGTCAGAAAAATCTTTTTCATCCCGATTACCAATCCTTTTGTACCTTTCTGCGCCGTAAATTGCGTTCTCTGCGGAACATATCACGCAAAGTTTTTGCTTCATCATCAAGCAGATCCAACTGACGCTGCGCATCCTGCTTTGCCGCATCTTCACGCGGGATATCAGCAGGATCATCTGCCGGATTTTCCGATTTTTCCGGCTTTTCCGATTTTTCCGCAGCGGGATCTTCCGGTTTTTTCAGCTCTTTTACCGCTTCATCAAGTTTTTTCTGCGCTTCCTGATTTTTGCCCTCTTGCTGCAATTTTTCCGCATCTTCAAGTTTTTCTGCCGCCGATTTGGCTTGGTCTGCCAATTTCTGCTGCTCCAGTTCACGCGCCTTTTTTTCCAGTTCACGCGCCGATTTTGCAGCTTGAGAAGTGCTTTTTACCGCTTGCTGCTGATTCTGCTGATTTTGCTGATTCTGACCGTTTTGCTGATTCTGCTGATTCTGCTGATTTTGCTGATTTTGCTGCTGCGCCTGCTGCGATTGCTGCTGCGATTGCTGCTGCTGCTGTTTCAATTCCCGGATCTTTTTCTGCAGTTCAATGGCATTTTTATTTTCCTGAAGCAGCTGCTGATAGTTGCTGATCCGACGCTTTTCGATCTCTCCGGATTCGGCGGATGCCATGCCTCCTTCGTAAAGTTCCTTACCCTGAACAAATTGCTTTAACGCCCGATCCACCTCTTTTTCCGCGTCCTCAATATTTTGCGCCTTTAACTGCTGGCGGCACTTTTCCACCGCTTCCCGGGCGCGCCGGTGACTGATCACCCCCCGGTTCTGCATGGCACGGGCGCGGAGTTTTTCCGGAACATCTTTGCCGGAAATCAACTTGTCATAAAGCTCTTCCGCTTGCGAATTGCCGGATAACTGCTGCTTTCTTGCACTCTCATACAGTTCGTAAGATGTCATTTCCGCCCGGAGACCCAACGGAAATAATACCGCCAATAACCAAAACAGCGATACTTTGGAAATCTGACGGCTCCTTTCACTGATACACGCCGCGATCACCAGCAGTATCATCGCAGCCAGTATGAACCCCGGGAACAGATCTTCCGGTACACTCCGGGGCAGATTCTCCTGCGAAACTTTGTCCAGACGGTCAAGGAAATTGCGGACATTGCCAATCCCCGTGTCCGTTACTGTACTGCGGAAATATACCCCGCCACTGGCTTGCGCCAACTGACGGAGCAACGGTTCATTGAGCTTGCTCCCGGCGATCTCCCCCGTCGCCGCATGCACCATCCCGCCTTTTTCATCCGGCACCGGTGCCGCCGCATCCGGCGAACCGAAACCAGCTATCAACAGCGGGATGTGCTGCTTTTTCAACTCTTCGAACTCCCCCGCCGCACTGCCGGTCAATTCATCACCATCCGTCAAAACAATGATCGCACGGTGTGAACCTCCGGAACTTTGCATGGATTTCAACGCCACCTGCAGCGCTTTGGCAAGATTGGTGCCGCCCAACGGTACACTCGACGGCGCAAGTTCTGCAACCGCTTCACGCAACGTGTGGTGATCCGCCGTTAAAGGACAACTCACAAACGCCGTACCCGCAAACGGAATCAATCCGAAACGATCCGCCGGATACGCCGCAAATATCTCCTGCAGCAAATACTTCGCCTGCTCCATGCGCGACGGCGGCAAGTCCGTCGCCATCATGCTCCGGGATACGTCAAACAATATCATAATGTCACGCGATTCACCGCGAAATGATAACTGCTTCTCCCGGATATAAGGACGCGCCGATGCAATTATCAACAGCAGCACCGCAATTATATACAGTATGTTCTTACATAATAACGCCCGCCGGGATAAAGAACTCGCTCCACCCACGCCCGCAACCAGACGCATAAGCCGACTCTTGCGCTTGCGGATCACCACCAGCGATACCACCCATAAAAATAACGCCGGAATAATCAACAGCAATAACCACGGTTCTGTAAATTTCATTTTTCCTTATTCCACCTTTCTTACTCTAAAGAATATAATCAACTTTCCCAATTTTTCAACCCCTGTTGCGTTCTTTTCCTGTGAAAAGGAAAAAACCCGGTGCGCGGGAATGCACACAGGGGTTTTTGCCGGGCTTTTTTTTCAAAAAGCGTAATTCGCTTTTCTTTGCGAACTATTCTTTTCTCGTGAAAAGGAAAACCCCCAAACGTTATAAAACGTAAGGGGGGTTTGTATACAACTGTTTTTCTTAACCAGCGTTCGGGGGTACGGAGGCAGAGCCGCCGCGACTTTTCGCTTTTCTTTGCGAACTATCCTTTTCTCACGAAAAGGAAAAACCCCCAAACGTTATAAAACGTAAGGGAGGTTTGTATACAACTGTCTTTCTTAACCGGCATCCGGGGGGGCGGGGGCAGAGCCCCCGTTAAGGGAGGTTTGTATACAACTGTCTTTCTTAACCAGCGTTCGGGGGTACGGGGGCAGAGCCCCCGTTAAGGGCGGCTTGTCCGCCCGCCCGACCAAGGCGAGCGGAGCCGCCGCGACTGTTCGCTTTTCTTTGATTACTTTCTTTTCTTGTGAAAAGAAAGTAATTATTCCCATTCGATGGTGCCCGGGGGTTTTTGGGTGATATCGTAGACGACGCGGTTGACGCCGTCGACTTCGGCGATGATTCTCTCGGACATCTTGAAAAGGAGGTCCCAGGGCAGCTGGACGACTTCGGCGGTGACGGCATCGACGGTATTGATAGACCGGATAGCGATGACGTAATCGTAAGTACGTTTATGATTTTTCATACCGACGCTGCGGACGGGGACGAAGACGGCGAAAGTCTGCCAGGTTTTATGATACCATCCGGAAGAGATAAGTTCTTCGGTAACGATGGCATCAGCTTCGCGCAAAATTTTGAGAGTGTCGCGGGAGATGGGGCCGACGTTACGGACGCCGAGGGAGGGACCTGGGAACGGGTGGCGGTCGAGCAATTCGGAAGGCAGTCCCAGAAGTTTTCCGACCTGGCGGACTTCATCTTTGAAGAGCCGTTCGAGAGGTTCGACGAGTTTGAACTTGAGATTTTCCGGCAGACCGCCGACGTTATGGTGACTTTTGATCACGCCTTTGGGGTCGCCGTCGAAAGGAATACTCTCGATGATATCGGGGTAGATGGTGCCCTGACCGAGGAAAGGTGCGCGGGTTTTTTCGGCGGCCTCTGCGAAAACGTCGATAAATTCTTTACCGATGATTTTGCGTTTCTGTTCGGGGTCGGTGACACCGGCGAGTTTATCGAGGAACCGGTCGGAAGCATCGATATACACCAGATTCATATTAAAATTTCTGGCGAAGATTTTCTGGACCATTTCGGCTTCGTTTTTGCGGAGCAGACCGTGGTTGACGAATACGCAGGTCAACTTATCACCGATGGCGCGATGGATCAGAGCGGCGGCGACACTGGAATCCACTCCGCCGGAGAGTCCCAGCACGACGGATTCGTTACCGACCAGAGCGCGGATATCGGCGACGGCTTCATCGATGAATTTTTCCATATTCCAGTTACCGGAACATTTGCATTCATTGAAGCAGAAGTCACTGACGGTCGCGGCATCGTTAAGATCGTTGACGGTCAATTTGGGCAGGGCGACGGCGGAAAATTTCTTTTGAGCATCGTCCAGTCTGGCGGTATTTCCGCCGGAAACGAATACGAGACCTACGGGTTTTTCTGCCATGACCCGTTCCACCGGAGCGGTACAGGGGATGACCATGGTGTAGATCTTTTTGTCCCGGACGGCGCGGGCGAGTTTCTGGATGCCGTCATAGCCGCAATCAATCAGGATTACGGTTTCAGGGGTTTGTTTCATAACAATTTCCATCCCATGAAAAGGTTTATTTTGTCTGAAAGATAAAATACCATAAAAAAGTATTTTTTTCAAGTGAGGCAGTTTTAAAATTCCTCAAAAAAATCTTGAAAATTGCCGCTATAGTCTTAAAGCCGGTCGTTCCCGGCAGTTATGGCAGGAGGAAGAGAGATGCGAATTATCCGGCAGTTTTTTAAATCGCCCGGTAAATGTCCCGAATTTGGTGAAACCGGCATCCGGCATCCGTTGCGTGCGACAATCGCACGCACAGGAACAGATCACAAACATTATGATTTGTCAACGATACGCAATAACGGTCAGATCCCCATGGCTTGCACGGTGCAGTGAAACGAATACAGGTGGATGCAGTGCGGGGTATTGCATCGCGACAGATGAGACAATGACTTATTTTTTGCGAGCGAAAACCCAGCATTCCAGCAAAACTACAACGATGAAAACCGTCAGACTGGCGGGGACGACCATCAACGCGCCATTCAAACCGTATCTATCGCCGACCACGCCCATGAACCATGAGAAAAATCCGCATCCGGGTGTTCCCATTGCAGAAAAGTAAACGTACAGCAAAGTGGAATCTTCTTCGGGCATGTTGTTCACGCCGTACACCTGGGTGGTCGGCCAGTATGGAGAAATACCGATACCGGCGGCGAAAAGCAGAATAAAGAGCAAAGTCATGAGTATTCCCGGCGGCATTATGCCCGGTTTCAGCAGAGCCAGAGCCAGAGAGACCGGGATGGTTGCCAGAGCGGCCCCCAGCAGTATCCAGCGCAGATATCCGGGTCTGGCGAAATAACCGAAAAGGGTTCTGCCGATAAACATTCCCAGAGCGATCACTCCCACGCCCAGACCGGCGACCAGCGCTGAAGTTTTAAAGGTAAGTTCGATGTACGCTGCCGCCCAGAATGTCAACCCGAATTCCGCACCTGCGCCGAAAAACATTGCCAGACAGCAGCGCCAGAACCGGGGGAGTTTGACGATCCGGCAGGTGGCGCGCCAGATGGAAGCCCAATCGGTGGCTGAAGTGGATTCCGGATAGGGAGAAGCGGGATTTTCTTTCCAGAGGAATCCCAGACTGGAAATCACAGTAAGAGCTCCGAGTACTCCGAGAATAAACCGCCAGCTTACGCCTAAAGTCAACAGTACTCCGGCTGAAAACACCGCCAGCACGATGCCGACCGACCAGAAAGAGTGAGCGATATTGACGTATCGTTCGGGGGATTCCGGATGCAGATCCTGAACAAAAGGAGTAAGTATACCTTCAGCGATGCCTTCGCCCATGCCGGCGAGCAGCAGACAGGGAAAAAGCATCCAGTAAAACTGGGAAAAAGCACAACAGAATATTCCCAGTCCGATCATGATGATGCTGCATCCCATGGTGATACGCTTGCCGAAAAAAGCGGATATCCAGCCGCATATCAGCAGAGTTATCACCATGGAAATACTGCGTAACATGTGGAGTACGCCGCCGGCTGCCATGCCGCCGCCGTCCATGGGGAAATTCAGAGATTTGCCGATTGCGACGATCAGCAGCGGAAATGAGAGTGAACAAACCGAATACATGGCAAATGCCGTATATCCGGCGTAATCATAACGCCCGAGACGGAGTTTTTGCAGAGCCATAAGAAAAAACCTGTTTTATAAAAAATGATTGAGGACGGCATCACCATTGCACCGTCCTCTGATATAATATAACACCTGAAAAGGCATAAATCAAGGATCAGGTGTTGACATTCTGCGGCATAATCAGAGCGAACCCAAAGGAGAAAAAAGCAAATGGACACACTCAAAGAACTTTTCAAGATCCGCCGTGGCAGATACCGGGCATTTTACCAGGGGGAAGATCTGGGTAAACTGGCAGCTCCGCCGGAGGTCCGGGCGAAATATGCTGCGGCAAGTGCGATTGTGCATAACGATTATAATTACAGCAGAGAAGTGGAAGGTGAACCGGAAGTTTCAGCGCGGATCACGTTGAGACTTTATCATATCGGCAAGGCATTGAAACTGCTTTCGCAGCTGCCGTTTTCTCCGGGGGCACTGGAGTTGACGAATATGGGTCTTGAACCTGCGGAGAAGTTGATATTCCCGTTGAGCCGTCTGCTGCCGGAGTGGGAATTTGAACCGTCATTTTCGGGGGATCACCTTATCACGGTGAAGTTTTGCGCCAAACCGGATGAAGCGGGAAAACTTTTTTATTTCACCGGGGCTTGATATTTGTACAAAGTAGTATTATATTAAGACAGTGACAAATATCCGGGGGCGATTAGCTCAGTTGGTTAGAGCGTTTGCTTTACACGCAAAATGTCGGGGGTTCGAGTCCCTCATCGCCCACCATACCTTGTTTTCTCTACAATCCCGTCATTTATGATGGGATTTTTTTATGCTGCGATTTTACCCAATGAATGGCAAGTGTTTACACCGATTTTGCCGTCCAACAGAGAACATTCATAAATGCGGTATTTTCTCAAAATCGGGTGTGTTTTGCATAGTTTCTCTGTAAATTCTCTGTTTGTAAATGTCGGCAGTCATTTATGCGGCGTTCTTTTGTTAAGCGTTAGAGATTAGAGAGTTACAAAAACACACGGCAAAATACGCAAAATTCTCTATTTTTCTCTGTTCTCTATTTGCCGACATTTCGATTAGAGACCAATATACATTTACCGAAAAGTGTTCTCTATCCGTCATAACTCTTTGACTGGCAACATCCGTTAAATGACGGATTTTTCCGCAGAACGATACCAACGCCACCTTGAAATGCCCATCGGAAAGTTCTCTGCACCGACCTTCGCTTTTCGGTTGAACGAGAACGCCGACATCTGAAAAAAATATTTTTTTACGAAAGCTGCTTGAAAAATCAAAACATTATGTTATATTACTAAATAACGAGGTGTTGTTATGCTGGTATATGAAAAAGATTGTTGTAAAACAGAAGCTGAAGTTTTCAAGGCTTTGGGACATCCCATCCGCTTGTGGATCGTCAAGCAGCTTGCTGACGGGGCAGAACATTGTGTCTGCGAATTTGTCAATGCTGTTGGTGTTAAGTTTGCCACAGTCAGCCAGCATTTGACGATTTTGAAAAATGCCGGAATCATTACTGATGATAAACGGGGCAAGCAGGTTTATTATCGCTTGCAATGTCCCTGCATACTTGATATGATTGAGTGTATCGGCAAGAAAAAGGTCGAATGATCTTTTTTTTATATATACATTTAGTTGTTTAACTAAATAAATAAGCAAAGGAGAAGAAATCATGAACATTTGGACCTTTATTCAAAATGAACTGCTGGGAATGAACTACCTCAATGAAGCAATCGGGAAAATGCTTCAAAAATCCGGAGTGGATATTTCCGGCAGATGGGGAGGTTCATTACAATTTTTTCTTTATGACACGCTGAAAATCACTATATTATTGTGCGTCTTGATTTTTGTTATCTCTTATATCCAAAGTTATTTTCCACCGGAAAGGAGCAAGCGTATTCTGGGAAAATACCGTGGGGTATGGGCAAATATTCTGGGAGCGTTGCTGGGGACAGTCACTCCATTTTGTTCCTGTTCATCGATTCCGCTTTTTATCGGTTTTACCCGTGCCGGATTGCCGCTTGGGGTAACGTTTTCATTCCTTATATCTTCTCCGATGGTGGATTTGGGCAGTCTGATACTGCTGATGAGTATTTTCGGCGCAAAAGTGGCAGTTGTCTATGTGATTGCGGGGCTGGTCATTGCCGTGATCGGTGGCGGCATCATTGAAAAATTGCGTATGGAAAAGTATGTGGAAGAATTCATTTACCAAACCAATATAGCTGCGTCAACAGAGTCTGCCGTATTAAACCGCAAGGAACGGTTGCTGTACGCAAAAGAGCAAATGTTTGATACTTTCAAAAAGGTTTTTCCTTATATTCTGATCGGCGTTGCGATCGGAGCGTTTATCCATAATTGGATCCCTCAACACTATGTGGAAAATCTGCTGGGAAATAAAAATCCTTTTGGCGTAATTCTTGCAGTAATTGCCGGAACCCCCATGTATGCAGATATTTTTGGAACGATCCCGGTTGCAGAAGCATTACTGGATAAGGGAGCATTGCTTGGAACTGTTCTTGCCTTTATGATGGCGGTTACGACTTTAAGTCTGCCCTCTATTATTATGTTGCGTAAAGCTGTCAAACCGCAGTTGCTTACACTTTTTATTGCAGTTTGTGTGATCGGCATCATAGTGGTCGGTTACCTGTTCAATATTTTTCACAAATTCTTTATCTGAAAGGAGCCTTGCAAATGAAAATTCAAATTCTGGGAAGCGGATGCAGCAAATGTCAAAAACTTTTTACCAATGCAGAAATGGCAGTAAAACAACACCACATCGAGTGTGATCTGGAAAAAATCACCGACATTGAAAAAATCGTGGCTATGGGGATAATAGTCACTCCGGCATTGGTAATTGACGGAAAAGTCGCCAGTTCTGGAAAGGTTTTGTCTGTTGAGGAAATTTCAGTGCTGTTGAACAAGGGGAATCAAAATTGCACCTGCAATCAGACAACACAGAGGACTTGTTGCTGTTCCGGTAAAAAGCCGAAAAATCGGCTAAAAAAAATCATAACCATTCTTCTGTTGATCTTTGTAGCAGGGAGTGTTCTCTATGTAATAGACCGGGAAACGAAAACGGCAGTTCCGGCAACTGTCACAGAAAAGGTTTCATCAAATGAGTTGAAAGTCTATTACTTTCACGGTACAAAGCGGTGTATTACTTGCAACACCATTGAACAACTTGCCAGAGAAACTGCGGAAAAATATAAAAATGTCAAGTTCATTCCCGTAAACATAGAAGAACCGCAAAACGAACACTTTGTACGGGATTTTCAGCTGGTCAGCCGCAGCGTGGTAATGGAACGGAATGGAAAATTTGAAAGGTTCGACCGGGTTTGGGAGTTGGTCAGGCGTCCGGAAGATTTCAAAAAATATCTTGACGATGGCATAGAGAGGTTGTCGAAATGATTACGGCGGTAACAGGTGCGTTTTATCTGGGGCTTCTCTGTTCCATATCCCCATGTCCATTGGCAACAAATATTGCTGCCGTGGGATTTATCGGACGGAAAAGTGGTCATAAAAAAGCGGTAATCATTACAGGAATATGCTATACGTTCGGGAGGATTCTGACATATATTCTGTTGGTACTTCTGCTGACGAAGGTTATCAATTCAACACCACAAGCATCTCATATATTGCAAAAATATATGAATATAGCATTGGGGCCATTGCTGATTATGGTCGGAATGATCTTGCTTGAAATGATAAAACTTCCATTGAGCAATAAACTTACTCTAACTTGTAATATAGAAAACATTGCTGCAAAAGCGGGATATTGGGGAGCTTTT
>SUWL01000123.1 GCA_015061495.1 Lentisphaerota bacterium
TTCAGTCGGTTATAATCAAAAATGGTGGTGGGAGATGGATTCGAACCATCGAACTCGGAGAGAGCAGATTTACAGTCTGCCGCCTTTGACCGCTCGGCAATCCCACCGAAAAATTTGGAGCGGGTAAGGGGGGTCGAACCCCTATAACCAGCTTGGAAGGCTGGTGCACAGCCGTTATGCCATACCCGCAGTATGGTACCGACGAAGGGAGTCGAACCCTTAAGCCTTGCGGCACACGGACCTGAACCGTGCGCGTCTGCCAATTCCGCCACGTCGGCATCAATCAACCCTGACCAGTTTCATCTGATCGTGTCACTTAATATAGCTCATCTTTTATGATTTTCAAGTGACAATTTCAAAAAAAAGCTTTTTTTTACGATTATTCAGCTCATTTATGCCGCTCACGCCTCCATTTCGGATAGAACGGTGTATCTTTATGTCAACCGTGACTGCAGCAGATTACCAATTTCCGGCATTTTTTTACAGTCACGGGAAATCGCTTGCGGCAAAATTTTCCTTATCAACGGATGATGATCGCCATGCCGTTTTCCGGAAGTTTGACTTCAAATTTATTGTCAGTTCCGGCTTTGACCACCTGATCACTGACCATTCTGCCGTCTTTGCCGTACATACGGATCCGGGCATTGCCAACTTTTTCATCCCAGCCGAATTTGCCGCTGTTGACGGTGATGATACGTTCTTTACCGCGGATCCAGCCGCCGTGGATATCCTGCACCGTGATCGGATACATATCCCGGATGGGCCACTCGTGTTCTTCAACCGTATTTTTGGGCGGATGGTAGGGGAAATAGAGAATGCCGTTTTTCACTTTCCAAACAATATCGCCCATCAGATCTTCTTCGGTGCGCCATGAAGTACGTACGCCCTTGTACAATGCCGTTCCGTTGCCGCCGTGCTGACCAAGCATGATCGGAGTGGTGAAGTGCATCTGCGCCAGACGGTCTTCCCGGTCGCCTTCTGAAAAATGCAGCACCGGAGCGGTCATCTGCTGGATCTTTTCATTAAAAGGCGGAGAATTGAGTACCACGATACCGCCGCGTTTGGTGATATAATCAAAAATATTGTACCTGGCCTCTGCGGAAAGCATATTGAGGTCACAATACTTTCTGGCAATAGTGTAATCTTCATTCAGATCCACCGTTTTGCCATCCCAGCGGTCATAAGTGAATCTGCCGTAAATAACTGCCGCATATTCCGGTGTATCAAAGTACATGCCGCCATATCCTTTGTCCATCGCCATTTTTGCAGTATCCATGATATACTGATAATATTTATTGCCGATCGCCGGATAGTGATAACCGTGGAAAAGACCGATTTCACCGCTGCGGTAGGTGCTGTTGGGATTGCCGCCTTTGACGGCGCGGGCGAACTCAAGGATTTTGCCGTTTTCATCGACGGCGATGGAATCTCCCATCAGATCGGGGCTGTTATCTTTGTTGCGCCACGAAAAAACCATCTGAAACTGCAAAAGATATTTGGCTTGCGGACGCAGAGCTTTGCCCAGATTTTTCCATTTATCGTGGATTTCAAAGGCTTGAGCCATGTCGAATTCTTTTTCATGGTACTCTTTGGCGTTGAACCATTTTTGTCCGTCGATCAAACCGATCGCACCCTGATTGTCGTAACGTTTGATAAAATTGTCATTGTTGTTTTTGATGTGGGAAGCACTCCAGATGATCACACCGGGGATGGTTTTATTATTCACTTGCCAATCACTTCTGACAGCGTTGACAAAGTCGTAGTAATCATTGGAATTGCCGCAATAAATGCTGTACCGCAGCGTTTGGGATTTGCCGGTATCAAATCCGAGGTGACGGGTGCTGATCGTACCGCCGCTGACGGCAGCACGGTAATCGGCCTGCACCCGGAAAAGGTCATTTACCGCGATCAGACCGATTCCGGCGGCAGGTTTCCTGAATCCCCAGAAAATCGAACTGTTGCCATTGGGGTAGCGGTGGCTGCTCAAATCATTTTCATAAAGCTGGCAGCCGTTTTTCCGCACGATATCCGCCCGGTTTTCCGACAGGAGATCCACTTTGAAAAACATCCCCAGCGGTTCTCCGGAAATATTGTCGATCTTTTCGGTGACATGGATCGCATTTTCCGCACATGTCAGCGTCCGGGTGACGGTATAATATTTGCCGGTAAATCTGCCGGTAAACGTGTTGCCGTCCCGGGTGATGGAACCTTTAAATTCCTTTTCCGGATTCTGAAGAACGGCCCCTTTGCAGGTAAAACCGTTAAAACCGGCTTTGGGATAGCTGTAGAAGTTTTCCACAAAGAATTTCTGTTTTCCGATCTCGATCTGCAATCCGCCGTCCGGAGCGATATTCAGAGTATAGTTTTTATTCTGCAAGCTGTTTTTGCCGGGGACAAATGTCCGGCTCTCGACCTTTCTCGCCGGAGAAAGATCGGCACAATCCTGCGGCACATAACCGACTGCCAGATCGTAGACCCGCAAGAAGGGGTTGCCATTTTTAAAACCGCGCTCTTCGTTGAAATATCCTGTCCCGGTGGCGTTGCGGATGCCGATTTCGCCGCCTTCGTTGGTAAGCATATCGTCAATATCCACATAATACCATGCCACTTTGCGTGCTTCGGCACTTTTATTGTTGGAATTGCGCAGCCGGAATGCCGTACCGTGCATTACCGTGATCAAGCCCCGGT
>SUWL01000048.1 GCA_015061495.1 Lentisphaerota bacterium
CATGAGCGTGAGCGTATTCCACAACTTTTTTGGTCACTTCGATATTTTCCTCGTAGGAGAGGTGGGAACCGTCGATCATAACGCTGGAGAAACCGTAGTCGATGCAGCTTTTGCAGGTTTCAAAATCCGGACCGTGGTCGAGGTGGAGAACGATCGGAATGGCTTTGCCGTTGTTGATCTCTTTGGCGTATTCCACTGCACCCTGTGCCATGTAGCGCAGCAGAGTCTGGTTGGCGTATTCACGCGCACCTTTGGAAACCTGGAGGATCAGCGGGGATTCGGTTTCAACGCAAGCCTGGACGATCGCCTGCAATTGTTCCATGTTGTTGAAGTTGTAGGCGGGGATGGCATATCCGCCTTTGACCGCTTTGGCGAAAAGCTCACGCGTATTCACCAGACCGAGAGTTTTGTAGTCAACCATTTTTTTGCTCCTTGTTAATGAAACGATTGTTTGCATTTGGCAATATTCCTAATATAACGCCGGAAAGTGCAAATTTCAAGCCGTAAAAGCAGATAAAGGTGCTTGTTTTTCTCCTTAACCGTACTATATTATACGGAATGCCGATCAAATTGTATTATGACGGAGCTGCCGTCAACTGTATTTTTCAGGAGGTTGAAAAATGATTTGCCACCGGATAAGCGCACCGGTCCGCCACCACGAATGTGATGCCGCCGGAGAATTGAAACTGCACTGTCTGCTCGACCGTATGCAGGATGCCGCTGCCGAACATGCTTCCGCGCTCAATGTCGGTATGGAAGAACTCGCCGAAATGCAGCTTATCTGGGTGTTGAGCCGGCTCAAGATCCATCTGGATAAACCATTGCCGCTTGGCGGTGAACTGGAAATCGTCACCTATCCGAGCGGAGTTCAGCGGATTTTTGCCCACCGCTGTTATGATATCAAACTCAATTCGGCGCGTGCCGGATATGCCGGCAGTTTCTGGCTGCCGGTCAATGCGGCGGTCAACCGTCCGGTCAATGCCAGAAAGGTGCTTCCGCCGGAGATCATGGATCTGCCGGAGGTGGAAAAATTCTTCCCGGATATGGATAAACTGCCGGAAGTCGCCGCTGAAATTTGCGCCTCCCGGCAGGTCGGTGCCGGAGATATCGACCTCAACCGGCATCTCAATAATGCGGTATATGCCCGCTGGATAAGCGATATCCTCGGCGAAAAACTGCACCATAAGGCGGTCAGAGTTTCTGAAATCCAGCTCAATTATCTTGCTGCCGGACAATTCGGGGATGAGATTTTTATGCGCGCCGACGTCCGGGATAATGGCGGATTTGCCGTCTCCGGAGAGAAAAGTGATGGTACAATTATCTTTCAGTCATCAGGAATTGCAGAAATTTAATTATCTGCTTTAACAAAAAAAATGTGTTTTTCGGTATTGTACTTGAAAAAGCACAAATTTGGGCTATTTTAATATCGAAAACAGGCAGAAAACGTCTTTTTGCCGAAAAATAAAACAGAGGTTTGCAATTATGAAAACTTACAAAATCGGTGTCATCGGTGCCCACGGCCGAGGCAGACACGCTTATCAGTCACATCGTCCGGACAAGGGCTTTGAGATCGTTATGGGGGTCGAGCCCTATAAGATGCCGGAGCGGGACAAAGAGTATGGCTTCAAAACCTTCCAGGAGAATTTCCCCAACGCCGATCTGGTGAAAGATTACCGGGAACTGCTCGCCAATAAAGATATCGATATTGTTTTTATCACCAGTCCGGACTACTGCCACGAAGAGCAGGCCATCGCCGCTCTGGAAGCCGGTAAAGCCGTTTATCTGGAAAAACCCATGGCGATCTCCATCGAGGGGTGCGACCGTATCCTCCGTACTGCCTACCGTACCAAAAGCAAACTTTTCGTCGGTCACAATATGCGCCACTTCCCCTCGGTTCTCAAAATGAAAGAGGTGATCGATTCCGGTTTGATCGGTGATATCCAGTGCGGCTGGTGCCGTCACTTTATCAACTACGGCGGTGACGCCTACTTCCGCGACTGGCACTCCGAACAGAAAAACACCTGCGGTCTGCTGCTGCAGAAAGGCGCTCATGATATCGACGTTATGCACTGGCTGATGGGCGGTTACACCAAACGGGTGGTCGGCATGGGTATGTTGAGTGTCTACGATAAATGCGCCCGCCGTTCTCCGGAGAGCGAGGGAGTCGCTTATTGGGATCCCATGCATTATCCGCCGTTGGAACAGAGCGGATTTTCACCCGTCATCGACGTGGAAGATCACAGCATGATCATGATGCAGCTTGACAACGGCGCGCAGGCAACCTACGTGCAGTGTCACTACACTCCGGATGCCGAACGCAACTACACCTTTATCGGTACCAAAGGACGCGTGGAGAACATCGGTGATGCCGGTAATTGCGAGATCCACGTCTGGACCACCCGCGGCCCGCGCAAATCCCCGGATATCGTCTACCACCTCAAAGAGTGTGTCGGCGGTCACGGCGGAGCTGACGGTCCGATCGTGGACAACTTCCTCGATTTCGTGAGCAAAGGTGCGAAAACCAACGTCAGTCCGGTTGCCGCCCGCAATTCGGTTGCCGCCGGTGTGCTGGGACACTACTCCATGCGCAACGGCAATATGCCGCAGGATATTCCGGCACTTGACCCGGAAATCATCGAGTATTTTGCCAACAATCAGCAGTAATGTTCTGATAAAAAATATGGCATACCGCAGGATTTTGCGGTATGCCTGTTTTTTTTCGTTTTACGCGAGCAGCTCAAATTTGGTGTTGATGTTTTGAGTGCTTTCAGTAAGGGTGCTTACGCCGATGGAGGATTCCGGCATGGTTTGCCAGATTGTAAGATCGGCGGCGTTGCTGTCGGCAAAGAGCGTATCATCCAGCGGAGATGGTGCGGAAGCGCTCTCTTCAAAGAGGCATCCGGAAGCACTTTCCGGCATAGCGATTTCAGCGGATGTTCCGGCGACGGCATCCCAGATACCAGCCGGTGCATGACTGATTTTCAGCGAAAGATCGCTGCCGTTTTTCTGCAGCTGGTAGACCTTGCCGCCATAAGCCAGCGTTCCGGAAACCGACAGTACTCCGAAATTCGCCGAACCATTACCCACGGTAACGCTTTTGTTGAAATTCTCCGCACCTTGAGCCAGTTTGTAAACTCCGGTCTCCTGATTATCTCTGACGGTGACGGTGTAATTCGGTGCGCCGTTGATCAGCGAAATATCGTTGATCAGATAGCTATCTGCCGTGGTTCTTCTGGAAACGGTAAAATCGACCGTCGCCTGCGTGTCAGTCAACACCTTCGCTCCGGAAGTTACTTGCAATGTGCCGCGGAGAGTCGCCCCGGATGAGAGCGTAACCACTCCGCCGGTCAAAACAGTATTGTCGATTTTGCCATTGGTGTAAACTGCCGCCGTGCCGCCGGTGATCGTGGCATTGCTGGCGGTTCCGGCACCGTAAACATGGACGGCTCCGCCCTTTTGGATAGTGGAATTTTCCATCTTGCCTCCGGCATAGACGAAGCTCAAGCCGTTGGAGTTGACCGTCACCTTGTTGGCACTTGCGGCATTGGAAACGTAGAATCTGCCGAAACTGTCAACCGTGGCATTATTGGCGTGACCTCCATAGTAGAGATGGATCCAACCGCCGGAAGATACCGTGGCGGTTTCCATCTTTCCGCCACTGGAAACAAAGACCAGACCGCCATGCGAAACGACTGTATTATTGGCAAGACCGCCGCTGGAAATGTAGGTTTTCCCGAAGCGGATCGTGCCATTGTTAAGCACCGCCCCTTTATCGACATAGAGTTGCCCCATATAGTAGAGTGTGGCATTATCCGCTTGCGCACCGGAAGAAATGTACATTGAACCATAGTTGTCAATGGTGGTGTTGGTCGCTTTTGCTCCGCCATTAAGGGTGATTTTGCCTCCGGAAGAGACCACCGTTTTATCCGCTTTACCATTCTGATAGACGAAGACATCACCGAAAACCGTGGCACTGCTGGCAGTTCCGCCGCCGTAAACATGGACTGAACCGCTCTTTTGGATCAGGGATTTGACCATTTTCCCTCCGGCATAGATGAAACTCAAGCCGTTGGAGTTTACCGTTACATTATTGGCTGAAGCGGCATTGGAAACGTAGAATCTTCCGTAACCGTTGACCGTGGCATTATTGGCATCATTGCCATAGTAGAGATGTATCCAGCCGCCGGAAGAAACCGCCGCCGTTTCCATTTTTCCGCCACTGGAAACAAAGACCAGACCGCCGTGCGAAACGACCGTATTGCTCGCCACGCCGCCGCTGGAAATGTAGGTTTTCCCGAAACGGATGATACCGTTGTTGAGCTTTGCACCGTTATCCACATAGAGCTGTCCCATATAATAAACCGTCGCGCCATTCGCCACGCCGCCACTGTAAACATGCATTGAGCAGTAGTTATCCACGATGGTGTTATTTGCCACCCCGCCGGAGGAGATGAACATCTGGTTGTTGCCGCCGGAAACCAGTTTGGCATTGTCGATCACATCCGCGGCAGAAGTGCAGTAACCGCTGCTGTGGATCTGCACTTTGGATCTGTTTTCCACGGTCAGGAACAGATTGCCGTTGCTTAAAATCAGCGAATAATTGATACTGCCGCAGGTAAGAGTTTTATCATTGACCGTGAGAGTTCCGAGATTTTTTGTCCCGTCGGTGACTGTGATCGTACCGCTGAAATTTTCCGCTCCTTTGGAAAGTTTGTAAGTCCCGGAAACTTGTGACCTTGCTACCGTTGCCGTGTAATTTGCCGCCCCGGATATCCGGGAAAGATTGTTGATTAAATAGGAGTCGTCAGTTTTTCTTCCGGCAACGGAAAAGTCGATTACCGATCCTTCAAAAGCACTGACGACTGCTCCGGCGGCGATCTGCAGTTTGCCGCGGATGGTTCCTCCGCTGGAAATATTTATTCTGCCTCCGGAATATACTGTCGTGTCGGTGGCAGATGCATCGGCAAAAACATTCATTGAGCAGCCGGAGTATATGCCATATCCGGATATACTGCCGTCTTTGGTTTCAAATGCCGAATCATTATAAGAACCTTGAATATAAGTGCCTTTCGCTATTGCAATGCGTACAAATGCTCCGGATGAGGCAATTAGTCCGCTTACCTGCGCTCCGGAACTTATCCCGATAATGCCGCCTTTTGTTACGGTTGCCGAGTTGACTGCCGCACCGCTGTAAACAAACATTTCCGCCCCGGAAGCGACCTTGGTGTGATTGGCGGTGCCGTTATTGTAAACGTAGCAGTCTCCCCAGTTTTTTACGGTGGTGCTGTTGGCGGTTCCTCCGCTGTAAATATGCAGGTATCCGTAGGAGCCCACTTCGGTAAAGTTGACGATGCCGCCGTATACCTGCAGATAACCGCTGCCATGCAGCGTTGTTGAATTGGCAGTGCCTCCGCTGTGAACTTCCATCACGTTTTTGCTCACCACTTCTCCGGTCACGACCTCTCCGTTGTTCACGCAGTACGCCATTGTTTTGTCTCCGAAATTTATTTGAAATATAAAACTGTTGTGCTGTTTAATATATTGCTTCTTTTACTGCTTGTCAAGCGGTTATGGAAAAAGTTGTTGTCCGGTTCGTTGTACTGCATTCATGCCGGCGCCCGGACTTGTGCGCGGCTTGAATTATCGCAAGCAATGGATCTTGAATGCAGATCTTACAAAACTCTGGGCATCACCAAAAAATACCCCGGAAATAAATGGTGTGAAAAAAAATCACAAAAAATGATAAAAAGTAACAAAGCCGGTTGCAAAAGCGTTGTTCCGCATGTATATTATATCATTGGAATATACTGAATACAGAGCAAGCACGGTTTTTACCATGATCGAGAGACGCGAAGCGATCCTGAAATTTATTGATGCCAAAGGCGAGGTTTCCATCGGAGAACTTGCCGCTCATTTCGCCTCCTGGAGCGAGATGACTTTGCGGCGGGATCTGGCGGCTCTGGAACAGATGCACAAACTGATCCTCACCCGCGGCGGCGCCCGCACCATTCCTTCCCGTTACGGCTTGCATGAAGATATCTACAGCGCCCGTGAACAGCTCAATGATGATGCCAAACAGCTTATCGCTTCCAAAGCAGTGGAACTCGTTGAACCGGATACCGGGATTTTTATTGATTCCGGTACCACCGCCATGGCTCTTGCCCGCCGTCTGCCCGACTGCCATCTGGCAGTCATCACCGCCGCCCCCAATATCGCGCTGGAGATCGCCATGCGCAAAAATAAGCCTTCTGTGATCATGCTCGGCGGTACTCTCTGCCGGGATGAGATCGCCGTCGCCGATCCGGAAGCATTGAATTATCTGGAACATCTCAATATCGACACCGCTTTTATGGCGGCTTCAGGTTATGATGAAAAGGGCGGCTTTACCGTCGGCAGTCAGCTCGGAGCCATGCTCAAGCGTGCCGTGGTCAGGCGTGCCAGAAAAGTGGTGATGATGCTCGACTCATCCAAGATCGGTACTTTGCTTCCATTCACCTTTGCCAGAATGGAAGATGTCGATCTGCTTGTCGGTGACGATCAAATGCCGCAAAATATTGTTGAACAAACTTCTAAAATCTTATAACACCTTAAAACACAAGGAGAAAAGGTAAAATGGCAGATTTTATTCTGATGCCCCAGATGGGCGTTTCCGAAGAGAGCGCACTGCTTTCGGAATGGAAAGTCAAAGAAGGTGACGAAATCAAACTCGAACAGCCGATTTTCGCTCTGGAAACCGGTAAATCCTCTTTTGAGGAGCTTGCCAAGTACGAAGGTACTGTTTTGAAGATCCTCGTGCCCGCCGGTGAAGAGGTCGCTGTCGGCGCTCCGGTCGCTGTCGTCGGTAAGCCCGGTGAAGCCTTTGAGGTTCCCGGTGGTGCCGCTTCCGCTCCTGCTCCCGCTCCGGTCGAAGCTGCCGCTCCTGCCGCCGCTCCGGCTGCTGCCGCTGCTCCCGCCGCGGCTTCCGATAACAAGGATGTCAATTTCATTCTGATGCCCCAGATGGGCGTTTCCGAAGAGAGCGCACTGCTTTCTGAATGGAAGGTCAAAGAGGGTGATGAAATCAAACTTGAACAGCCGATTTTCGCTCTGGAAACCGGCAAATCCTCTTTTGAAGAACTTGCCAAATACGAAGGCACTTTGCTCAAGATCCTCGTGCCTGCCGGTGAAGAGGTCGCCGTCGGCGCTCCGGTCGCCGTCGTCGGTAAACCCGGTGCTTCCTTTACCGTTCCCGGTGCCGCCGCTCCGGCTGCCGCTCCCGCTCCGGTCGAAGCTGCCGCCCCTGCCGCCGCCCCCGCCGCTCCGGCTGCTGTCGCCGCTCCGGCTGCCTGCGGTGCGGAAGTACTCGCTTCACCCCGCGCCAAAAAACTTGCCGCAGAATTGGGCCTGGATATCGCCAAAGCCATTCCCACCGGTCCGGAAAACCGTATCATCGAACGCGATGTGAAAACTTTGAAAGCCGCCGCTCCCGCCGCTGCCGCCCCGGCTGTTGCTGCCGCACCGGCTGCTGAAGTTAAAGCCGCAGCCCCTGCCGCCGTTCCGGCTGCTGCTCCGGCTGAATATACGGAAGAAAAAATCTCCCGCATCCGCAAAGTCATCGCTGACAATATGCATAAATCTCTGGCTGATATGGCGCAGCTCACCCTTAACCGCACCTTTGATGCCACCGCCATCCTCGAGATGCGCAAGCAGATGAAAAATGCTCCGGAACTCGGTCTGGACAAAGTCACCATCAACGACCTCGTTCTCTATGCGGTCGCCAAAACTCTGGTGGAATTCCCCGATATCAATGCCAATTTCATCGGTGACAAAATGCGCCGTTTCACCCATGCCCAGCTCGGTGTCGCCATCGACACTCCGCGCGGTCTGCTGGTGCCGGTGCTTCGCGATGCCGACACCATGAGCCTCAAAGCGATCTCCGCCCAGGTCAAAGAATATGCCAACGCCTGCAAAGAAGGCACGCTTGCTTCTGATAAACTTGCCGGCGGCAGTTTCACTGTCACCAACCTCGGCAATCTGGGCATCGAGAGTTTCACTCCGATCATCAATCCTCCCCAGACCGCGATCCTCGGTGTCTGCGGAACCACCCTGCGCCCCCGGCAGAAAGCCGACGGTTCAGTGGAGTTCTATCAGGCTATGGGACTGTCTCTGACCTTTGACCACCGCGTGGTCGATGGCGCCCCGGCGGCGAAGTTCCTCAAAGCTCTGGCGGATAAACTGGAGAAATTCAATTTGATCCTTGCACTTTAATCATTAATATACAGGTGAATTATCATGGTTTATGATGTTCTGGTCATCGGCGGAGGTCCCGCCGGTTACAAAGCGGCGGAACGCGCCGGTCACAAAGGTATGAGCGTCTGTCTCTTTGAAGGACGCTCTCTGGGCGGTGTCTGCCTTAATGAAGGTTGTGTGCCGACTAAAACTCTGCTCTATTCTGCCAAAATTTTCGATTATGCCAACGGCGGCGGTGAACACTACGGTGTCACCGTTTCCGGGGCAAAGATCGATCATGCCAAAGTGGTTGCCCGCAAAGATAAAGTGGTCAAAATGCTCGTTTCCGGCGTCGCCATGCAGATGAAAGGTGCCAAAGTCAATGTGGTCAAGGCCCAGGCTAAAGTCCTTTCCAAAGATGCTTCCGGCATCACCGTCGAAGCCAACGGCGAAAAATACACCGGTAAAAAACTGATCATCGCTTCCGGTTCAGTTGCCGCAGTACCGCCCATTCCGGGCTTGCGCGAAGCGGTCGCTTCCGGTGATGCGCTGACCAACCGGGAGATCCTCGCTCTGACCGAAGCTCCCAAAAAACTGATCGTTCTCGGCGGCGGTGTCATCGGTTTGGAAATGGCATCCTACTTCAACAGCATCGGCACTGAAGTCGTCGTCGTGGAAATGATGGATCGCATCGGCGGTCCCACCGATATCGAAATGTCCGAAATGCTGCGCGGCATCTACGAGAAACGCGGCGTGAAATTCATGCTCAAAACCAAAGCCGTCGCCGTCAACGGCAGCACCCTCTCGGTGGAAAATGCCGACGGCAAATCCGATCTTAAAGCCGACAAGATCCTCGTCGCCATCGGCCGCCGCGCCAATACCGCCGATATGGGCTATGAAAATATCGGTCTGTATATGGAACGCGGTGCCGTCAAAACCGATGATGAGATGAAAACCAACGTTTCCGATGTTTTCGCAGTCGGTGATGTCAACGGCAAATCCATGCTCGCTCACACCGCTTACCGCGAAGCTGAAGTCGCCGTCAATGTCATCGCCGGTGAAAAGGATATCATGGATTACAGCGCCATTCCCGCCGTGATCTACACCAATCCGGAAGTTTCCAGCGTCGGTGAAACTGAAGAGACCGCCAAACAGAAAGGTCTCAAATACCGGGTCGTGAAAATGCCGCTGCTTTTCAGCGGACGTTACATCGCCGAAAATGAAGGCGGCAACGGTTTCATCAAAATGATCCTCGATCAGGATGATATTCTGATCGGTGCATGTGTGATCGGCAACCCCGGTTCCGAAATGATCTTCGGTCTGGCAATGGCGATCACCCGCAAACTCAACTGCGCCGAAATCAGCAAAGTCGTCTTCCCGCACCCGACCGTGGGTGAAGTTTTCCGCGAAGCGGCACTCAACGAAGCATAATAACACACTTTCAACCTAAATATAAAGGAACAGAAAAATGCCGAAATGTCAATTCATTGACCCCAAAGAGATCCGCAAGGCGGGGGTCGTCGATCTGGGCAAGATCGAACTCAACCAGTACAAGAAAACTTTTGCTGAAGAGAAAAAAATCTACGGCAAAGACGCTCTGCTGGGCATCTATCAGGACATGCAGTTCATCCGCGAGTTTGAAACCATGCTCTTTCAGGTGCGTACCCAGAAACACTACAACGGTATCGACTACCTCTATACCGGCCCGGCTCACCTCTACACCGGTGAGGAAGCCCAGGCGGTCGGTATGGCTTACTCCCTGACCCACGATGACATGATCTTCGGTTCACACCGCAGCCACGGCGAAGTGCTTGCCAAAGGCTTCAACGCCATCCGCAACCTGCCGGAAAAAGAACTCATGGATATCATGGAAGGCTTCTTCGGCGGCGATCTGCTCCGCGTCGTGGAAAAACACAACAAGAGCGGCAACGTCCGTGACCTGGCTCTGGACTATCTGCTCTACGGATTCATGGCAGAACTTTTCGGCCGTGCCAATGGTTTCACCCGCGGTCTGGGCAACTCCATGCACGTCTTCTTCCTGCCTTTCGGTATCTATCCCAACAACGCCATCGTCGGTGGTTCTGCCGGTATTTCCGCCGGTGCCGCCCTCTACAAAAAGGTCAATAAAAAACCGGGTATCGTCGTCTGCAACTGCGGTGACGGTGCGATGGGACGCGGTCCGGTCTGGGAAGCTCTGAACTTCGCTTCCATGGATCAGTATTTCAAACTCTGGGACGATGAACACAAAGGCGGTCTGCCGGTGATCTTCCACTGTATCAACAACGGCTACGGCATGGGCGGTCAGACCTGCGGCGAAACCATGGCTTATGAAATCGCTGCCCGTATCGGTTCCGGTGTCCGTCCTGACCGTCTGCACGCTGAACGGGTCGATGGTTACAACCCGCTGGCTGTTATCGATGCATTCAAACGCAAACGCGAGATCCTGGAAAACCGTCAGGGCCCCGTCCTGTTGGAAACTGTCACCTACCGTTACGTCGGTCACAGTGCCACCGACAGTTCCAGCTACCGTACCCAGGAAGAGATCGAAGCCTGGAGAGAGCAGGATGCCATTGCCGCATTCCGCGAAAAACTGGTCAAAGGCAAAATCGAGAGCGACGGTGCATTTGACGGCTTCAACGCTGATATCAAAGAGCGCATCACCCGGATCATGAAATTGGCAATCGATGAACAGGTTTCTCCGCGCATCGACCCCGCCAATGAACCGGATGCCATGCGTAAATACATGCTTTCCAACGAACATGTCGAAAAATTCGATGACCGTAAACCGGAAGTCACCATGCCGCTGGAAGAAAACGCCAACCTCAAAAAGATCCAGACCAAAAAACGTTTCGGATTCGATGAAAACGGCAAAGAAGTTTCCAAACTGATGGCTTACAACATGCGTGATGCGCTGTTTGAAGCGATCATCAACAAATTCTACACCGATCCGACTTTGATCGCCTTTGGTGAAGATAACCGTGACTGGGGCGGTGCCTACGGTGTTTACCGCGGCCTGACTGAAGCGATCCCCTACCACCGCTTCTTCAACGCTCCGATCTCTGAAAGCGCCATCGTTGCGGCGGCTTGCGGTTATGCTCTTTGCGGCGGCCGTGCCATTCCGGAACTGATGTACTGCGACTTCCTCGGCTGCGCCGGTGACGAAGTATTCAACCAGCTGGCAAAATGGCAGGCCATGTCTGCCGGTGTGCTGAAAATGCCGGTGGTGCTCCGCGTTTCCGTCGGTGCCAAATACGGTGCCCAGCACGCGCAGGACTGGACCAGCTTGTGCGCCCACATCCCCGGTTTGAAAGTCTGCTTCCCCGCAACTCCCTACGATGCCAAAGGTCTGATGAATGCCGCATTGAGCGGTACTGACCCGGTGATCTTCTTTGAGAGCCAGAAACTCTACGACACCAGCGAACAATTCCATGTCGGCGGCGTCCCCGAAGAGTACTATGAAGTTGCCATCGGTGAACCCGATATCAAACGTGCCGGCAGCGACCTGACCATCCTTTCCATCGGTGCCACGCTCTATCCGGCTGTCAAAGCCGCCAAAGAAATGAGCGAAAAATACGGTGTGGAAGCGGAAATCGTCGATGCCCGCAGTCTGGTGCCTTTCAACTACGACAAGCTCATCGAATCCGTCAAAAAGACCGGCCGTCTGCTGCTGATCTCCGACGCTTGCGAACGCGGCAGCTTCCTCAACGATGTCGCCGCCAACGTCACCCGTCTGGCGTTTGACTATCTGGATGCGCCTCCGGTCGTGGTCGGTGCGCCCAACAGCATTTCTCCCTGCCCGGAACTGGAACAGTTCTACTATCCGCAGGCATCCTGGATCCTCGATGCAGTCAACGAAGCGATCCTGCCGCTGCCGGGTTACACTTCCGAAATGAACTTCACCCGCGTGGAAAAACTGCGCCGCGCCAAACTGGGAATCTGATCTATGAAAACTACCGCTGTAAGACTTTACGGCAAAGAAGATCTCCGGCTCGAAACTTTCGACCTGCCGGAGATCTCCGACTCCGAAATTCTCGCCAAAATCACCAGTGACAGCATCTGCATGTCCAGTTTCAAGGCCGCCGAACAGGGCGCTGCTCACAAACGCGTGCCGGATGATGTCGCCGAAAAACCGATCATCATCGGTCATGAATTTTGCGGAGAGATCGTTCAGGTCGGTGCCAAATGGCAGGATCAGTTCAAAGCCGGTCAGCGTTTTGCCATCCAGCCGGCGTTGAATTACAAAGGTTCACTTGCCGCGCCCGGGTACTCCTATCAGTACATCGGCGGCGATGCCACCTACATCATCATCCCCGAAGAGGTCATGCTTACCGGCAGCTTGCTGCCCTACAACGGCGACGCCTTTTTCTACGGCTCGGTTGCCGAACCGGTTTCCTGTGTTATCGGAGCTTTTCACGCCCAGTATCACACCACCAACGGCAGCTATGAACACAAAATGGGCATCGTTGAAGGCGGCAAAATGGCGATCCTCGCCGGTGTCGGTCCCATGGGACTTGGCGCCGTGGATTATGCCATCCACGGTCCCCGCCGTCCGAAATTGCTGGTAGTCACCGATATTGACGATGACCGTCTGGCGCGTGCGGCAAGTTTGTACACTGTGGAAGATGCCAAAGCAAACGGCGTGGAACTGGTATATCTCAATACCGGCTGTCCCGATCCGGTTGCCAAACTTATGGAAATTTCCGGCAACACCGGTTATGATGATGTGATGTGTTTTGCACCGGTGCGTCCGGTGGTGGAACAGGGTGATCAGATCCTGGGCAAAGACGGTTGTCTCAACTTCTTTGCCGGTCCGTTGGATCCCAAATTCAAAGCGGAATTCAACTTCTACAACGTTCACTATGCTTCCACCCACATCGTCGGAACTTCCGGCGGCAACACCGATGACATGAAAGAAGCTCTTACCCTGATGGAACAGGGCAAGATCAACCCCGCCTGCATGATCACTCACGTCGGCGGCATGGATTCGGTCATTGAAACCACTTTGAATCTGCCCAAGATCAAAGGCGGCAAAAAGCTGATCTACACCGGCATCAATATGCCGTTGACGGCGATTGCCGACTTCGCGGAAAAAGGTAAAGAAGATCCCTTCTTCGCTGAATTGGCAGAAATCGTGGCACGCCACAACATGTTGTGGAATGCTGAAGCCGAGAAAGCTCTGCTCGCTCACTTCGGTGCATAATCAACTGAAAACAGTTGAAATCATCCCTGCAAGTAAAAAAAATTACTTGCAGGGATTTGCTTTTTTATGGACATCGACGGACGGTACAATACCGTAAATATCCGGGACAATGAGCGAAGCGATATTCCGCTTTGCTTGAAAAGGGGAGAGGGGGAAAATATCCCGTTTTATAAAACGATTTTCCGGTCGCAGGCATCCAAAGTTGATTCCCGGTGGGAGATGATGAGCAGCGTGACTTTGCCTTTCAGGTCATTGAGGACTTCGCAGAAAGCATTTTCGGTCTGGGCATCCAGTGCGCTGGTCGCTTCGTCGAGGATCAGCAGTTTCGCATCGGCGTAAAGTGCCCGGGCAATGCCGATACGCTGGCGCTGTCCCCCGGAAAGATTCCCCTGTGCAGTCAACTGGTATTCCGGAGCGAAATCACTCAATCCTGCCAGTTCAAGGGATCTTTTGACCTTGGGAAGATCGATATTTTCCTCTCCGAATGCCACATTTTCAGCGACACTTCCTTCCAGCAGAAAGATGTTTTGCGGTACGACTCCGATCTGCTTGCGCCAGTTGGTCAGGTCGGCGGAAATATCGATCCCACCGGCGGTGATCCTGCCCTGCTGCGGTTTGAGCAGTCCCAGCAGCAGATCCGCCAGAGTGCTTTTGCCCCGTCCGGACTTACCGGCGACCGCCAGTGATGAGAATGGCTCAAGGGTCAGATCAAAGTTCTCAAAGACCGGTTTGCCGCCGCTGTAAGCAAATGAAACTTGTTCAAAGCGGATGGTTTGGGAAGCATCCGCGGATTCTGTTCCGGCGGCGAGAGGTTCCTCCTGCGGCAATTCGTGCAGCAGGTCACTGATCAATCCTATCAGCGGATAGTTTTGCCGGATCAGCGTGAGATTGTAATTGCAGCGGCTCAATGCCGGGAGAATACGCCCGACTGCGGCAGTCAGTACGGCAAAGGTCAGCAGTATGACCGTTTTATCCACTTGCAAAAGCAGCATGATGATAAATGCGCCTCCGGCAAGGACGATCGCGGCAGTTTCCAGTGACAGCCGGGGGATTTGCCCGAGGACATAAAGTTTCCGGAGCAGTTCATTCATCCGGAAAAAAGCGGTATCAAAGCGGGTGAGAAAGAAATTTTCCTTTGCCGCTGACTTGATGGTTTTTTCGCCGGTGATCCCTGCCTGCCGGATGCGGTTTTCTTCCAGCGAGGAGGAGAGATATTTTTCGCCGCAGCGCTGGTTTGCCCGGTTATTCAATGCGGCAGTGAGCAATGCTGCCAGCACCATAAAAGCGATTCCCGAGAGTGATACCGCCGGAAAGAGCCAGATCGCCGCCACGGTCAGTACTCCGATGACCAGAATATCTGCCATGATCTGCATGGTCGGCAGCAGAACCAGATTGCCCATATCGTTGAGCCGGACAAAAGAGGCAAAGCAAAAGTCCGATGACAGCCGGGTGTACGATTCATAGTCGGCATAGAGAAAATTCCGGTACAATCTGGATGCCAGTTCGCGGCGTTTGGCAAAAATAAACTTGGATTGGATGCTGATGATCAGCAGTGCGAAAAGATTTTTTACCGCCAGCAGCAGCGTAATGACGGCAATGGCATACACCACCCGGGTGTCGGCGGACAAGCCCGGAAGGAATTTTTCCATCATCCCGTTGACCTTTATCCCGGCGGTGCTTCCCGGAGAGAGAAATACGGTGGCGGCTCCCAGCAGCAGTCCGATCCCAGCCAATTCCAGCAGAGCGGAGAGCGCCATCAGCATGGCAATGTAAATAAATTTGCGTTTGTCCCGGGGGGTAAAAAGCCGCCGGAGTTGAAAAATGAATGATTTCATGATAAAATATTTCCTTTTATATTAATATAAAGCCGTTTGATGCGGTTTTCAAGTTGAAAAATCTGTTTCAGCATATTACATTATAAGCGAAGCAATCTTTTTTGAATGATCGGTTGCGATTACCTCAAGCGATATACAAATGCAAGCATGGAGAAATAACAATGGAACTGCGTTTTTTCAATACCCTTGAACGCCGTCAGATGGCGTTTGATGCTCTGGTACCGGGGTGCGCCAAAATGTACACCTGCGGGCCGACAGTCTACAATTTCGCTCATATCGGCAACTTCCGGGCGTATGTTTTTGAGGATATCCTCCGCCGGACGCTGGAATACTTCGGTTACTCGGTCACCCAGGTGATGAATCTTACCGATGTGGACGATAAGACGATCCGGGATTCGCGCAAGGAGGAACTGCCGCTCCGGGAGTTCACCGCCAAATACAAGCAGGCGTTTTTTGATGATATCAAAACGCTCAAGATCGAACCGGCGGAAATTTATCCTGCCGCCACCGATCATATCCCGGAAATGATCGCTCTGATCCAGACGTTGATGGATAAGGGTTTCGCTTATCAGGCGCCGGATAAGTGCATCTATTTTTCCATTGAAAAGTGCAAAGATTATGGTAAACTTGCCCGCATCGACCGGGAAAATCAGCGTGACGGCGTGCGCATTTCCACGGATGAATATGCTAAAGATGCCGTGGGAGATTTCGCTTTGTGGAAAGCCTGGGATGAAGCCGATGGCGATGTCTTCTGGGAAAGTCCCTGGGGCAGGGGCCGTCCGGGGTGGCATATCGAATGCAGTGCCATGTCCATGAAGTATCTGGGAGAATCTTTTGACATCCATACCGGCGGGGTGGATAATATGTTCCCCCACCATGAGGATGAAATCGCCCAGAGCGAGAGTGCCACCGGAAAAAAATGGGTCAATTACTGGCTGCATTGCGAACACCTGATGGTCGATGGTACTAAAATGTCCAAATCTCTGGGCAACTTTTACACGTTGCGTGATCTGCAGGACAAAGGGTGGAACGGCAGAGAGATCCGCTGGGTGCTGGTCGGAGCCCATTACCGTAAAAAGCTCAATTTTACGCTTGATGCGTTGGCGCAGGCCCGGGAAACTCTGGGTAAATTTGATGCGCTGTTTGACCGTTTGAAAGGTGTGGATAGTGCCGGTGAAGCCGGTGAAGCTGCCGGATTGGTCACTGAAGCGAAAAATAATTTTGCTTCAGCTATGGCAGACGATTTGAATATCGCTCCGGCACTGGCAGCGGCATTCGATCTGATGCGCGGAGCCAACCGGTTGGCTGATGAGCAGAAACTGACCAAAGCCGGAGCAATGGAAATATTGGCGGCATTCCGGGATTTCGACCGGGTTATCGCCTGTTTTGAGGTCGATGCCGTGCGGGAAAGTGCCGCCATTCCGGCTGAAGTTACCGCTCTTGCCGAAGCCCGCGCCGAAGCGAGAAAAGCTAAAAACTTCGCTGAAAGTGACCGTTTGCGTGACGAACTTGCCAAACTCGGTTACGCGGTCAAAGATGTTCCCGGCGGCGCGTGGGAACTGAAAAAACTCTGATTTCCCGATCAGTAAAAAAATCCCCGGCGAAACATCGTTCCGACCGGGAATCATTTTTTATTGGCGGTATTTCAGGAAATTTTGTGGTGATTTTCGATCGTGGTTATCGCGTAATGGCAACTTAAACGGAAGCACCACTTCAACGCTTCAAAAAGCAGCAGCAGCGGATTGCAGTCAGCGAGGTCATCGGCACGATTTTCCGTAAATTCCAGATAATTTCCGGCGCAGAGAAAGGGGAATTGCGAAGACTTGAATTCCGAAGTTACCGCATCATCCGCATAGAGCGGGATCCTGCCGTCAAACATGCCATCCATATTGAACTCCTGTTCTTTATGGTTGAACATGTTGGTGACCGCTTCGGCGGCTTTGGCAAAGACAAAGGTAAAGAGCGAACTGACCACATCCGGAGCAAGTTCTTCGCCGTGCTGTTTCATATATTCGTCCATTTTTTGAAACATTTTTACGATCAGGGTCTTTTCTGCTTCGGCAAGTTCATTGGATACCGCCACCGGACTGTCCAGCAGATTCAGGCTGCGGGCAGTTTCGATAATGCAGCGGGCGGCGGCCTGCGCCGGAACTGATGTGACAAAGTTGTTCATAAATTCCTCCTGACACCCGGATCATCCGAGTAATTCTGACATGAAACTGAATGTTATATCATCTTTATCCGGCAGCCATTCATGACCGAAATCCGGATAAAGGATGTAATCCTTTTCCGCTGTGATCGCATTGAATGCCGCGAATTGGGTCGATGGCGGACAGCAGGTGTCCATCAAGCCGGTGAACATCAGAGTTTTCGCTTTGATCCGGGCGGCAAGATTGTGGACATCGATGTAGCCGAGTTTAGTAAAAATTTCTTCCTGCCGTTCGTGGCGGGGGTCAAACCAGCGGAAATAATCTTGCAGTTCCTGATAGGCACCTGTTGCCAGATCCATCTCCCATACCCGCTGATAATCGGAAAGAAATGGATAACCAGTTACGATCCGGTTGATTTCCGGAACCAGAGAGGCGCAGGCGAGAGTTAAGCCGCCGCCCTGGGAAAACCCGAACGCACCGACCCTGGAAGGGTCAACTTCCGGCATTTCCATAATAATTTTGGCAAGTTCAGCGGTATCCAGCATGATGTGCCGGAAAAGCAGATCATCCGGCGAATCATTATCCAGACCGCGAATGAATTGTCCGTGACAGGTATTGAATTTATGACCGCCGGTATCTTCTGATCTGCCGCCCTGACCGCGACAGTCGAGATAAGCGGTAACGAAACCGGCTGCCGCATATGCGATGGAGTTCATCCAATCCATACTGCTGTTGGTATAACCGTGAAACATGAGCAGAGCCGGTGCCGGGGCGGTCAGTTGTGCCGGTTTTATGAATTTGGCATGAATACGGGCGTTGCGAACACCGGTAAAATAGAGATCGTAACACTCCACACGGGGATATTTGAATTCAGACGGGCGCAATTCCAACTGCGGATCAACGCTTCTCATTTCTGCCAAACCCCGTTCCCAATAGGCATCAAAATCGACAGGCCGGGGATTCCGTCCGGTATATTTCAATAATTCATCAACCGGTTTATCTGCCAGCATAACCTCAATCCTTTTTATCATTAAAAAAATACGAAAAATAATCCGACTGCTAAAAATGTCATTCCCAGCAGAGTTATGGTGGATTTCCACCAGCGGGAACGGTGGGCAGGCTGCCAGCTGCCGGGAGCAGACGGCCGACCTGCCAGCCGGTTGAATCCGCCGGTGTGAACGTAGTTGGCGATACTTTTTTCATTGATTTTCATATCCGGATCACTCCACCGGGATAAAAGATTCGTTTCCGGTCAGAGAAGCGATCGTTTCAGTGAGCAGTTCGACGGCGGCTTCGGCATCGCGCAGGTCGCACATTTCCACCTGGCTGTGCATGTAACGGTTGGGTACGCTGAACAGTGCCGTGGCGACCCCGCCGCGGCACAACTGGATCACTGCAGTATCCGTCCCGCCGGTTGCCCGGTGGGCAACAGATTCCTGATAAGGGATATTTTTCGCCTTGGCGGTCTGGCGGATGATTTTCCCCAGTACGATGTTGTTATCGCAGCTGTGGCTCAATGCCGGACCTTTGCCGAGTTTGATATCGCCGTACTGTTTTTTGGGGATATCGGGCAGGTCAGTGGCAAAACCGACGTCGATGGCAAAGCCGATCTGGGGATTGATGGAGTAACTTCCGGCGGCGGCACCGCGCAAACCGACCTCTTCCTGCACGGTACCGACACCGTAAACTGCGACATTGAGTTGGCGTTTTGCCAGCCGGCGCATGGTTTCGGCGACGATGAATGCGCCGATTTTGTCATCGGTTCCTTTGGAAATGAATCGGTGCTTGTTGAGCATACGGAAGTTTTCCCGCATGACCACCGGATCACCTACGGAAACGAGTTTTTCGGCTTCTTTGCGGTTTTCCGCACCGATATCGATCCACATATCTTTGAGGTCGAGGGCTTTTTCCCGTTCTGAAGCGGTGAGCAGATGGATGGGCTTCTTGCCGATAACGCCGGGAACTCTGCCTTTGGCGGTGATGATATCCACTTCACTGGAAGGCACATTGAGTTTGTCGATGCCGCCATTGGCGCGGAAGTAAAGCAGACCTTCATCGGAAATGTAGACGATCTGAAAACCGATCTCATCGTAGTGTCCGGCGAGCATGACCCGTACCGGGGCATCGGGGTTGAGGACGGCGATGGTGTTACCCATGACATCGCATTTTACTTCGCAGCAATCTTTCAGATAATCCCGGAAAATCACTGCGGCTTCGGATTCATAACCGGTGGGGCTGGCGGAACGCATGAGCTGTTCCAGAAACTTCATACTGCTTTTGTTGAACATGGTAAAATCTCCTTGAAACACGTCTTTTTTATAAGGTATCTTCGCCGGATAGATTTTTCAAGTGAAAAATGTTGTAAAAATGCGTTTTCAGTGATATATTAAGACATCGTCTTCGCGGAACAATGAGTGAATCCCGTGTGAATCGGGAGCTGTCGCGCAACTGTGATGCTGTTTTCAGCAAAGCCAGATCCTCACCGCGGTACAAAGTGCGCGCAACATGAAAGGATTGAACCCATGCACAACTGTACTATTATGGAGGGGGAGTGCTGCCTGTCGGAACTCCCGGAACGTACCGTTACTTCATCATCTCAAAGAATCCCGCTTTTCTTCCAAAGAGCCAAAACGCCGGAACTATCATCTCAAAGAGTACCGCTTTTCTTGAAAAGGGAAGTGGGGTTTGGGGAGAGGGGAAAAACCTCTTTTCCCGCCCGCTCGGCGGGTTGCGAAAAAACTCGCCCTTCCGTCTTCGTTTCACTACGCCGTGACGA